>CAZHMM010000114.1:0-11968 GCA_964533585.1 uncultured Elioraea sp.
CGCGCGCTGTGGCCGGGCGGTCCTGCCGGGAGGTTGGTCGTTTGCCACGTGTCAGCCTCGTGCGCCCCGCGCCGGACAGCGTGCCCGGCGCGGGGTACCGATCCTCAGGCCCTGCCGATCTCCTTGAAGAACCGCTCGGCGCCGGGATGCAACGGGAACGGCAGTCCGCTCAACGCATCCTCTAGCGTCATGAACTTCGCGAGCGGATGCACCTGCTCCAGCCGCGCTTTGTTGTCGAACATCGACTTCGTGAGCTGATGCACGAGATCGGCCGGCACCTGATCATGGGTCGCGAGCAGCGCGGGCGAGGCGAAGGTGCGGAACGGCTGGCCGCCCGGCACGTGCTCCGCCGGGACGGTATAGGGGTAGTCGAGCCCCTGGCTGTCCATGAAGGCGATGATGTCCTGATCGATGTCGATCAGGCGGGCGAAGCCGGTGTCCATCATCTGCTGCACGCTCGCGGAGCCGGGCGCATCCGGCCAGATGATCGCGTCGATCTGGCGGTTGCGCACCTGGTCGATCGCGGCCTGGTGCACGGTGTATTCGGCGCGGATATCGCGATACGTCCAGCCGAGATGGCCCATGATCATGCGCCACACCGCCTCGCCCTGGCTGCCCTGCATGCCGACCGAGACGCGCTTGCCTCGGAGGTCGCGCACCGACTTGATCTCCGGCGCCCACGACATCGCCAGGAACCATTGCGGGTTGGGATAGAGCGTGGCGATCGCGCGCAGACCCGCGTAGCGGCCCTTCGGGCGCTGCGCGAACTGGCCCTCGTTCTTGAAGGCAAGTTCCGCGACATTCCCCGCAAGGTAGGAAATCTCGACCTCGCGCTCTGCCAGCAGATCGACGTTCTGCACCGAGCCGCCCGTTGCCTGGATCGAGGCGCGTACACCCGGAACCGTATCGTTCCAGATCGCCGCCAGACCGCTGCCGAGGCGGTAGAAATTGCCGCCCGAGCCGGCCGTGGCGACGCGCACGAACCGCGTCTGCGCGCGCGCCGTGCCGGCCCCGAACAGCGTGCTCGGCACGAGCGCCATCACTCCTGCGAAGTCCCGTCTACGCATGGTTTCCTCCCGTTGTTGGTTGTTCATGAACGCCACCACACGATCCGCAGAACGTCAACGAATTCGCGCGGACCTCAGAAAGTGTGGAGATCGCGCGCCGGGCCATCCCGAACGACGGCACTGGCTTCACACGCCGATCGTCCGGCATCACGCGCTCTCCGCACGGTCAGCGCGGGCCTCGTCGAAGGCAGCGGCGAGCGCGTTGCGCAGCACGGCGACCTCATGGCCGATGCAGAGGCAGCGGAATCCCCGCGCATGCGCCTCGCGCGCGGCCGCCGCGTCGCCGGCGACCCAGCCGAGCGGCGTGCCGGTTGCGCGCGCGGCGTCGATCAGCCGTGTCTCCGCCGCGCGATAGCGCGGGTGCGCGAAGTCACCGGCAACGCCGAGGCTGTCGGAGAGGTCGTAGTGGCCGAGCCAGGCGAGATCGATCCCCGGCACGGAGAGAATCTCGTGCGCGTTCTCGACTCCGGCCGCGCTCTCGATCAGCGCGATCGTCAGCACGGCCTCGTTCGCCGCACGCATCGCCTCAGGTGGATCGGCGCCGCGCCAGTCGTCATGGCCGACGCCGAAGCCGAGGCCGCGCCGTCCCTCGGGCCGGTAGCGGCACCACGCGACCAGCGCCTCGGCCTGCGCCCGCGTCTCGGTCATCGGCAGCATGATCCCCTGCGCGCCGGCATCGAGCACGGGTGCGACCAGGTGGTAGCCATGTCCCGGCACGCGCACCATCGGCACGATCCCGGCGGCCTTGGCGAACACGACCTGCTGCTTGATCGTCTCGATGCCGATGCCCGAGTGTTCCATGTCGAGCAGCACGAACTCCGCGCCGGCGGCCGCGAGCACGAAGGGCAGGCCGGGCGTGAAGAACTCGAACGCCATGACGCCCCAGGCCGTGCCGCCACGTCGCAGCACCTCGCGGACGGGATTGGGGCGGATGGGCGAGGTCACGTCACACCGTCTCCGCGAGGGGATGGGGCAGGGGGACGCGATAGGCAGCGGCCGCTTCCGCGAGCTGCCGCATCGTCTCCCCGTCGAGCGGGATGCCGTCGCGCAGGCGTGCGGTACGGGTGCGCCGCTCGATCTCGCCGGGCAGGAGCGGCGGCTCGCCCGGCACCGCGGGGCGCGCACTCCGCACCCAGTCCGTGAGCCGCTCGACGTCGGCGCTGAAGTCGTGCGCGTCGCCGAATCGTGACGGATCGATCGCGAGGGTGAGCATGTTGTTCACCAGCCGCCACGCAGTCGGGCTTGCGGCGTGGCTTGACCCGCCGCGCGTCAGGCTGCCGGCGAGGATCTCGCAGAACACCGAGAGCCCCGAGCCCTTGTGGCCGCCGAAGGGCAGGATCGCGCCGGGCGGATCGCGATAGAACTCCGTCGGGTCGGTGATCGGTCGGCCCTCGCCGTCGAGCACGTGTCCCGCCGGCAGCGCCTCGCCCTTGTTGCGCGCGACCTGGATCTTCCCCTCCGCGGTCGCCGAGGTGGCGATGTCGAGCACGATTGGCCCGTCGGGTCCCGGCGCACCGGCAGCGATCGGGTTGGCGGAGAGGCGCCGTTCGGTCGCACCGTGCGGCGCGACCAGGATGCCGTAGCCCGACGTGTTGACGAAATGCACCGAGACGAGCCCGGCCTCGGCAAGCATCTCCGCCCAGGCGCCGATCCGCCCCAGGTGGCCGCTGTTGCGGATGCCGATCAATGCGAGTCCGTGCGTGCCTGCGCGCTCGATCGCGAGCGCCACCGCTTCCGCGCCGATCACCTGGCCGTAGCCGAACCCGCCATCGACGACCATGAGCGGCCCGGCGTCGACCGCCAGCGTGGCGTGGCGGTTGGCCAGCAATTCGCCGGCAGCCACCCAGGCGAGATACTTGGGCGCGCGGATCGCACCGTGGCTGTCATGGCCGACCAGGTTCGCCTCGATGAGGTGGGCCGCCACGGCCTCCGCCTCCGCGGGCTCCGATCCGCCCGCGCGGAACAGGCGCGCCAGGACGTCGTGCAGCGTGGCGGCGGCGATCGGGGTCATGCCGTGCCGCCCTGGGCGAGCTGCGCGGCGAATTCGATCGCCTCGATCATGCTCGACGGGTTCGCGATCCCCTTGCCGGCGATGTCGAAGGCAGTGCCGTGGTCCACCGAGGTCCGGATGATCGGCAGGCCGAGCGTGACGTTCACGCCGCCGAGCTCGGCCATCGCCCCCGATTTCGGGTCGATCCGGAAGCCGAGCAGCTTCACCGGGATATGTCCCTGGTCGTGGTACATCGCGACGACCGCATCGAACTGCCCGGCGGCGGCCTTGACGAACACGGTGTCGCCCGGCACGGGACCCTGCACGTCGAAGCCGCGCGCGCGCCAGTCGCGCAGCACCGGCACGGTGACGGTGTCGTCCTCGGCGCCGAACAGCCCGCCTTCGCCGGCATGCGGGTTGAGCGCGGCGACCGCAACACGCGGCGTGGCGATGCCGAGCCGGGTCAGCGCCTCGAAGGTCAGGCGCAAGGTGCGGTCGAGCCGCTCGGGCGTGAGCAGCGCGGGGACGCGCGAAAGCGGCACATGCGTCGTGACGTGCGTGACCCGCAGCGCGCCCTGCGCGAGCATCATGCAGCTGTCCTTCACGCCCGTCAGGTCCGCCAGCATGTCGGTGTGGCCCGCATAACGATGGCCGCCGAGATTGAGCGCCTCCTTGTTCAGCGGCGCGGTGGCGATCGCTGCCACGTCACCGGCGAGCGCGTGGCGCACCGCGGTCGCGACCGCTTCATAGGCGAGGTGGCCCGCCTCGCCCGAGACCGTCCCGAACGCGATCGGGCTGCGCGCGGGCACCGTCCCGACCACCGCGACCTCCGGCCAGACCACCGACGCGAGACCCGGGCGCAGCCGCGCGCCGAGACCGAGCGCGGCGTCGGTGCGCGCGAGTTCAGCCATCGCGCCCACGATCACGACGCGGATCGCGCCTGCCGCGATGCGCGGGGCGAGGTCGCGCGCTGCCTTGAGCGCGATCTCCGGGCCGATCCCGGCCGGATCGCCCATGGTGACGGCGATCACCGGCGCGCTCATGCGCGCATCCTCTCCGCCGGGGCGAGAAGCCGCCTGATCAGCCCGCCATCCTCGAAGGCACCGGACTTGCTGATCAGCGGCACGCCGACCCAGGCGCCGTCGTCGAGCGCGGAGAGCGGCAGCCCCGCCGCCACCTCGCCGCGCACCGAGAGGCGGCCGCAGCCGAGCGCGCCGAGCAGGCGCAGCAGCGTGTCGCCGCCCACCACGACGACGAGGTCCGGGCAGGCGAGACGAGCGAGGGCTGCGAACAGCGCGTGCATGCGAGCCGCATCCACGGCGGCGTCGACGAGCGCGGGCCGCTCGGAGTCCAACCGCCGCGCAACGGCGGCGGCGATCTCGCCGACCGGGCGTCCGCCGTCATCACCGATCACGCTTTCCGGTGCCGCCGCCGCAATCATGGCGACCTCTCGACGCGTCACGGCGTGGGCGCTGCCCGTCACCATCAGCACGCGTGCGGCTCGCGGCACCGCTGCGGCCGCGACCGTGCCGGCGAAGGCGCGCGCGAGTCCCGAGGAGCCGGCCCAGAGGACACCCGGGTCGCGGTCATGCGTAGCGACCAGCCGGTTGAGGTCGTCGTCGGTGCCGGTATCGCAGACCGTGATGCTGCGCTCGGCCCCCGCTGCCGCGAGCAGCGCCGCCAGATCCGTCCCGTCCTGTGGCCCGCCACCGGCGACATGCAATCGACCCTCGCGCACGAACCGGCCCTGTGCCGGGAATGCCGGTGCGACCAGGGTGGTCGTGAAGCCGCCGGCGCGATGCGCGGCGACGATTTCGGCGGCGGTATTGCCGCGCAGCAGGCTGTCGATCTTCTTGAACGCAGGCCGGCCTGCGCCGAGCCCTGGCGCGAGCCGGCGCACGCGCCGGGCCGCCTCCGGGACGGAGCGGTCACGCGAACTGGTGGAGATCGCGGCATCGCCGCCGGGCCAGTCGGCGTCGGCGCCCTCGTCATCCTCTGCCAGCCAGCGCACGGCGATCGCTCCGCGTGACGCCGCGAAGGGCGCCGCCGCGTCGAGCGCGCCGGTCAGGTCGTCGGCCAGCAGACGCAGCCCGGTCATGCCGGCACCCTTGCGGCGAGCACCTCGACGCCGCGCGCGGCGAACATCCGGCGGGCCGCACCGTCGAGCGCCTCGTCGGTGACGACGAGATGGCCGGCCGACAGCACCAGCACCTTGCAGAACGCAACCGCACCGAACTTGCTGGCATCCGCGAGCACGGCGAGACGACGCGCGCCTTCGACCATCGCCTGCTTGATGCCCGCGACCTCGATCGAGGTCTCGCTGATGATGCCGTCGGCGATGGCGTGCGCGCCGAGCAGGGCGATGTCGGCCGAGAGGCCACGCGCGAAGGACTGGCCAGGCTCGCCGGCGAGCGTGTGCGAGCCTGACCGCAGCGTCCCGCCCGGCACGATCACGCGGATGCGCGGCGCGTCCGCGAGCACGGCGGCGATGCGCAGGTCGTTGGTGACGGCCGTGATCGCCAACCCGCGCGCGACGACGGCGCGCGCTGCCTCCAGCACGGTGGAGGAACTGTCGAACACGACGCTCTGGCCCGGCTCGATGAGGCCGGCGGCCGCCTCGCCGATCGCCCGCTTGGCGGCCGAATGGACATGCTGCGCGATCGCCGGGGCGGGCTCGAAGGTGGTGCGCGCCGCGCTGAGCGAGACCGCGCCGCCATGGGTGCGCCGAAGCTGGCCGACCGCGGCGAGTTCCTCGAGATCGCGCCGCACCGTCGAGGATGACACGCCGATCGCGGCGGCGAGTTCCGCGATCGCAACGACGCCGCGGCTCTTGAGGTGGTCGAGAATCCGCGCCTGGCGCGCTGCCGGAATGAGCGGCGGCTGATCGGCGATGGAGGCGCGCAGCTGCGGCACCGGAGCCGTCACTCCGGCAGGTCGCGCACGTGCCCGCGCGAAAGCCGCGCGACGATCTCGGGCAGCACCGGCATGAAGCGCTCGCCGTGGCCCTGCGCGAGCGCCATCTGCCAGACCTGGCTGCACGCCTGCGCGACGAAGGACGCGGCAGGCGCGGCCTCGGCCATGCGGCAATAGGTGCGCATGTCCTTCGCCGCGATCCGGATCGGCCCCTTCAGCCGGCTGTCGTCGCCCTCCAGCGCCCAGGGCATCATCATCTGGAACATCGCGCTGTTCGCGCCGCCGGCGGAGACCACCTCGTAGAGCTTGCGGAGATCCACCCCGAGCTTGCTCGCGGTCGCGACCGCCTCGGCGATCACCGCCGAGGTGCCGATCGAGATGAAGTTGTTGACGAGCTTCAGCGTGTGTCCCGCGCCGAGCTCGCCCGCCTCGATGATCGTGTCGGCGTAGCACTCGACGATCGGCCGGACGCGCGCGACATGCGCCGGATCGCCGCCGAGGAAGGTCGAGAGCTTGCCGAGCTCCGCCTCGCGCGGGGTGCGCCCGACCGGGGCGTCCACCAGGCCGATGCCGCGCTCGGCCAGGATGCGGCCAAGCCGCCGCGTCGAGGTCGGGTCGGCCGAGGTGCTGTCCACCAGGATCGTTCCGGGCCGCAGACCTTCGAGCACGCCGGTCTCGCCCAGCACGGTTGCCTCGACCTCGACCGAGGAGGGCAGGCAGAGGAACACGACGTCGCTCGCCCGCGCGACCTCGGCGGGGCTGTGCGCCTCCGTCGCACCCTGCGCTACGAGGTCCTCGACAGGCGCGCGGTTGCGGTGGCCGAGGATCGTCAGCGGATGGCCCTTGAGCAGGATGTGCTTGGCCGCCCCGTGCCCCATCAGGCCGACGCCGATGTAGCCGACCCTCGATTGTGCGGTCACCTGCGCTCCCCCGGATTGGGCCGTCGGTTCACATCCGGCGGCTTCGGAGCAAAAGCGTGCATCCTTGCGCAGCAATGCGCAAGAGGGTGCAAACTTACGCGGTCACCCAGGGCAGGCACCGCTTGGCAGCGGACCCGCCGCGCCCCCATAACGATGCGAGGAGCGGCGGAGGGACGGCGATGGATGCGAAGCGGCTGTTGGGGGCGCTGCTCGGGGGCGTGCTGGCACCGCCACGCCCAGCCCGGCGCACCACCCGTACCGCCGGCGGGTCGACCGCCAAGTCCGCCACCGCGCGCACGACCAAGCCTGCCGCCAAGCGGACGGCCAAGCCCGCCCCGCTGATCGATGTGCGGATCGGCGGCTCGCGCAGGACCGGCTCGGCGCTCACCGCGCTCGCCCGGCTTGCGGCCGAGGCGCTGGCGCAGACCAGCGCGCCGGCGCCCCGCCCGCCCGCACCGCGGCCGCCGCGCGCCCCTCCCGGCGGTCCCGTGCCGGTGCCGTATCCCGTGATCGGCCAACCTAGCCCCTGGGGCACCGCCAAGCCCGCCGCGCCGCCGCCGGCGCCGGCCGAGCCGGTCGGCGCCGAGGATCGCGAGGCGCTGCTGATCATCCGCGCCATGATCGCCGCGGCCCGCGCCGACGGCGCGATCGATGCCGCGGAGCGGGCCGCGATCGCGGGCCAGCTCGACCAGGCGGGGCTGGACGACGAGGCGCGCGAGCTGGTGCTGAAGGAGTTCGCCGCCCCCGCCTCGCTCGATGCGCTGGTCCGCGACATCACCGACCCGGTGCTGGCCGCGCAGGTCTATGCTGCCTCCGTGATCGCGGTCGGCGAGGCCTCCGCGCCCGAGCGTGCCTGGCTCGCCGAGCTCGCGCGGCGCACCGGGCTTGCGGCCGAGACGGTGGCGGCGATCGAGCGCCGCCTCGCCGCCGGCTGAGCGCCGCGCTAGAACCGACGCGGACGGAGGATGCCCATGCATGGACTGACCGAGGCCGAGACCGCGCTGTTCGAGCGTGCGCAGCGACTCGCCGATGAGCGGATCGCGCCGCGCGCGGCGGCGATCGACCGCAGCGAGGCCTATCCGTGGGAGCACATCGCCGATCTGAAGGCGGCGGGCTTCCTCGGCATGACGATCCCGCGGGCGTATGGCGGCCAGGGCGCCTCCTACCTGGACGCGGTGCTGCTGATCGAGGCGATGGCGCGGCGCTGCGCCGTCGCCGGGCGCATCTCGGTCGAGGCCAACATGGGCGCGATCGGCGCGATCATGGCCTACGGCACCGAGGCGCAGAAGCGGCTCGCCGCCGAGCAGGTGCTGGTGCATGGCGACAAGCCGGCGATCTGCATCACCGAGCCCGAGGCCGGCTCGGCCGCGACGGCGATGACCACGCGCGCCGAGAAGCGCGGCGACCGCTGGGTGCTGAACGGTCGCAAGCACTGGATCACCGGCGGCGGCGTCTCGCGGCTGCATCTGATCTTCGCCCGCGCGATCGAGAACGGGGTCGATCAGGGGATCGGCGGCTTCATCGTCGTCCGTGACGGGGAGGGCAGCCCGCCCGGTCTGGTGATCGGCGAGCGGCAATACGCCATGGGCGTGCGCGGCATCCCCGAGACCGTGGTGGACTTGCAGGACCTGGAGGTGCCTGCCGAGATGGTGCTGCCGTCGCCGGGCGGGTTCCGCCGCGGCTTCGGCGCGCTGATGGACGCCTACAACGCCCAGCGCGTCGGCGCGGGCACGGTCGCCCTCGGCATCGCCGCCGGGGCGCTGGAGGAGGCGATCGGGTTCGTGAAGCGGCGCGAGCAGTTCGGCCGGCCGATCGCCGAGTTCCAGGGCCTGCAATGGATGATCGCCGACATGACGGTGGCGGTGGAGGCGGCCCGGCTGATGCTCTGGCGGGCGGCGCGCAGCGTCGGGCCGAACGGCTTCCCCGATCCGCATCTGGCGGCGCAGGCGAAGATCCTCGCCGCCGAGACCGCGGTGAAGGTGACCAACGACGCGTTGCAGCTCTGGGGCAGCGCCGGCTATGGGCGCGACGTTCCGATGGAGCGGCACGTCCGCGACGCGCGGATGTTCACCATTGCCGGCGGTACGGCGCAGATTCTGCGCAATCTTGTGGCGGGAAGGGTGCTGGGGATGAAGTTGCCGCAGACCCGCGACGGGTATCTGCGCGCGACGGAGAAGCGGCTGGCGGCGGAGTGACAGCCAGGATGCCCCCGGTCGGCGAATCCCCCTACCTCGTCCGCGCCGCGGACGCGCCGCTCACCACGCACTCGCCCACCCTGAAGGTGGCGGAGGCGGCTTTCCCCGGCTTCGGCATCGCACTCCGCTACCAGGAGCGTGCCCCCGGCGGCCCGCCATCGGATTGGTGCGAGACCGGCCACTCGATCTTCATCCTGTCCGGCAGGATTCGCTACGAATTCCCTGATCACGCAGTGGAAGCCGGCCCGGGCGACATGCTGCACATTCCCGCCGGCCACGCCCATCGCCACAAGCCCTCGGTGATCGGCGACGAGCCGGTCCGCTACGTGCTCACGGAATTCGGCTGAGCCCAGGCTTCTCCCGCCGCCGCCTCGCGAGGTGTTAACGTCATGCCAACCCGCACCTGCGATACAGCCGCATGGAGGGTTCCATCCGCATGCGCGGTGCCTTGGCTCAGGTGATGAACTGGTTCGGTGCGCCCGCCCGTCCGCGCGCACCCCAGTCGGCTGGCCGGGTGTTGTTCGACGACCGCGCCGCCGTGCCACCAGCGCCTGAACCTGCGCCCACCCGCCGGCACCTCGATCCCGAGCCGCCGCCCCCGCCGCCCGCCCGCTGGCCCGAAAGCAAGCTGAAGGTGTTGGGCGCCATCTGGGGCGAAGGCTTCCTCGGTCCGGGCGGGGCGGAGGAGGCGCTGACGCTGTCCAAGCCGCTCGGGCTGAACCAGACCCACTCGGTGCTGAACCTCGGCGCCGGGCTCGGCGGCGCCACGCGCGCCCTCGCGGTCGAGTCGGGCGCCTGGGTGACCGGCTACGAGACCGACCCCGACCTGGCGCGGGCCGCACAGGCGCTCTCGGAGAAGCACAAGGTCGAGAAGAAGGCGGAAATCAAGCACCTCGATCTCGCCAATCCGCAGTTCCGCAAGGGCTATTACCACCACGCGCTCGCGCTCGAGGCGCTGTGGCGCATCCCCGACAAGGCGCCGGTGATCGCCGCCCTGGTCGGCGGGGTGAAGCCGCAGGGCCAGGTGGTGCTGACCGATCTTGCGCTCGGCGCGCCTTCGCCCTCGGCCGAGCGGGCCTTCAACGCCTGGGCGCAGCTGGAGGGTGTCACGCCCTGCCTCACCGGCGAGAAGGCGCTGACCGGGCTGCTGACCAAGGCGGGGCTCGACATCCGCATCTGCGAGGAGATCACCGCCCGCCACGTCAGCCAGACCGTGGCGGCCTGGGCCGCCTTCGTCGAGGAGCTGAAGCGCGACCGGCCCACGCGGCCCTTCGCCTTGCAGGTGGTGGCCGAGGCCGAGCGGTGCCTGCGGCGGCTCGAACTGCTGCGCACGGGCCGCCTGCGGCTGCTGCGCTGGCACGCGATCCGGCGCTGACGGCAGGACAGGGCTGTCGCGGTTGACACTGACGCCCCGAGCCTCTACCTGCGCCGGCTCGATCGAAGGAACACGACGATGCGCATCCGCAACTCGCTCCGCTCCGCCAAGGCGCGGGACAAGAACAATCGGCTCGTGCGCCGCAAGGGCCGGCTGTACGTGATCAACAAGAAGAACCCGCGCATGAAGGTGCGCCAGGGCTGATCGGCCGCGCCTGATCGGCCGCGCCCCGTTCCCGGGGCGCGGCGGCTCGCTTGCGCCGCCGCCCGCGCGGCCATAGATCACCGCCATGGCCGTTCCGGCCAGGGAGGGTGCCATGCTCGCGATGCCGGAGCCCGATCCGCAGGTTCTCGCCCGGCGCGAGGCGATCATTGCCTCGCTCGCCGAGCGGGCCGGCGCTGCCAACGTCATCGCCGAGCCCCTGCGCCTCAAGCCCTACGAGACCGACGGGTTCACCGCCTACAAGCGCGTCCCCCTCGCGGTGGTGCTGCCGGAGACGACGGCGCAGGTGGCGGCCTGCCTGCGCTACTGCCACGAGCAGGGCATCCGCGTGGTGCCGCGCGCGGCCGGCACCTCGCTCTCGGGGGGCGCGCTGCCGCTCGAAGATGCCGTCGTGATCGGCGTTTCGCGGATGAACCGCATCCTCGAGGTGAACCTCGACGACCGGCTCGCCCGCGTCGAGGCGGGGGTGACCAATATCGGCATCACCAAGGCCGTCGAGGGCGAGGGGTTCTTCTACGCCCCCGATCCGTCGAGCCAGCTCGCCTGCATGATCGCCGGCAACGTGGCGATGAACTCGGGCGGCGCGCACTGCCTGAAATACGGTGTGACCGCCAACAACCTGCTCGGCGTCACCATGGTGACGATCGAGGGCGAGGTGATCGCGCTCGGCGGCGGGCATCTCGACACCGCGGGCTATGATTGGCTCGGGCTGATCACCGGCAGCGAGGGCCAGCTCGGCATCGTCACCGAGGTGACCGTGCGGATCCTGCGCGCGGCCGAGGGGGCGCGGGCGATGCTGGTCGGCTTCGGCGCGACCGACGTCGCCGGCGCTGCCGTCGCCGACATCATCGCGAGCGGCATCATCCCGGTCGCGCTCGAGTTCATGGACAGGCCCTGCATCCACGCCTGCGAGGCCTTCGCCCATGCCGGCTATCCGCTCGATGCCGAGGCGCTGCTGATCATCGAGGTGGAAGGCAGCGAGGCCGAGCAGGACGCGCTGCTCGACCGGCTGAAGGCGATCTGCGCCCGCCACAGCCCGACGACCGTGCGCGTCGCCCGCAATGCCGAGGAGAGTGGCGCGATCTGGAAGGGGCGGAAGGGCGCGTTCGGCGCGGTCGGGCGGATCAGCCCGGACTATCTCTGCATGGACGGCACCATTCCGCCCGGCGCGCTGCCCGAGGCGATGCGGCGGATCGGCCTGCTTTCGGCGAATTACGGGCTGCAGGTCGCGAACGTGTTCCACGCCGGCGACGGCAACCTGCACCCGCTGATCCTGTTCGACGCCA
>CAZHMM010000115.1:0-11940 GCA_964533585.1 uncultured Elioraea sp.
GCGCCTCGGTGCCGGCGGTGGAGACGCTGGCGCGCCGCGCCGCGGCCGCCGCGATGCGGGCGGCGCGCGCGCGCGGCACGCTCGCGTTGCTGCTCGCCGACGATGCGACGCTGCGCCGGCTGAACGCGCGCCATCGCGGCAAGGACTACGCCACCAACGTGCTCTCCTGGCCCGGCGCCGACGGTGGCGGCGACATCGCCATCGGCTATGGCGTGGCCGCGCGCGAGGCGCGCGCGCGCCGCCTTCCGCTCGCGCGCCATCTCGCGCATCTGGTCGTGCACGGCGCGCTGCACTGCGCCGGCCGCGACCACGAGGATGCGCGCGCCGCGCGGCGGATGGAGCGCGAGGAGGCGCTGGTGCTGCGCCGGCTCGGCGTGCCCGACCCGTATCGGGGACAAGCCGGATGAGCGAGAACGGCGGGCTCGGGAGGCTGATCGACCGGATGCTGCGATTGCTGCGCGCGCGCGACGACAACGGGTTGCGCGAGAGCCTGGAGGCGCTGATCGAACAGCGCGCCGAGGAGGCGGGCGAGGACGCCCCGCCCGCGCTCGATCCGCATGAGCGGGCGCTGATCGCCAATGTGCTGAAGCTGCGCGGTGTGACGGCCGATGACGTGATGGTGCCGCGCGCCGACATCATCGCCGTGCCCGAATCGATGCCGCTCGATGGGCTGATCGGCGTGATCAAGCGCGAGGGCCACTCGCGCCTGCCGGTCTATCGCGAGAGCCTCGACGACATCATCGGCATGGTCCACATCCGCGACGTGTTCGTGCACATGGATCGCGGCGCCGAGTTCCGCATCGGCGACATCCTGCGCAAGCCGCTCTACGTGCCGCCCTCGAAGCCGGTGCTCGACCTGCTCCTGGAGATGCGCCAGGCGCGCATGCACATGGCGATCGTGGTGGACGAGTATGGCGGCACCGACGGGCTGGTGACGATCGAGGACGTGGTCGAGGAGATCGTCGGCGAGATCGCCGACGAGCACGACGAGCCGCTCGCCGCACAGGTGGTGCCGCGGCCGGACGGCACGCTGGACGTCGATGCGCGCCTGCCGGTCGAGGAGTTCGAGCGCCATCTCGGCCCGATCCTGTCCGACGACGAGCGCGAGGCCGAGATCGAGACCGTGGGCGGGCTGATCCTGGCGCTGACGCACCGCATTCCCGCGCGCGGCGAGACGATCGCGCATCCCTCGGGCGTCGAGTTCCGCATCCTCGATGCCGACAGCCGGCGCATCCGCAAGGTGCGCGTCGCCCCGCCGCCGAGCCGGACGCCGGAGGAGTCGCGCCCGGCCGCGTGACCCCGCAGCCGGCGCGCCCGATCAGGGCGCGAGGAAGGTCAGCTGGTCGGGATCGGCGGCAAGCCGCACGGTCGTGCCGGGCGGCAGCGCCTCGCGCCCGCGCAGATGCGCCTCATCGACATGGAACACCATGCCGGCGACGGCGATCGCGTAGCGCACATGCCCGCCGAGGAACTCGGTGCGCTGCACCTCGCCGGCGAACTGCGCGGGCGCGCCGTCATGCGCGATCGCCAGCGCCTGCGGCCGGAGCACGAGCAGCGTCCGGCCGGTGCGCGCGGCGCCGGGCGCGGGCAGCACGATCCCGTCGGGGCCGCGGAACACCGCCGCCGCGCCGTCGCGCACGATCTCGCCCTCGATCAGGTTGGCGGTGCCGAGGAAGCCGGCGACGAAGCGGTTGGCGGGATTGTCGTAGAGCTCGACCGGCCGGCCGATCTGCTGGATGCGCCCGCCGTCCAGCACCGCCATGCGGTCGGAGATCGCGTTCGCCTCCTCCTGGTCGTGCGTGACGAAGATGGTCGTCAGCCCGGTCTTGCGCTGCAGCGCGCGCAGCTCGGCGCGCATCTCGACGCGCAGCTGCGCATCGAGGTTGGAGAGCGGCTCGTCGAGCAGCAGCACCTCGGGCTCGATCACCACGGTGCGCGCGAGCGCCACGCGCTGCTGCTGCCCGCCCGAGAGCTGCGCCGGCCGCCGCCCGCCATAGCCCTCAAGCCCGACCAGCGCGAGCGCCGCCTCGACCCGGCGCGCCACCTCGGGTTTGGCCACGCGCCTTCGGTGCAGCCCGAAGGCGACGTTCTCGGCCACCGTCATGTGCGGCCAGAGCGCGTAGTTCTGGAACACCATGCCGACATTGCGGTCCCACGGCGGCGCCTCGGTCACGTCGCGCGCGCCGACCCGGATGCGCCCGCGCTGCGGCTGGCCGAACCCGGCGATCAGGCGGAGCAGCGTCGTCTTGCCCGAGCCCGAGGGGCCGAGGAAGGCGAAGAACTCGCCCTTCGGCACGGCGAGGCTGACGCGGTCGAGGATCACGTTCGTGCCGTAGGCGAAGGTGACGTCCTCGACCGCGACACCCGTTTCGTTTGCGGTCATGCGGCGAACACCTCGCGCGAGCGGCGGCTGCGGTCGCGCTCCGCCAGACGGTGGGAGAGCCAGGTGCCGATCGCGACCACGACGACCGCGATCACGCCGAGTGCGGCGCCCGGGCCGCGCCCCGCGGGCGACTGCATGTAGACGTAGATCGCGTAGGAGAGCGGCGCGTTCACGTCGCGCGTCACCAGCAGCAGGGTCGCCGAGAGCTCGACCGCGGCGGTGGCGAAGGAGGTGACGAAGCCGGCGGCGATGCCGCCCAGCATCAGCGGCACGACGATGCGCGCGAGCGTGAACAGCTTGCCCGCGCCCAGCATCTCGGCCGCCTCCTCCAGGCTGACATGCAGCTGGCGCAGCGCGGCGTCGCAGGCGCGCAGCGCATAGGGCAGGCGGCGGACGGCATAGGCGATGGTCAGCATCAGCCCCGAGGTGGCGAGCGAGCCCTCGATCCCCGGCACGCTCACCTCGAAATAGGTGCGCAGGATGCCGATGCCGAGCACGAGCCCGGGCACCGCGAGCGAGGCGGTGGCGGCCTGGTCGAGCAGGCGCCGCCCGGGCAGGCGGGTGCGCTGCACCAGATAGGCGATGGCGATGCCGATCAGCACGTCGAGCAGCCCCGCGCCGCCGCAATAGAGCACGGTGTTGACCATGTAGCGCGTGCTCTCGCTCAGCACGGTGCCGTAATGCGCCAGCGTGAAGGCATCCGGCAGCGGGCTGAACGACCAGACCGTGCCGAGCGAGAGCAGCAGGATGCCGATATGCGGCGACAGCACGATCAGCAGCGTGATGGCGATGAAGCCCCAGGCGAAGGCGGCCTCGCCGGTGCGCATGCGCCGCCGCTGCAAGCCCCCGCCGCCGCGCTGCTGGGTCGCGTAGTCGCGCCCGCGCAGCACCAGCGCCGCCCCGCCCATCGCCGCGAGCGACACCACCACCATGATCACCGAGATCACGTAGCCGACCGGGTCGGCGAGCCCGACCGAGGTGATGCGCAGGTAGGCCTGCGGCGCCAGCATCGCGGTGACGTTCAGCAGCAGCGGGGTCGCGAGATCGTCGAACACCTTGACGAACACGAGCGAGGCGCCGGCGACGTAGCCGGGCAGGGCGAGCGGGAACACCACGGTGCGGAACAGCGTCCAGCCGCGCGCGCCGAGGTTCTGCGCGCTCTCCTCCATCGCGCTGTCGATGTTGGAGAGCGCGGCCGAGAGGTTGAGCAGGATGAACGGGAAGTAGTGGATGCCCTCGACGAAGATCACCCCGTTCAGCCCCTCCATGAACGGGATGCGGAAGCCGAAGGCGTCGTTCAGCAGCAGGTTGACCGTGCCGTTGCGGCCATAGACGAGCTGCATCGCGATCGCGCCGACGAAGGGCGGCATCACCAGCGGGATCACGCCGAGGGTGTGGATGATGCCGGCGCCGGGGAAGTCGAAGCGGGCGATGAAATAGGCGAGCGGCACGGCGATGAGGGTGGCGAGCACCACCGTCATCGCCGCGACGTAGAGCGAGTTGTAGAGCGCCTCGCGGAACAGGGTGGAGGCGAAGAAGTCGCCGAAATGCACCAGCGTGAAGCCGGCCGGTCCCTGGAACGCGACCCAGGCGACGCGCAGCACCGGCACCACCAGGAAGGCGACCAGGAAGGCGGCGACGCCGAGCCCGAGCACGACCTGCGCCGGGCTCGCGCCGAGCCTCGCCAGGCCGGGCAGACGCAGCCCGGCCGCCGCCGTCGCCATCTGCGCGCTCCCGCTGGGGCTGCGGCGTCAGCGGATGCGCGCGGCCTGCTCGGCGAGGCGCCGGGCCTCGGCGTAGTTGCCGCGCGCGAAGCTGTCCCAGCGCTCCTCGATCTGCGCCTGGCGCGCGCCGGCCGGCCGGTCGGGCCGGGTCGGCTGGAACGCGCCGGCGATCTGCGGATCGAGCGACTCCGCCTCGGTGATCGGCACGGCCGTGGCCTTGGCGCGCGCCTCGGCGACCAGCCGCCGCGCCTCGGCGTTGTCGCGCCGGGCAAGCCCTGCCTCGGCGGCGTGGATCGCCTTCCAGGCCGCCTTGAGCTCGCTCAGCCGGAAGGTGATCAGCCGGTCGAACAGGCTGTTGAGCAGCTCGTAGCGCGCCTCGGACTTCTCGGAGTCGAAGGTGAGCCGCGCGCCGAGCGAGGCGTCGGTGAACGGGTTGGGGAAGCCGGGCGGCGCCTTGGCGTAGGTCTCGGCGCGCACCGGCAGGCGCATGATCTTCGGATCGAGCAGGATCTCCTGGCCCTCGGGCGAGAGCAGGAACTCGATGAAGGCGGCCGCGGCGCGCGGGTGGCGCGCGCCGGCGACGATGCCGACATTGGCCGGCACCAGCGTGGTGACCGAGGGATAGACGAACTCGACCGGGAAGCCCGAGGCCTTGGCGGCGAGGCCGAAGAAGTCGATGACGATGCCGAGCCCGTACTGGCCCGAGTTCACCGCGTCCGGCACGCCGAAGGAACGGTCCGAGACCGAGGCGAAGTTGCCGCCGATCGCCAGCAGCAGCGCCCAGCCCTTCTCCCAGCCCTCGCCTTGCAGGATCGTCTCCACCGTCAGGTGCGTGGTGCCCGAGCGCGACGGGGCGGAGATGCCGACATGGTCGGCATAGACGGGCTTGGCGAGGTCGTCCCACTCCTTCGGCACGGGCAGGTTGTTCGCGCGCAGGTAGCGCGTGTTGTACATGATGCCGTAGCCCGAGGCGGCGAAGCCGACGAAGAACCCGTCGGGGTCGTTCACCGGATAGGCGCCCACCTTCTCGGCGATGCCGGTCGCCTGCGGGCGGTAGCGTTGCAGCAGCTGGTCCTTCTTCAGCACCTCGAACGCGTCCGGCGCGCTCGCCCACATCATGTCGGGCGGGCTCGAGCGGGTCTCGCGGATGAAGGCGACGGCGGCGGCGGTGTTGCGGTTCTGGATCTCGACCTTGGTGCCGGGATGGCGGCGCTCGAAGCCCTGCACGATCGGCGTGGTGAGGTCGCGCGGGAACGAGGTGACGATCACCAGCCGGTCCTCGAGCGCCTGGGCGCGGGCGGCGAGCGCCGGGGTGAGCGTCGCCGCGGCGGTGCCGGCGAGCAGCGTGCGGCGGCTGAACGGTACGGTCCTGGTCATCGCATCCTCCTGTGTGTCCCGGCGCGGGTGCTGTCGGTGGGCAGCGGCACGCGGCCGGCGATCGCGGGTTGTGCTCCCGCTGCCTCGCACACCGCCGCAGCGTCGGTCCGGCTCTGCCGCATCCGTTTCCCCATCACGCCGGCGCATCCCGCCTGTGTCTGGCGTTCCTAGAGCCGCTGTCATAGAAGTGCAATAAGACTGTCACATGCTGGCCGATGCGGCGCGGCCGTCAGGCCAGCGTGGCGACAGCCGCGCAGCGGCGCGCGCCGCACGATACAGAAGCGAGACAATCAGCCAGGACCGGGAGGAGATACCGCATGTCCGTCCGCACCCTCACCCTTGCCGCGCTCGGCGCGGCCATGGTCGCGCTGCACGCGCCGCAGGCCGCGGCGCAGGCGTCCGAGTGCAGCTTCCGCGGCGCGCTGGATGACGCCTATTGCGACGAGAACCGCGACCTCGTCGCCGATCCGCCGAAGGATCCGGCCCGCTTCCGCGACCCCTCGACGCTGGTGTTCGCCTACACCCCGGTCGAGGACCCGGCCCTCTACGCGAGCCAGTTCCGCCCCTTCATGGAGTACCTGACGCGCTGCACCGGCAAGCGCACGGTCTATTTCCCGGTCACCTCGAACGCGGCCCAGGTCGAGGCGATGCGCTCGGGGCGGCTGCACATCGCCGGGTTCTCGACCGGCCCGACCGCCTTCGCCGTGAACCTCGCCGGCGCGGTGCCGTTCGCGGTGAAGGGCAAGGAGGACGGCTACGAGAGCTACCGGCTCGCCGTCGTCGTGCGCGCCGACAGCCCGTTCCGGCAGATGAGCGACCTCAAGGGCAAGCGGGTCGCGCACACCTCGGCGACCTCGAACTCGGGCAACCTCGCCCCGCGCGCCTTCTTCCCCGAGCTCGGCCTGGTGCCCGACCAGGACTACCAGGTGATCTACTCGGGCGGGCATGACCGCTCGGTGATGGGCGTGAACAGCGGCGACTACGACGCCGCGCCGGTCGCCTCCGACGTGTTCAACCGCATGGTCGCGCGCGGCCAGGTGCGCGGCGACAATTTCCGCATCATCTGGCAGAGCGCGCCGTTCCCGACCTCGTCCTTCGCGCATGCGCACGACCTCAAGCCGGAACTCGTCGAGAGGATCAAGCAGTGCTTCTACGATTTCCGCTTCCCCGAGGAGATGCGGCGCGATCTCGGCGGCAATGACCGCTTCGTGCCGGCGACGTATCTGAAGGACTGGGAGCCGGTGCGCTTCGTCGCCGACAAGGTGAACGCGCCCTATACGCGCGCGGCCTTCGACGTCGAGGCGCGGCGCGAGGCCGAGGCGGAGGCGCGCCGGCGTGCCGCGCGCGAGCAGCAGCAGCGCCAGCAGCAACAGCAGCCGGGCCGGACGCAGTGACGGGACGGGCATGACCGGCGCGAACGGCGTCGCCCTCGAGATCCGGGGGCTCAGCAAGGCCTACGCGCCGGGCAGGCCCGTGCTGCACGGCATCGACCTCGCCGTGGAGGGGCGCGGCATCACCGCGGTGATCGGCCCCTCCGGCACCGGCAAGTCGACGCTGATCCGCTGCATCAACCGCCTGGTGGAGCCGAGCGGCGGCGAGATCCGGCTGCACGGGCAGGATCTCGCGCCGTTGCGCGGCCGCGCGCTCCGGCTCGCACGGCGGCGCATCGGCATGGTGTTCCAGGAGTACAATCTCGTCGAGCGGCTCAGCGTGATGGAGAACGTGCTCTCCGGGCGGCTCGGCTACGTGCCGCTCTGGCGCGCCTGGCTGCGGCGCTATCCGGAGCAGGACATCGCCCGCGCCTTCGACCTGCTCGACGCGGTCGGGCTGCCCGAGCACGCCACGCGCCGGGCCGACGCGCTCTCGGGCGGGCAGCGCCAGCGTGTGGGCATCGCGCGCGCGCTGATGCAAGAGCCCGAGCTGCTGCTCGCCGACGAGCCGACCTCCTCGCTCGATCCGAAGACCTCGGTCGAGATCATGGAGCTGATCGCGACACTCTGCGACCGGGCCGGGATTCCGGTGATCGTCAACATCCACAACGTGCCGCTGGCGAAGCGCTTCGCGCGCCGGATCGTCGGCATGGCGGGCGGGCGGATCGTGTTCGACGGCCCGCCGCAGGCGCTCGAGGAGCATCACCTCGCGCAGATCTACGGCGGCGAGGCGTGGCTGTGAGCGCCGAGGCCGCGCGCCGCGCCTTCGCGCCGAACTGGCCCGCCCGCGCGGGCCTGCTCGCGCTGGCGCTCTACGCGGCCTACGCCGCCGCGCAGCTCGATGTCACGCTCGCGCGGCTGATGATCGGCTTCGGCGAGGCGGGGCGGTTCCTCGGCAAGATGGTGCCGCCCAATTTCGCGCGCTGGGAACTGCTCGCCGAGGGGATGCTGGAGAGCCTGCAGATCGCCTTCATCGCCTCGGCGGTCGGCATCGCGCTCTCCTTCCCGGTCGCGCTGCTCGCCGCGCGCAACCTGATGCCGTGGTGGATCAGCGGGCCGGCGCGCGGCTTCATCGGCCTCTGCCGGTCGCTCCATTACGTCATCGTCGCGATCCTGTTCGTCAAGGCGGTCGGCTTCGGCGCGCTCGCCGGCATCTGCGCCCTCGTGGTCGCCTCGATCGGCTTCATCGCCAAGCTGTTCGCCGAGGCGATCGAGGAGATCTCGCCCAGGCAGGTCGAGGCGGTGCGCGCCACCGGCGCAGGCTTCGTCGCGGTGCTGCTCTACGGCGTGCTGCCGCAGGTCGCCTCGCGCTTCGTCGGGTTCTGCATCTACCAGGTGGACTCGAACCTCAGGAACTCGACCATGGTCGGCATCGTCGGCGCGGGCGGGATCGGGGGCACGCTGTTCGCCGCCTTCAAGCGCTTCGACTACGACTTCGTCGCCGCGATCCTGATCGTGATCATCGCGCTGATCTTCGCCGCCGAGCTGGTGGCGACGCGCGTGCGGGCCGCCCTGCAATGAACGACGGCGTCATCGCCCGGCGCGACCCGGCCGCGCCGCTGATGCGCGAATGGACGCGCTTCAGCCCGCGCCAGCGCCTCGCGCGCTTCGCGATCTGGCTCGGCATCGTCGCGGCCCTGGTGTGGTCGGTGCGCACGATCGAGATCATCCCCGAGTTCCTCGCCGATGCGCCCGAGCAGATGGCGGACCTGCTGGTCCGGATGTGGCCGCCCGATCTGCGCCACTACCCCGACGCGGTGCACGCGGCGCTGATCGAGACCATCCACATCGCCACCCTCGGCACGATCCTCTGCTTCGCGTTCGCCGTGCCGATCGCCCTGCTTGCCTCGCGCATCATCACCCCGGTGCCGGCGCTGAACGCGGTTGCGCAACTCCTGCTTGTGTCGTCGCGGTCGGTCAACACGCTGGTCTGGGCGCTGGTGTTCGTCGCCGTGTTCGGCCCGGGTGCCGCCGCCGGCGTGATGGCGGTCGCGTTCCGCTCGATCGGCTTCGTCGGCAAGCTGCTCGCCGAGGCGCTGGACGAGACCGCCAACGGCCCGATCGAGGCGCTGCGCGCGGCGGGCGCGCCCTGGAGTGCCGTGCTGCTGAAGGGCTACTGGCCGCAGGTGCAGCCCGCCTTCTGGGGCATCGCGCTGTTCCGCTGGGACATCAATGTGCGCGAGAGCGCCGTGCTCGGCCTGGTCGGCGCCGGCGGGATCGGCGTGGTGCTGGACGATGCGCTGAACTTCTTCCAGTGGGACCGGGCGGCGACCGTGCTGCTGGCGATCTTCGCGGTGGTGATCCTGGCCGAGATCGTCGTCACGCGGATCCGTGCCCGGCTGATCTGACCGCGCGCACCGCACGCCGCGGCGTGAAATTCACGCCTGCCACGCTTGCGCAACGGGCCGGCCGCCGAAACCGGCCGCTTCATGCGGATGGCACGCGGCTTGCTGCGGAGCGCATGATGACGGCGCCCGGCTTCGGACGCCGCAGCCAACACCAACGGGAGACGACCATGATCGGACGCCGCAGTCTGCTCGCGACCGCCGCCGCCGTGGCGGCGATGCCGGGGCCGCTCGCCGCGCAGACGCGCACCCGCGACGTGCGGGTCGGTTTCAGCCAGGACGCGCTCACCCTCGATCCGGCGAACCACCGCAACCGCGAGACCCAGACCATCATCCGCAACATCCATGACGGGCTGCTCACGCGCGACCCCGCCATGAAGGTCGTGCCCGAGATCGCCGAGTCCTGGCGCGCGGTGGACGCCAAGACCTACGAGTTCCGCATCCGGGCAGGCATCCGCTTCCACTCCGGCGACCCGCTCACCGCCGAGGACATCGCCTTCACCTTCAACCGGCTGGTGAAGGACAACGCCATGGGCGGGCAGACCAGCCCGCGCAAGAGCCTGCTCGGCCCGGTGCAGGACACCGTGGTGGTGGACGAGCGCACGGTCCGCATGATCCTGGGCGAACCCTGGCCGATCCTCGGCGCGATGCTGCCGTTCCAGGAGGTGGTGAACCGCCGCCAGGTCGAGCGCGTCGGCCAGGAGGGCATGCAGACCCGCCCCGACGGCTGCGGCCCCTACAAGCTGGCCGAGTGGCGCCGCGGCGAGGCGGTGATCATGGAGCGCTTCGACGGCTACTACGGCGGCTCGACCGACATCCCGCCGGCCGGCCCGGCGCAGGTGGACCGCGTGATCTTCCGCGTCATCCCCGAGAACAGCGCCCGCATCGCCGCCCTGCTCGCCGGCGAGGTGGACATCATCAACGAGCTGCCGCCCTCTGCCATGCGCCAGGTCGAGGCGAGCGCCAATGCCGACGTCGCCAAGGTGAACGGCACGCGCACCTTCTTCGTAGCCATGAACAACCAGAAGGCGCCGTTCTCGGATGTGCGCGTGCGCCGCGCGCTCAACCACGCGCTCGACAAGAACGCGATCATCAGCCGCATCCTCGGCAACACCGCGACCCCGCTGCGCGGCGTGATGAGCCCCGACGCCTTCGCCTTCAACGCCGATCTGCCGGAGTACCGCCACGACCTCGCCCGCGCGCGCGCCCTGCTCGCCGAAGCGGGCGTGGCCGAGGGCACCGAGCTGGTGATCGACTGCGTCGCCGCGTTCAAGGAGGTGGGCGAGGCGATCGCCGCGCTGCTGTCGCGCACGGGGCTGCGCGTGCGCGCGCAGGTCTGGGAGGGCGCGGTGCTGAGCCCGATGTGGCAGAACCCCGAGCGGCGGCGCGAGCGCGACATGTACCTGACCTCCTGGGGCAACGGCGCGCTCGACCCGTCCGACATCATGGTGCCCACACTGCGCACCGGCGGGCGCGGCAACTCGGCCGGCTTCTCCAACGCCGAGGTGGACCGGCTGCTCGACGCCGCCGAGACCGAGCCGGATCAGGCCAAGCGCGCCGAGATGTACCAGCGCGCCCAGGCGATCGTGACGGATCAGGCGCCGTGGATCTTCCTCTGGCTGCCGCAGGATCTCTACGGCGTCTCCAAGCGCATCGCCGGCTGGAAGCCGCAGGCCGACAGCCGCATCAACCTGCACCGCGTGCGCATCGCCTGACCGGGCCGGCCGCTCCGCCATGACCGCGACCCGGCTGGCCGAGCGGCTCGCCCAGCTTCTGCCGGTCCTGCTCGGCGTCAGCCTGATCGTCTTCCTGATGATCACGCTGACCCCGGGCGACCCGGTGGAGATCATGCTCGCCGATCAGCGCGCGACCGAGGAGCAGGCCGCGGCGCTCAGGCGCGATCTCGGCCTCGATCGCCCGCTGGTCGAGCGGTTCCTGGTCTTCCTCGGCAACGCGCTGCGCGGCGATTTCGGCATCTCGTTCTTCCATCGCCGGCCGGTGTGGGACGTGATCGCCGAACGCCTGCCGGCGACCATCGAGCTGACGCTGGTCGCGCTGATCGTCGCGATCCTGGTGGCGATCCCGCTCGGCGTGATCGCGGCGGTGAAGCGGGATTCCTGGATCGACCGCGCGCTCTCGGCCGCCTCGCTGTTCGGCGTCTCGCTGCCGGGGTTCTGGTTCGGCATCCTGCTGATCCTGCTGTTCGCGGTGGAGTTCCGCCTGCTGCCGGTGGGCGGGCGGATCGGCTTCGCCTTCGAGGTGCGGCGCGCCACCGGCTTCCTGCTGATCGACACGCTGCTCGCCGGCGACCTCGCGGCCTTCGGCAACGCGGTCGCGCACCTGGTCCTGCCCGCGATCACGCTCGGCCTGCCGACCGCCGCCCTGCTCGCGCGCGTGGTGCGCAGCGCGATGGCCGAGGTGCTGGCCTCCGACTACGTGCTGTTCGCCGAGGCGAAGGGGCTGAGGCGCCGGCGCGTGCTGTTGCGCCATGCGCTGAAGAACGCGCTGATCCCGGCCGTCACGGTCACCGCGATCGAAACGGGCTCGCTGCTCGGCGGCAACATGATCGTCGAGACCGTGTTCGGCTGGCCCGGCCTCGGCCGGCTGGTGGTCGAGAGCATCTTCGCGCGCAACTACCCGCTCGTGCAGGCGGCCGTGCTGCTCTACGCGCTCACCTATGT
>CAZHMM010000116.1:0-11704 GCA_964533585.1 uncultured Elioraea sp.
GCTGAGATCTTGTTCCCGGGGGATGCGCGAAGGGGGCCTTGCGGCCCCCTTCGCCCCTTTCTTCCTGGGATTGCCGCGGTCAGGCGGCCTTCATCTCGGTGAGGAAGCGCTCGACCTGGTTGCGCAGGGTCTCGGCGCCGCGGCTGAGTTCGGCCGCCGCCCCCTGGACCTGCGCCGCCGCCGCGCCCGAGCCCGAGGCGGCCTCGTTGACCGAGACGATGTTGGACGACACCGCGCCCGTCCCGGCCGCCGCCTGCTGCACGTTGCGCGCGATCTCCGCCGTCGCCGCGCCCTGCTGCTCCACCGCCGCCGCGATCGAGGCGGCGATGCCGCTGATCTTCTCGATCGTGCCGCCGATCGCCCGGATCGCGTCGACCACCCGGCCGGTCTCGCCCTGCACCGCGGCGATCTGGCCGCCGATCTCCTCGGTCGCCTTCGCCGTCTGACTGGCGAGGTTCTTCACCTCCGAGGCCACCACCGCGAAGCCCTTGCCCGCCTCGCCGGCGCGTGCGGCCTCGATCGTCGCGTTCAGCGCCAAGAGGTTGGTCTGCCCGGCGATGTCGTTGATCAGCCGCACCACCTCGCCGATCCGGTTGGCGCTCGCGGCGAGCGACTCGACGGTGGTGTTGGTGCGGGTGGCCTCCGACACCGCCTCCGAGGCGATGCGGGTGCTCTCGGCCACCTGGCGGCTGATCTCGGCGATCGAGGCGGAGAGTTCCTCGGCCGCCGAGGCCACGGTCTGCACGTTCGCACTCGCCTGCTCGGCCGCCGCCGCCACCGCGGTCGCCTGGCGAGAGGTCTCCTCCGCCCCCGCCGCCATGCCGGTCGCCGTCGCCTCCAGCTCCGTCGCCGCCGCCGCAACGCCCTTCACCACGGCGCCGCTTTCGGCCTCGAAGCGCGCCGTCACCTCCTCGATCACCTTGGCGCGCGCCGCCTTCGCCTCGGCCTCGCGCAGCTGCGCCGCCTGAAGCTCGCGCTGCTTGATCAGGTTGTCGCGGAACACGGCCATGGTGGCGGCGATGTCGCCGACCTCGTCCTTGCGGCCTTCGCCGTAGATCGGGCTTTCGGTGTCGCCGTCCGACAGCGCGCGCAGACGGGCGACCGACAGCTCGATCGGGCGGGCGATCTGGCCGCGGCCGATCCACCAGCCGAGCCCGAGGCCGCCGAGCACGCTGATCGCCGTCACGGCGAACATCAGCCAGGTGAACTGATCGGCCTCGGCGTTCGACGCCTCGACGATGTCCTGCGCGCGCTTCTCCATCAGATCGTCGAAGGCGTGCAGGGCGTCGAGCGCGGCCTTGGCGCGCTCGCGGCCGGCCAGCGCGGCGTCGAGGATCTCTCGCTGCGCCTCGCTCAGCGTCACGCCGCTGCCGAGCCGGCGGGCCCGGCTCAGGGTCTCGTCGATGCCGGCGCGATAGGCGCGCACGGCCGTCTCTGCCCGGCCGAGCAGGGCCAGCGCCTCGGCGTCGGCCGACTGGCGGAGTTCGCCCAGCGTCTGCTCGATCTGGCGGGTGATCCTGGCGATCTCCCGCTCCGCCGCGGCGACGTGCTCCGATGTCGGGTTCGCGGCGAGCACGAGCTGGGAGACCTCGAGTTCGAGCACCCGTTCGGCCGCGACCAAGCCGGCGATCGCGGCCTTCTCCGCCTGCTCGACCTCTGCGACGTTCTCGGCGAGATGGCCAAGGCCGATCTTGCCGGTGATGGCGACGGCGGCGGTGACCGTCAACAGCAGTCCGACAAGCACAAGGACCTTGTACAGGACGCGAACGTTCTGGAACGACATCGTCGTCTTCCTTCCATCGATCAGGGAGAGGGACCCCGCACGCGCGCGAGGTGGCGCGGCGGAGCGGAAAGCTGCGGGAGCTAGCTTGAGTCATGAATCATCACCGGGAGGTAAACGAGCGGCCGCAAAAAACTGTAGAGATCAGAGAAAACGAAGACAGCGACAGATGTCATCAAATATTTCTCAGGATGAATTGCATTCTGCGACACAGGAGTTGCAAAATGCACTGGACGACCGTGTTGCGGGACTTCGGCGGGCGTCGCGGCGTACGGCGCGGTCTACGCGCACCGCGAATGCAGGGCCGGCGGTTGAGGCCCCAGCCACGCCCTACCCCAGGGCGCGCACCGCCCAGAACACCGCCACCCCCGCCAGCAGCGCCGCCGGCGTGGAGCCGGTCGCGCGCATGACGATCAGCGTCGCCGCTGCCCCCAGGAACCCCGCCCAGCCCTCGCGCATGACGGCCGGGGCGGCGAAGGCGACGAACAGCGTGCCGGGCACATGGCCGAGGAAGGCGCGCAGGAACGGCCCCGGCTGCACGCGCCGCAGCACAAGGTAGCCCGTGGCCCGGCAGGCGAAGGTGGCGAGCGCCATGCCGAGGATGGCGGCGAGCGTGACGGGGTCGAGGCTCATCGCTGCGCCGCCCCGCCGGCCGTCTCGCGAAGCGCGCCGGCGAGGCTGCCGGCGACCGCGCCGGTCACCACCGCCAGCGCCGGGTTCGGCAGCAGCGGACCGACGCCGAGCGAGACCGCCGCCGCGATCGCCCAGGGCGCGGCATCGCCGCGTCCGCGCCAGATCGGCACGAGCAGCGCGATGAAGCAGGCCGGGGCGGCGAAGAACAGCGGGTGCCCGCGCGGCAGCGCCACCACCGCGCCCAGCGCGTGGCCGAGCACGGTGGTGGCGAGCCAGGCGCTCCACAGCGTTGCCGCCGAGCCGAGATAGAACAGCGCGTCGTGCCGGCCCGCGCGCATCTCGGCGATCGCCAGCGCCCAGGCATGATCGACGATCGCGCCCACGGTCGCCCATTTCGGCGCGCCCTTGAGCGTGTCGATCCACGGTGCGAGCGAGGGCCCCATCAGCGCGAAGCGCACATTCACGGCGAGTGCGGCGAGCGTCGCCGAGGCGATCGGCGCCGGGTCGGCCCAGAGCTCGAGCGCCAGGATCTGCGACGAGCCTGCGAAGACGAGCGCGCTCATGAGCGCCTGTTCGAGCGCCGACAGCCCCTGCGCCTGGGCCAGCACGCCGACGACGAGGCCGAACGGGATCAGCCCGACCGTCAGCGGCAGCGTCGTGCGCGCGCCGCGGCGGAACCCCTCGGCGGTGGCGACGATGCGCATCAGCGGCGGAACGCGGCGATGCGCGCCTCCGCCTCCTCGGCGTCCATCGCCAGCGCCGCCTCGGCGAGCGCGCGCGGGAAGCCCGCGCGGGCGAGCGCGGCGAGCGCCTTGCGGCGGGCCTCAGGCGGCAGGTCAGGCGGGCCGTAGGGGCCGATGCGGCGCTTGCGGGCGGCGATCAGCACGGCGGCGAGACGGGCATCATCGTCCGGCAGGGCAGCGTCGATTGCGCCCTCCGCTGCGTCGCCCGCGCCCTTCGCCGCCAGATGCGCGCCGATCGCGGCGGCCGAGCGACCGCTGCGCGCCAGCCGGCGCGCGCGCGACGCGGCGAAGGCCGCATCGTCCACCGCCCCGGAGGCGGCCAGCCGCGCCACCACCGCCTCGGCGGCGGCGCGCGCGGCGGCGATCGCGCTGCCACGCTCCTCCTCGGCAAGCTCCGCGCTGCGCGCCCAGCGCGCGATCCTGTTGGAGAGCACGCGCAGAAGCCCAGCGCGGGTCGCCGCGAACCGGGCGAGATGCGCGAGCGCCGCCTCGTGCAGCGAGGCCTCGGTGGGGCGGGTCGGTGAGCGGACACGGCGCGCCATGGTCACGAAAGCATGACAGGCGGGTGAGCCGCGCGAAACCGAGCACGTGTTGCGCCGTTCTCCGGTCAGATCGCGGGCAGGCGCATGAACGTCCGCCCGACGGTCCAGACCGAAGGAAGGAGTGGACCATGCGACTGAACGACACGATCAGGGCCATGCTGGTCGCCGGCGTCATCGTCAGCCCGGCGCTGGCGCAGCAGGCCACGACCGATCCGGCCGCGCCCGCCATGCCCGGCCAGGCGGTGCCCGAGCGCGTCGCCCCCGCGACCCCGCCCGCGGCGATGCCGGCCACGCCGGCGATGCCGTCCCAGGCCATGCCCGCCGCGCCGCGCGAGATCGATCCGGCCGCGGCCGCCGCGTCGGGCATGCGTGCCTCCAAGGTGGTCGGTGCGACCGTGCGCAACAGCGAGCGCGAGAGCATCGGCTCGATCGACGACCTGATCATCACCCCCGACGAGCGCGTGCCGGTGGCGGTGATCTCGGTCGGTGGCTTCCTCGGCATCGGCGCCAAGCTGGTGGCCGTGCCGTTCGAGCGGCTGCAGATCGACCGCGAGGGCAACGTGATGCTGCCGAAAGCCACGCGCGACAGCCTGCGCGACCTGCCGGAGTTCGAGTATCCGGCCTGATCGCGGCAGGCGGAGGAGCGGCCGGCCCCGCCGGGGCCGGCCGTTGCCGCGTGCCATGCGTCGCGCGCGGCCGCCCCACCATCCCCCGGGCGATACCGCCGACACCGGCGGTATCAGCCGCTGTCCATCGCGCTCATCACGCGCCGGCGCGCGGGCGCGGCCTCGCCGGCGGGGATCGCGGCGTACATGTCCTTCGCCGCCTCGATGAGCACGACGCCGGCGAGACGCGGCCCGAGCCGCCGGCCGATGCGCTCCCAGGCGCCGGCGGTGCGGAGCAGCGGCCGCCAGGCGAAGGGCGGCAGGTAGAGCGCGCCGTCGCGGCGGAGTTCACGGAACATCGTCGTCGCCAGCAGGCGCGCCAGCTGATCGGCCGAGAACGGGCGGCCATGGCCGAACGGCGTCCGCTCGGCATAGGCCCACCAGCCGGTGCGGTTCGGCACCACGACCATCAGCCGCCCGTCATCCTTCAGCACGCGCCACGCCTCGCGCAGCATCCGCCGGGTCTGATCGGCATGTTCGAGCGCGTGCACCATCAGCACGCGGTCGAAATGGAGATCCGGGAACGGCAGCCGATCCTCCTCGGCCACGCAGGCGAGGTTCGCCCGGTGGCGGGGCCAGCGCGCGGGGCCCATCTGCGCCGGCAGGCAGGCGACCGTGCGGTCGCGCGGCTCGGTGCGCCAGATGCGCAGATAGGGCAGCGCGTAGCCGAGCCCCAGCGTGCGCGCGCCCGGTTGGACCGGCCAGAGCGCGCGCAGCCTCGCCCGCAGCGTGCCGATCACCAGCCTGCCGTGCGGCGAGGCGTAGAACCGGGTCAGGGCGCCGGCATCCTCCGCCATGCATCCGTCATAGCACGCGCGGCCGGCAAGCCCAGCGCCGCCTCGGTTGGCCGAGGACAGAGCGGATGCTAGGAACGCGCCATGGCAAGCCTCGAGATCGTTCCCGTCCCTGTCCTCTCCGACAACTATGTCTGGCTGCTGCGCGACGAGGCGACCGGCACCGTCGCCGTGGTCGATCCCGGCGAGGCGGCACCGGTCGAGGCCGCGCTCGCCGCGCGCGGCTGGGCGCCGGCGCTGATCCTGCTGACGCACCATCACGGTGACCATGTCGGCGGGGTGGCGGCGCTGAAGGCGGCGCATGGCGCGGCGGTGATCGGCGCGGCGGCGGACGCGCACCGCCTGCCCGCACTCGACCGCGCGGTGAACCCCGGCGAGACGGTCGCGGTCGGCGACTGCCAGGCCGAGGTGATCGACACGCCCGGCCATACGCGCGGCCACATCGCCTATCACTTCGCCGAGGCCGGCGTGCTCGCCTGCGGCGATACCCTGTTCAGCCTCGGCTGCGGCCGGCTGCTCGAGGGCTCGCCCGAGGAGATGTTCGCCTCGCTCGGCCGGCTCGCCGGGCTGCCCGATGCCACACAGGTGCTGTGCGGACATGAGTACACGCTCTCCAACGCGCGCTTCGCGCTGACGGTGGAGCCGGACAACGCGGCGCTGCGCGCGCGCGCGGCCGAAGCCGAAGCGCAGCGCGCCGCCGGGCGCCCGACCCTGCCCGTGACGCTTGGCGCCGAGAAGGCGGCCAATCCGTTCCTGCGCGCCCCTGACGTCGCGCGCTTCGCCGCGATGCGCGCGGCCAAGGATTCGTTCCGCTGAAAGGACGTTCCGCGTGAAGCTGTTCTACTCGCCGCTGAGCCCGTTCGTGCGCAAGGTGCTGGCGTGTGCGATCGTGCGCGAGATCGACGACCGGATCGAGAAGGTCTGGTGCGACGTGCACGCGCAGCCGCCTGATCTGCTGGCGGTCAATCCGCTCGGCAAGATCCCGACCCTGATCGGCGCGGATGGCATCGCCTACATGGACAGCCCGCTGATCTGCGAATACCTCGACGGCGTCGGTGCGGCACCGTCGCTCTACCCGGCCGAGCGCGGCGCGCGCCTGGTCGCGCTCAGGCTGCACGCGCTCGGCCATGGGATGATGGAGGCGGCGGTGGCGCGGCGGGGCGAGAGCCTCCGCCCCGAGGAGCCAGCGCGGAGTGCGGCGATGGCGCGCATGCGCGATGCGATCGCACGCGCGCTCGGCCTGCTCGAGCGTGAGGCGGACAGCCTGATGGGTCCCTTCACGATCGGCTCGATCACGGTCGGCTGCGCGCTCGGCTATCTCGACTTCCGCTTCGGCGCCGAACCGTGGCGCGAGACGCATCCGCGGCTCGCCGTCTGGTTCGAGAGCGCGGCGAGGCACCGCGCCTTCGTCGAGACCGTGCCGGTCGCGCCGACGTGACGCGATGAACCTGCTCGATCCCCGCACCGATCCGGATGCGGTGATCGCGGCGCTGCGCCTCGCCCCGCATCCGGAGGGCGGCTGGTATCGCGAGACCTGGCGCGACGCGCCGGCGGATGGCTCGCGCGGCGCCGGCACGGCGATCCTGTTCCTGCTCAAGGGCGAGGAGGTGTCGCACTGGCACCGCGTGGACGCGGCCGAACTCTGGCACTGGCACGGCGGCGCGCCCTTGGTGCTGACGGTCTCGCCGAACGGCCGCGACGCCGAGGCGATGGGACTCGGCCCCGATCTCGGCGCCGGCCAGTTGCCGCAGCGTATCGTTCCCGCGCAGTGGTGGCAGAGTGCGGCCAGCCTCGGCCGCTGGACCCTGGTCGGCTGCACCGTCAGCCCGGCGTTCCGCTTCGAGGGGTTCGAACTCGCTCCCCCCGACTGGCGCCCGGTGCCGCGGTGAGGCCACTGGCGCTCGGCCTGCTGCTGCTCGTCGGCTGCGCCGCATCGCCGAGCCATGTGCAGACCACGCTCTATCTCGGCCGTGCGATCCCCGCGGGCGGCATCGTGGATGACCGCGCCGTCGAGACCTTCGTCGCCGACACGGTCGCGCGGCATTTGCCGGAAGGGTTCACGCTGATCGCCGGCACCGGCGGCTGGCGCGATAGCGCGACGGGCCGCACGATCACCGAGCCGACGCTGGTGCTGATCGTGCTGCACCCGACGGGCGAGCGTGGCCCGGTCGAAGCGGTGGCGCGCGCGTGGGCCGAGCGCTTCGGCCAGCAGGCCGTGCTGCGCGTCGAGCAGCCGGTCAGCGACCTGCGGTTCTGAGCCCGGTCGCGACCAGCGCGCCGGCGGCCACCAGGGCGCAGCCGACCCAGAGCGCAAGCCCGCCATCGGCGCGGCCGGCGAGCACCAGCCAGAGCGTCGAAAGTACCGGCGCGAAATACGCGAGCACGCCGAGCAGACGCAGGTCGCCGCGCTTCACCCCGTGGTCCCAGACAAAGAAGGCGAGCCCGACCGGGCCGACCCCAAGCCCCAGCACCGCAAGCCAGGCGCCACCCTCGGGCCAGCGCGTCGTCTCGAAGACGAGATGGACCAGTGTGGCGAGCACCGCGGTCGCGAGGCAGAACCCGGCCACCGCGTCGGACGGCACATCGCCGAACCGGCGGTTCAGCACCGAGTAGCCCGCCCAGGTCAGCGCGGCGCCGAGCGCGCAGGCATAGCCGGGCAGATGGGCGGCATCGAAGCCCGCGCCGCCGCCGATCGCCAGCGCGCAGCCGCCGAGCCCGAGGGCGGCGCCGGCGAGATGGCGCGCGCCGAGGCGCTGACCCGGCAGCAGGCCGGCGAGCAGCACGATCAGCAGCGGCCAGAGATAATTGATCAGGTTGGCCTCGACCGCGGGCGCGAGCGCGAGGGCGGCGAAGTAGAGGGCGCGGTAGCCGAACAGCCCCGCCACGCCGAGCGCCCAGGCGCCTGCGGGGACGACGCGCGCCGCGCCGCTGCCGCGACGGAGGGCACGGATAGTGATGCCGACCGCGCCCGCGATCGCGAAGGTCATCGCCACGAGCTGCAGCGGCGGCAGGCCGCCCGCAAGCACGGTCAGCAGCGCGAGCGTCGACCAGAGCGCGACCGCCAGCGCGCCGATCGCGGTCGCGCGCGACACCGCGTCCTTCGATCCCTCCATGTGCTGCGGTGCGCGCGGTGTGATCCGTGGCCAGGCTCGCGTCAAGCGGGTTGCGGCACCCCCCCATGACGACGCAGCATCACGCGCGCAACCATCCGGGAGGGGAACGGCGATGACGCGACACCGCATCCTCAGCCTCGACGGCGGCGGCGCCTGGGCGCTGATCCAGGTGCGCGCGCTGGTCAATCTCTACGGTCTCACCGCGCGTGGCCACGACGTTCTGGCGCAGTTCGACCTCGCTGCCTCGAACTCCGGCGGCTCGCTGGTGCTGGGCGGCTTGCTGATGGACCTCACCCTCGAGGAGCTGCTCAGCCTGTTCCTCGATCAGGCGAAGCGCCGCAGCATCTTCGCCGCGCCGGGCATCTGGCCCGGCCGCTACGCCGCCACCGGCAAGCTCGCCGGACTGCGCGCGATCCTGGGCCCCTGGGACAAGCCCCTGCCGGAGGCCGGCTCGCGCACGGGCAATCGTGGCCGACAACTGCCGCATCTGCTGATCTGCGCCTATGACCTGCCGGCGCAGCGCGGGGCACTGTTCCGCTCTGACCTCAGTTCGCCCTCGGCGGCGTTTGAGCCGCCGCCGCGACGGCCCTCGGCGAGCCTCGCCGAGGCGATCCATGCGAGCTCGAACGCGCCGGTGCTCTATTTCGACGACGCCGCCCGGTTCGGCGGCGGCACCTATTGGGACGGCGCGATCGCCGGCTGGAACTGCCCCGCTGCGATCGCCGCGGTCGAGGCGCTGGGCTACGGCTGGCGCCCCGGCGAGATGGCGCTGCTGTCGCTCGGCACCGCGTTGGTGGCCGGCCGGGAGAAGCCGCTCGCCCCGCCCTCCGAGGACATGGGGCTGAAGCTGCGCCGGCTCGGCGTCGAGGTCGGCTACATGCTGCGCGCGATCCTGAAGGAGCCGCCGAACAGCGCGCCGCTGCACGCGCACATCATGCTGGGCGGGCGCCTGCCGACCAACCCGGCCGATCCGGTGGAGGACGGACCGGTGGTGCGGATGAACCCCGCGCCCGGCCTCGCCAATGCCGATCCGCCGCACGCCGACCTTGCCGCGCTCGACATGGACGCGGTCGCCAACAAGGACGTGGCGCTGATCGTGCGGCTGTCGGACCGCTGGATCGCCAACCAGGTGCCGAACGAGCCGGTGCGCGCGAACCGCCTGGGCAGTCCCGAGATCGGCCACGCCACCCTCGCCGGTGCGGTCGCCGCCTGGCAGCGACTTGCCCCGCCGCGCTGATTCCGGTCGCGCTCGCCGCCAGGACGGGTAGAGTTGGCGGCGGAGGGGTGACCCTCCGTCCCCTGGCGGGATGGCGGGCGCCCGGTAACCTCGGGACAGGCCGCGCGCACAAGCGGCCGGGGAGACGCCGCACATGCCAGAGAAAGACACCCCCGCCCCCAACGGCCATGGCCGGCACGGGCCGCGCGCAATCGCGCTGGTCGGCCCGCAGGGGGCGGGGAAATCGACGCTGTTCGAGGCGATGCTGGCCGCCGCCGGCTCGGCCCTGAAGCGCCCGACCGAGGCGCGCGACCGGACGATGGGGACCGAGACGCGGCTCGGCCACTGCACCTATCTCGGCGAGAGCTTCGCCCTGCTCGACTGCCCGGGCTCGATCGAGTTCGCCTATGAGGCGGCGAGCGCGCTCGCGGTCGCCGACATGGCCGTGCTGGTCTGCGAGCCCGACCCGACCCGCGCGCTCGGCCTCGCCCCGGTGTTCCGCATGCTCGAGGATCAGGGCGTGCCCTGCCTCGTGTTCGTCAACAAGGTCGACACGATGGCCGAGGGGAGCGTGCGCGAGACCCTGGAGGCGTTGCAGACCCAGTCGCGCCGGCCGCTCGTGCTGCGCCAGGTGCCGATCCGCGAGGGCGAGGAGATCGCCGGCTATGTCGATCTGGTCAGCGAGCGCGCCTATCGCTATCGCCGCGGCGAGCCCTCCGAGCTGATCCGCATGCCCGAGGCGGTGGTCGAGCGCGAGCGCGAGGCGCGCACGATGCTGGCCGAGACGCTCGCCGATCACGACGACGCGCTGCTCGAGAAGCTGATCGAGGACTCGGTCGCGACGCCTGAGGATCTCTACCGGGTGATGCACCAGGACCTCGTCGCCGGCGCGGTGGATGCGGTGCTGCTCGGCTGCGCCGACCGCGGCGGCGGGGTGCGGCGGCTGTGGAAGGCGCTGCGGCACGACGCACCCGACGTGGCCGAGACGGCCGCGCGGCGCGGCCTCGATCCCGTGCTGGAGGGCCCGGTCGCGCAGATCTTCAAGAGCGTGCACACCGGCCATGGCGGCAAGCTCTCCTATGCGCGGATCTGGCGGGGCCCGTTGAAGGACGGCACGACGCTGGAGGGCACACGGCTCGGCGGCATCACGCGCTATCCGGGACTGGAGGCGGAGAAGGTGCCCGAGGCGGCGGCCGGCGACGTGGTCGCGCTCGGACGCCTGGAGGGTCTTGCGACGGGCAGAACGATCTCGACGGCCAAGGAAACCGCTCAGCTCCCGTTCCCGGTGCCGCCGCCTTCCGTGCATGCGCTCGCGGTCGCCACCGAGGACCGCAAGGACGATGTGCGGCTGACGGCCGCGCTCGGCAAGCTGATGGAGGAGGACCCGTCGCTGTCGGTGTCGCAGGACGCGGAGCTCGGCCAGATCCTGATCGAGGGCCAGGGCGACATCCATCTCCAGACGGCGGTCGCACGGCTCGGCCGCGCACACGGGGTGAAGGTGACGGTGGCGAAGCCGCGCACGCCCTATCGCGAGACGATCCGCCGGCCAGTGCGGCAGCATGCGCGGCTCAAGCGCCAGACCGGCGGGCACGGCCAGTTCGCGGACGTCACGATCGAGATCGAGCCGCGCGGCCGCGGCGAGGGTTTCGAGTTCATCGACAAGATCGTCGGCGGCGTGGTGCCGCGCCGGTTCATTCCGGCGGTCGGCGAATCGGCCGAGGAGTCGACGCGCAAGGGCCCGCTCGGCCATCCGGTGGTGGATATCGCGGTGACGCTGGTGGATGGCGGTTTCCACTCGGTGGACAGCAGCGACATGGCGTTCGCGACGGCGACGCGGATGGCGATGCAGGAGGGGCTGGCGGCCGCCGGGCCTGTTCTGCTCGAGCCGATCCACCAGGTTTCGGTGTATGTACCGAACGCCTTCACGGCGGCCGCGCAGCGCCTTCTGTCGGAGCGCCGCGGCCAGATCCTCGGCTACGCGGAGCGCGAGGGGTGGGCCGGCTGGGACGAGGTGCAGGCGCTGGTGCCGGCGGCCGAGATGCACGGCATGATCATCGAGTTGCGCTCGATGAGCATGGGGCTCGGCACCTTCGTGCACAGGTTCGATCACCTGGCCGAGGTGCAGGGCGCGGCCGCGGCGCGGGCAGCGGCAGCGGGCTGAGGTCCAAGGGGGGCGCGGGGGGGCGTTGCGCCCCCCCCCCCGGGCATTAGCACGCGG
>CAZHMM010000116.1:11714-11925 GCA_964533585.1 uncultured Elioraea sp.
GGGGCGCGCGGGGGGGGGGGGGGCGGGGGGGGGGGGGGGGGGCCCCCCCCCCCCCCCCCGCCTCTTCATTTCACTCGAGGAAAGGGCCGAGCGATCTCGCCTGCTTCGTTGGCCAGAGGGCCAGCTGTACAGGTCCCTCTCCCCTGACCTCCTGGCGCCGTTTCCGACCTGTCGGAAACGGCTCCAGGGCTCTGTTGCGCGCATCTTCACC
>CAZHMM010000117.1:0-11919 GCA_964533585.1 uncultured Elioraea sp.
TCCGCGCCGCGCTCGACGCCTGCATCGGCCGCGAGGCCCGGCCGGCGTCGGTGGCGCGGCGCCAGGGCCGCGTGCTCGTGGCGGAGGACAACGGCGTCAGCCGCACGCTGTTGCAGCGGCTGCTGGAGCGGGCCGGCTGGCAGGTGACGATGGCGGAGGACGGCGCGCGCGCGCTGCACGCGGCGGCGCAGGACGGCCCGTTCGACGTCGTGCTGATGGACGTGCAGATGCCGGTGATGGACGGGATTGCGGCGACACAGGCGATCCGCGGCCTCGGCGGTGCAGCCGGGCAGGTGCCGATCGTCGCGGTGACCGCCTTTGCCCTGCCCTCCGACCGCGACCGCTGCCTGGGCGCCGGGATGGACGGGTTCCTGACCAAGCCGGTCGATGCGGATGCGCTGTTTGCGCTGCTGGAACGGCTGACGGGCGTGCCGGCGCCCGCCGCTGCGCCGCGATGATCAGCCGCGCCGCGGCACGGCGCGGCCGGTCGCCGGATCGAACAGATGCAGCTTGGCCGGCTCGAATGCCACGGCCGCCGCGGCGTTCAGCTCGGCGCGGATCTCGCTCTTCACCTCGGCGGTGATGCGGAGCTTTGGCGCGATCTCGACCTCGATCAGGCGCTCCGAGCCGATCAGCTCGGTCATCCACACCGTGCCCGGAATCGCGTGCGGATCGTCGGGCGCGGCGATGCGGACGTCCTGCGGGCGGATGCCAAGCACGAGGTGGTGTGGCGCGGCGGCAAGATCGAACTGCGGGGGCGCGGGAACGGTCCGGCCGGCGAGGCGCAGCGCCGGTGCGCCGGCGGCGCTCTCGACCTCGACCTCGGCGAAGTTCATCGGCGGGCTGCCGATGAAGCCGGCGACGAATAGGTTGGCGGGACGGTCATAGACCTCCTCCGGCGTCGCGTATTGCTGCACGATCCCCTGATCCATCACCGCGACGAGATCCGACATCGTCATCGCCTCGAGCTGGTCGTGGGTGACGTAGATCGAGGTCGTTTCGAGATCCAGGTGGAAGCGCTTGAGCTCGCCCCGCATGGTCGCGCGCAGCTTGGCGTCGAGATTCGAGAGCGGCTCGTCCATCAGGAAGATGTCCGGCCTGCGCGCCATCGCCCGGCCGAGGGCGACACGCTGGCGCTGACCGCCCGACAGTGCCCGCGGCTTGCGCGCGAGCAGATGCGCGATCTCAAGGACGCGGGCGACGACGCCGACCTTCTCGCCCCGTTCAGCCCGCGGCACACCGCGCACCTTCAGCCCGTAGCCGATATTCGCCGCCACATCCATGGTCGGGTAGAGCGCGTAGGACTGGAACACCATGGCGATGTTGCGATCGCCCGGCGTGAGGTGATCGACGCGCGTCTCACCGAAGAAGATCTGCCCTTCGGAGGCGCGTTCGAGCCCGGCGATCAGGCGCAGCAGCGTCGTCTTGCCGCAGCCCGACGGGCCGAGCAGGGTGACGAACTTGCGTTCGGGGAAGGTGAGGTCGAGCGACTTCAGCACCAGGTTCGAGCCGAAGGATTTCGAGAGGCGTTCGAGCCGGACATCCATCGCAGTCAGCCCTTCACCGCGCCGGCGCCGAAGCCGGCGACCAGATGCCGCTGCAGGGCCATGAACAGCAGCGCCATCGGCACCGTCATCAGCACCGAGGAGGCCATCATCAGCCCCCAGTCCACATGCGTCCCGTCGAAGAAGTGCATCACGCCGACCGTCAGCGGCAGGTTCTCCATCGCGTTCATGAACACCCGGCCGAACAGGTAGTCGTTCCAGGAGACGATCAGGGTGAAGATCGCCGCGGCGACGATGCCGGGCCAGGCGGTCGGCAGCACGATCTCCCAGAAGACGCGGAGCCGCGAGGCCCCGTCCACCAGCGCCGCCTCCTCGATCTCGATCGGCACGCCGCGGAAGAACGCCCACATCAGCCACATGCAGAACGGCAGGGTGATGCAGACATAGCCGAGGATGAGCGACAGCAGCGTGTCGGTCAGGCGCAGCTCGACCATCACCAGGAACATCGGGAAGACGAAGATGATCGAGGGCACCATGTAGCCGATCAACGCGAGATACGGCACCGAGCGCTGGCCCGGGAAGCGGAAGCGCGTGAGCGAATAGGCCGCGAGGGTCGAGACCACCGTGCTGATGATCGTGGTGCCGGTCGTGACGATCACCGAGTTGAGGAACCAGTCGAGGAAGAACGCCGAAGGCGGGACCGCCGTGCCGGAAGCGGCGCCGGCCTGGAAATAGGCGTCCCTGCCCTCCAGCAGCGCTCGGTAGTTCTCGAGTGTCCAGGTCTGCGGCCACAGCGTGGGCGGCCAGAGGAAGATCTCCTCCTTGGGCTTCACCGAGGTGAAGAACGCCCAGATCAGCGGGAAGCAGACGAGGAACGTCACCGCGGCGAGCAGTGCGTAGAGGGCGATGCGGCCCGCGACTTCCCGCGCGCTCATGCCGGCTTCTCCTCGCGCCCGAAGCCCGAGACGCGCACATAGACGATCGTGCCGGCGAGCAGCAGCGCGATCATGATCACGCCGGTGGCGGCGGCGACGCCGAGCCGCAGATTCGCCATTCCCTCCTCGAACGCATAGACCGCGAGGTTGAAGGTCGAGGTGCCTGGGCCGCCGCGGGTGAGCAGGTAGATCTCCTCGAACTTGTTGAAGGTCCAGATCGTGCGGAACACGATCACCACCACCAGCACCTCCTTCAGCAGCGGCAGGGTGATATCGAGGAAGCGTCGCATCGCCCCCGCGCCGTCCACCTTGGCCGCATCGTAGAGCTCGGTCGGGATGGTCTGCAGCCGGGCGAGCACGCAGATGATCACGAAGGGCGTGTACTTCCACACGTTGAGCAGGATCGCGGACGCCATCGCCATGTCGGGGGTGGCCAGCCAGGCGATGTTCTCCGAGATCACGCCGAGGCGCAGCAGCGCATGGTTCACGATCCCGATCTCGGAGTTGAAGATCCAGCGCCAATTGAGGGCGATCACCACGGTCGGCACGATGTAGGGGAACAGCAGCAGGCCGCGGAACACGGCGATGCCGGGCAGGGCGGTGTGCAGCAGCATCGCGAGCCCCACGCCGAACACCGTCTGGAACAGGATCGACCAGCCGGTCCAGACCAGCGCCTGATGGAAGCTCTCCCAGAACAGCGGGTCGTCGAGGATGCGGTCGAAATTGTCGAGCCCGACCCAGAACAGGTCATCCGGGCGCAGCGGGTTGTACTGATAGAAGGCGAGCCGGATCGCCTCCGCCACCGGCCAGACGATGAAGGTGGCGGCGGTGATGAGAAACGGCAGCATGAACAGGATGCCGACCTGACGGTCGGACAGGCGGAACCGCATCGTGCGAAACACCAGCGGGGGCGGAACGCGTCCGCCCCCGCTCCCCCCTCAGCCGGCGAGCAGGCGCTGATTGTCGCGCCGGATTGATTCGAACTGGCGATGGCCCCACTCGACCGCCGCCTTGGGCGTCTCGTTGTTCAGGATCATCCGCTGCACCGCCTGCGCCCAGACGGAGCGGCCATGCGCGAAGCCGGCGAGCGGGTTGACGCCCTTCTTCAGTTCGAGCCCGGTATTGCAGGCATGCGGCACCGACTGCTCGAAGATCACGTCGAGGCTGCGCTTCTTCGACTGGTAGAACGGATGCGCGAGCATCGCGGGCGCGCTCGCGACGTCCTTGAACACCGGGCCGACATTCGGCATCAGGCTCTGGCTGTAGCGCACCATCCAATCGACGCTGTTCGACACGTAGGCGACCGCCTCCTTGGTCTCACGGATGAACGGGTTGTCGCGGCGTGGAATGATCCAGCCGTTGATGTCGGTCCAGGACCAGCGGCCACCGGTACGCGGATGGGCCGGGTTCAGGTAGTACTCCATGTGCTGGAAGATGGCCGGCGCCTCCTCGGCCGCGCGGCCCATGGTGCGGCCCCAATAGGCCGACATGCCGGTACGCCCCGTGACGTGCTGGTCGACGACCTGGAGGAAGCTGAACTCCACCGCCGCGCGCGGCATATAGGCGTTGATGCGCTTGATGAACTCGAACGCCTCGACGGTCGCGGCGCTGTCGAACACCGTCTTGAACCCGTCGGCCGGGTCCCATGTCATGCCGCCGGCCTGCCAGATCAGCTGGGTGATGTGGTAATCGGCGCAGAGATTGCGCCCGAGCGCCATGGTGTAGCCCGCCATGCCTGACTTCTTCTCGGCAATCGTCTTGGCCGCGTCGGCGAACCGGTCCCAGTTCCACTCGGCCGGATTGCCGAGGCCGAGCTCGTTGATGATGTCCTGCTGCACCACGAGCAGGCAGGGCTGGTGGTGGACCGGTACCGCGTAATTCGTGCCCTTCCAGCCGCCGAACTCCTCCAGCGTGAACCCGTCCACCAGCCGCTCCTTGGCGCGGATCGCGGTGTTCACGTCATCGACCGGCTCGAGCAGCCCTTCGGCCGCGAGCTGATAGGCGATCGGGCTTTCCACGCTGATCAGTGCGGGCGGGCGGCGCGCGGCGAGATCGGTGGTCAGCTTGACGGTCACGCCGTCCCACGGAATCTGCTCGACCTCGAAGCGGATATTGGCGTTGTTGCGCTGCGCCCACTCGTTCATGCCCTGCACGAATACGCCGCCATAGGGGCCGGGCTCGCCCCAGACGCGGGCGACGCGCGGCGCGCCCTGCGCGATCGCGGGTGCGGCGAGGCCGGCGGCGAGCGCGGCGCCGCCCGCGCCTTGCAGCAGGCGGCGGCGGGTCGCGGACAGACGTGATGCGGTCATGGTTTCCTCCTCGATCGCGGGCTCTGGCCCGTCGTTGCGTTACGCATTCTTCGGCGCGTAGCGGGCAAAGCGCACATCCGCCGTCTTCTCGTGCGCCAACATCCCCTCTTCGTGGCAGATCCGCCCCATGATCGGCGCAATCCGGCGCGAGGCATCGTCGGTGAGGCGCTGCCACGTCACGGTCTTGATGAACTTGCCGACCCAGAGCCCGCCCGTATAGCGCGCCGCCCGCCCGGTCGGCAGGGTGTGGTTGGTGCCCACACCCTTGTCGCCATAGGCCACTGTGGACTGCTCGCCGACGAACAGGCTGCCGTAGTTCCTCAGGTTCGCGAGATACCAGTCGTCGCACGCGGTCTGCACTTCCAGGTGCTCGGGCGCGTACTCGTCCGAGACCGCGACCGCCTCCTCGTCGCTGTCCACGACGATCACCTCGCCGAGCGCCTCCCACGCCTTGCCGGCGATGGCCGCGGTCGGCAGCGTCTTCAGTTGCAGCGCGATCTCGCCCAACACCTGCTCGCCGAAGCGGCGCGAGGTGGTGATCAGCCAAGCCGGGCTGTCGGGCCCATGCTCGGCCTGGCCGAGCAGGTCGGTCGCGACCAGGGCCGGATCGGCGGTCTCGTCGGCGATCACCAGGATCTCGGTCGGGCCGGCGAGCAGGTCGATGCCGACCGTGCCGAAGAGCTGCCGTTTCGCCTCGGCGACGAACGCGTTGCCGGGGCCGGTGATGAGGTCGCGCGCCGTCATGCCGACGCAGCCATGGGCCATCGAGGCGAGCGCCTGCACGCCGCCGATGCAGTAGATCTCGTCCGCGCCGGACTTGTGCAGCGCATAGAGCGTCTGCGGATAGATGCCCTCCGCGTCGCGCGGCGGGGCAGCACCGATGATGTGGCCGACGCCGGCGACCTTCGCGGTCGCGACCGACATGATCGCGGCCGAGATCAGCGGGTACTTGCCGCCGGGGATGTAGCAGCCGACCTTCGCCACCGGGATCAGCTTCTGGCCGAGCGTGATGCCAGGTTCGATCTCGGTCTCGAACTCCTGCATCGACTCCCGCTGCGCCTGCGCGAAGCCCGTCACCCGCGCATGGGCATAGGCGAAGTCGTCCTTGAAGGTCTCGGGCAGGGCGCGCGCAACGGCATGGATGGTGTCGTCGGAGACGCGGAACGTCCTGCTCTCCCACCTGTCGAACTGGCGCGCGTAGCGGGCGACGGCATCGTCGCGGTTGGCGGCGATGTCGTCGAGGATCTCGCGCACCCGGTCCTCGAGCGCGCGCCGATCGGCCGGTGTGCGCGGTTCGGCCCGCTTCAGGTAACTGCGCGCCACGATGTCTCTCCCCTTCGTCCGGCGCGAAGCCTAGGGACGGCGCGCCGGTTGCGTCAACCGATCGGATCGAAACCGTTGGCGAACACGCCACGTCCGCGCGTCAGCGCGTAAGGTCCGCGCGGCAGGAACTTCCCCGACCGCGGCTCGGCCTGCACCCGCCCGTCCTGCATCACGAGCTCGCCGCGGCGGATCGTCGCGACCGGCCAGCCGGTGACCTCCAAACCCTCGTAAGGAGTGTAGTCGATCGCGTGCTGCATCAGCGCATTGGTGATGGTGACGCGCTTGCCCGGGTCCCACAGCACCAGATCGGCATCCGCGCCGACCGCGATCGTGCCCTTGCGGGGGCTGAGCCCGAACAGCCGCGCCGGGTTGGTCGCGGTGAGCGCGACGAACGCCGAGGCCGTGATGCGCCCCTTCGAGACTCCCTCGCTGAACACGATCGGCAGCCGTGCGGCGAGGCCGGGGATGCCGTTCGGGATGTCACGGAAGTTCGCGTCGCGGCCGTTCTGGCCCTTGCCGGCGTTCCCTTCGTAGGAGTAACCGCAATGATCCGAGCTGATCACGTCCAGCACGCCACGCTGTACCAGCGCCCAGACGCGTTCATGCTCGGCCTCCTCGCGCGGAGACGGGCTGCACATGAACTTGGCACCCTCGAAGCCGGGCCGGTCCATGTGCGCCGCCGTGAGCGTGAGGTACTGGGTGCAGGTCTCACCCCACACCTTCACGCCGCGCGCCTGGGCGCGCGCGATCTCCTCCGCGGCTTCGGCGCAGGAGACGTGGAACACCTGGATCGGCTGGTCGAGCAGTTCGGCAAGCGCGATCGCGCGGTGGGTCGCCTCGCGCTCGACCACGGGGGGGCGCGACCAGGCGTGATACTTCGGCGCCGTCATGCCGCGCGCCAGCAGCGCCTCGGTCATGAACCGGATCGCCTGGTAGTTCTCGCAGTGTACGGTGACGAAGGCGCCGAGCGTCCGCGCGGCAGCCAGCACGCGCAGATACTGCGCATCGTCCACGTGCAGCGGGTCGTAAGTCAGGAACACCTTGAAGCTGCGGATGCCCGCAGCCACGAGCGCCGGCAGCTCCTGCTCGATCACCTGGTCGGTCGGGTCGGTGATGATCTGGTGGAAGGAGTAATCCATGAGCGAGGCGCGCGCCCGGCGGCGGTAGTCGTCGAGCGTCGGGCCGATCGGGTGGCCCTTGAACTGGCTCGCGAAGCAGATCGCCGTGGTGGTGCCGCCGGCGAAGGCGCTCTGCGAGGCGGTGACGAAGCTGTCCTCGTGCACCGTGCCATTCGCTTCGAGCTGCTCGATGTGGCAGTGCGTATCCACCCCGCCCGGCATCACCAGCAGGCCGCCGGCGTCGAGCGTGCGCGTCGCGCCGTCGAGCGGCTCGCCGAGTGCCACGATGCGCCCGTCCTTCACGCCGATATCGGCGCGCACTTCGTCCGCGGCGGTCACCACCGTCCCGCCACGCACCACCAGATCGAAGCTCATGCCCGCACCCTCACTCCGCCGCTGCCGGTCGCGGCACCGTCGCCGTGGTCAGGCGCGGGAACAACGCGGCAAACCCTGCCGTCAGCAGCCCGACCACCGCCAGCGTCCACAGCACCGCCTGCATGTCGCCGGTGCGCGCATGCAGCACCCCCACCAGCGGGCTTGCCGCCGCGGCGCCGGCAAAGCCGACGAAGAACCGCACCGCATAGGCGCGCGCGCGCAAGGCCGGCGGCACCGTCCGCGCCAGCATGGCGTCGTTCACCGTCACCTGACCGAAGATGGTCGCGATCGTCGCCGCGGCGAATGGCACGGTGAGCCAGCCGGTCGTCAGCGTCAGCCCCAGCACCAGCGGCATCTGGCTCGCCGCGAGGCCGAGGAACAGCGCCCGCAGGCTGATCCGATCCGCCATGCGTCCAACCGTGAACTGCGTCACGGCGCCACAGATCGACACCGCGAAGGCGATCAACCCGATGAAGGCGAGCGCATCGGCACTGCCCGACAGCCGCTCCTCGAGCAGCTTCGGCAGCAGGATGGTGATCGCGTTGAACATCAGCCCATTGGTCACGGCGATCGCGGTCAGCACGATGAACGCGCGGATCGCGGTTGCGCGGGAGATGTCGGGGAAGACCGCGCCCTCTCGCCGCGCCGCGGCCGTCACCGACGCGGGTGTGCGCAGATAGGCGACACCGATCGCGAGGCACACCGCACCAGGCAGCACGAAGCCCGCGCGCCAGCCGAACGCGGCGACGATCAGGCCGGTCAGCAGCGGCGCGAGCGAGACGCCGAGATTGCCGAACACGCCGTTGATGCCGATCGCCCGGCCGACTCCGGGCCCTGCGACGTCCACCAGCAGCGCGGTGCCGACCGGGTGGTAGATCGCGAGGAACACGCCGACGAGACCGAGCGCAACCGCGAAGGTGATTGGCGTCACCGCCAGCCCCGAGGCGACCAGCGACGCGCCGGTGCCGACGAAGAACGCCGCCATCATCGCCCGGGCACCGTACCGTTCCGCGAGCCAGCCGACCGGCAGCGAGCCGAGCCCGTAGATCGCGAACATCGCCGTGCCCAGCGTGACGATCGCGCCGTAGTCGAGCCCCGGAAACGCCCCGCCCATCGCCAGCACGGCGGTCGGCAGGATCAGGAGCGCGTAGTGGGTCAGCGTATGCGCCGCGTTGATGAAGACGATCGTGCGGGTCTGGGCGTCCATCCCGCGAGCCTAGGCCGGATGGCGCCGCCGGGCCATCCTCCTGCCGGCGGGGACGGTTCGGCCGCCGGCGGAGGGTCGGCGCTAGATCCGCGCGAGGATCGCGGCGCGCAGCCGGCCGAGCATCGGCCAGAACAGCATCACGAAGCCGAGCGCCATGATCGAGCCGACCAGCCAATTGCCGAAGAACACGCCGAGCGAACCGTCGCTCAGCAGCAGCGACTGGCGGAACGACTGCTCGGTGCGGTTCCCGAGCACCAGCGCCAGCACCAGCGGCGCGAGCGGGTAGTCGAGCTTCTTCATTGCGTAGCCGACCACACCGAAGACGAGCATCAGCACCAGGTCGAAGGCCGCGTTGTTCACGGTGAAGGCGCCGACCGCGCAGGCGATCAGGATCAGCGGGGCAATGATCGCGAAGGGAATGCGCAGGATCGCCGCGAACCACGGCACCAGCGCCATCACCACGATCAGGCTGGCGAGATTCCCGAGATACATCGACGCGACCAGGCCCCAGACGAAGTCCTTCTGCTCGACGAACAGCATCGGCCCCGGCTGCAGCCCCCACATCACGAGCCCGCCGAGCAGCACCGCCGCCGTCGGTGAGCCGGGCACGCCGAGGGCCAGCATCGGCAGCAGTGCGGCCACACCGGCGGCATTGTTGGCGACCTCCGGCGCGATCACGCCCTCGATGCGTCCGCTGCCGAAGGCTGCACCGTCCTTCGAGAGCCGGCGCGCCATGCCGTAGGACATGAACGAGGCCGGCGTGGCGCCGGCCGGCGTCACGCCCATCCAGCAGCCGATCACGCAGGAGCGGAGCGCGATCGCCCAGTGGCGCGGCAGTGTCTTCCAGACCTGCCAGACCACCTTGGGGTCGATCCGGGCGGCCGCACCACGGAAAGCGAGCCCTTCCTCCATCGCGATCATGATCTCGCTGATGCCGAACAGGCCGATCACCGCGACCAGGAAGTCGATGCCGCGCAGCAGCTCGGTCGAGCCGAAGGTCAGGCGCAGCTGGCCGGTGACCGTGTCCAGCCCCACGCAGGCCATCAGGAATCCCGCCATCATCGCCGCGAGGGTCTTCCAGGCCGAGCCCTGGGTCAGCCCGACGAAGGAGGCGAAGGAGAGGAACATCACCGCGAAGAACTCGGGCGGGCCGAAGCGGAGCGCGAAGGCGGCGACCAGCGGCGCGATCGCGGTGATCATCAGGATCGCGAACAACGCGCCGAAGAAGGAGGATGTGAATGCGGCGGTCAGCGCCTCGGCCGCGCGGCCCTGCTGCGCCATCGGATAGCCGTCGAAGGTGGTCGCGACCGACCAGGGCTCGCCCGGGATATTGAACAGGATCGAGGTGATCGCGCCGCCGAACAGCGCGCCCCAGTAGATGCAGGAGAGCATGATGATGGCGCTCACCGGCGGCATGGCGAAGGTCAGCGGCAGCAGGATCGCGATGCCGTTCGCGCCCCCGAGCCCCGGCAGCACGCCGATGACGATGCCGAGCATCACGCCGAGCACCATCAGCAGCAGATTCTCGGGCACGAGCGCGACCGCGAATCCGGCGATCAGGGCGTGAAGGTTCTCCACGTCAGTAGCCGAGCAGCGTCTCGATCGGTCCCTTCGGCAGCGCGACGAGGAACCAGGTCTCGAACACGACGAAGATCACGACGGACCCGCCGAGACCGCTCAGGGCGGATGTGAGGAGGCGGTAACCGCCGAGCACGGCCATGAACCAGGCGATCAGCGCGGCGGCCGGGAGGTAGAGCCCGATCGCCAGCACGGCGGCGACGAACAGCGTCGCCGGAACGAACAGCCGCGCGACGCGCGCGAGCTCCTCGGTGGTGGCGAAGATCGCCCGCGAACGGGTCAGCGCGGCGGAGGCGAAGGTGGCGAGGCTCGCCGCGATCAGCACGAGGCCAGTCCAGAACGGGAAGGTGCCGGATTGCGGCCCGTCGAGATCCCAGGCGATGCCGAGCCGATACGAATCCGTGACCATCAGGAAGCCCAGTGCGGCAAGGCCGGCCGAGGCGGCAAGTTCGGCGGTGCGTGCGCGCACGCCGCGCGTCTGCTCAGCCATGAATGAGGCTCACCGTGGTGTGCTGAGACTGATGCCCGTCGGGCCTGATCAGCGCGCGAGGAATCCGGCCTCGGCCATCAGGCTGCGATGACGCTCCTCCTCCCGCTCGACCCAGCGGGCGAAGTCCTCGCCGATCATCGTCGTGGTGTTGAAGGCGCCGTTGCGCATCAGCTCCTGCCACTCTGGCGTCGCGCGCACGCGGTCGAGCAGGCCGATGTAGAACGCGACAGCCGCCGGCGGCACACCCGGCGGCATGAAGATGCCGCGCAGCATCAGGTACTCGACCTCCAGTCCGGACTCCGTGCAGGTCGGGATGTCGCTCCAGGCCATGGTGGCCGTCATCTTGTCCGTGACTGGCAGGCGCTGGCGGTCGAACACGCAGAGCGGCCGCAGCGTGCCCGCGCGCCAGTGCGTCACCGCCTCGATGGGGTTGTTGACCGTGGCGTCGACATGCCGTCCGACCAACTGCGTTGCGACCTCGCCGCCGCCGCGGAACGGCACATAGGTGAACGGCGCGCCGGTGGCGCGGGTGATCGCGGCCGTGATGATGTGATCCTCCTGGCGCGAGCCGGTGCCGCCCATGCGCAGCCGCTGGCCCTTGGCGGCGTCGATGAACGCACTCACGGTCTGCCACGGGCTCTCGGCGTGCACCCACAGGACGAACTCGTCGAGTGCCAGCATCTTCACCGGCGTCATGTCGCGCCACGAGACCGGCACGCCGGTCGCGAGCGGGGTGGTGAACAGGTTCGACAGCGTGATCACCAGGATGTGGGGATTGCCGCGGCTGTTCTTCACCTCGAGGAACGCCTCGGCGCCGGCGCCGCCGCCCTTGTTGGTGACGACGATCGGCTGGCGCATCAGCTCGTGTTTCGAGGCGATGCCCTGGATCGTGCGCGCCATCTGGTCGGCGCCGCCACCGGTGCCGGCAGGGACGAGGAACTGCACCGGGCGTGTGGGCTCCCAGGCCGCCTGGGCGCGGGCGTGCTCGCTCGCCGGGGCGATGGCGGCCAACGCGAGCATGGCGGGGAGGAAGACGCGGCGGCTGACCTTTGGCATGCACGATCTCCCAAGAGACTAGG
>CAZHMM010000118.1:0-11693 GCA_964533585.1 uncultured Elioraea sp.
GCACCGTCGGCGCCGGCGTCGTCACCAAGATCGTCCAGTGACTGGCTGAGAGCAGGCGAAGGAGAGGGCATCGCGCGCACCTCCGGCCAGGTTGGGCCGCGTGCGCGCGAGGCGAGGGATCATGGACAACCAGAATATCCGCATCCGCCTGAAGGCGTATGATCACCGCGTGCTCGACACGAGCACGCGGGAGATCGTCAACACGGCCAAGCGCACGGGCGCGCAGGTGCGGGGTCCGATCCCGTTGCCGACACGGATCGAGCGATTCACCGTGAACCGCTCGCCGCACGTGGACAAGAAGAGCCGCGAGCAGTTCGAGATCCGCACCCATCGCCGGCTCTTGGACATCGTCGATCCGACGCCGCAGACCGTGGACGCGCTGATGAAGCTCGACCTCGCCGCCGGCGTCGATGTCGAGATCAAGGTCTGAGGACCGGGCCATGCGGACGGGTGTGATCGCACGCAAGCTGGGCATGACCCGGCTGTTCAACGATGACGGCACGCATGTGCCCGTCACGGTGCTGCTGCTCGACGAGGTGCAGGTGGTGGCGCAGCGCACCGAGGAGAAGGACGGCTACGCGGCTGTGCAGCTCGGCATCGGGCGGGCCAAGGCGAAGAACACGGGCAAGGCGCTGCGCGGGCACTTCGCCAAGGCGAAGGTCGAGCCGAAGGCGAAGCTCGTCGAGTTCCGCGTCGATCCGGCGGCGATGCCGGAACTCGGCGCAACGCTCTCGGTCGATCACTTCGTCAAGGGCCAGAAGGTCGACGTCACCGGTACGACCAAGGGCAAGGGCTTCGCCGGGCCGATGAAGCGCTGGAACTTCCGCGGCCTTGAGGCCTCGCACGGCGTGTCGATCAGCCATCGCAGCCACGGCTCGACCGGCCAGCGCCAGGATCCCGGCAAGACCTTCAAGACGAAGAAGATGGCCGGCCATCTCGGCGACGAGCGGGTGACGACGCTTAATCTCGAGGTGGCTGGTGTGGATGCCGAGCGCAACGTGATCATGGTGCGGGGCGCGGTGCCGGGTGCGAAGGGCTCCTATGTGCTGGTGCGCGACGCGGTGAAGCGCGCGCGCCCCGCCGAGGCGCCGCTGCCGGCCGGCGTGAAGGCGTGAGGACACGATGAAGAAGACGGTGATCACGCTCGCCAATCAGCCCGCCGGCGAGCTCGAGCTTCCGGAGGCGCTGTTCGGCGCCGAGCCGCGCGCTGACATCATGGCCCGCGTGGTGCACTGGCAGCTCGCCAAGCGGCGTGCCGGCACGCACAAGGTCAAGGGCATGGGCGAGGTCAGCGGCACGACCAAGAAGCCCTACAAGCAGAAGGGCACGGGCCGCGCGCGCCAGGGCAGCCTGCGCTCGCCGCAGTTCCGCACCGGCGGTGTCGTCCACGGCCCGGTGGTGCGCGATCATGGCTATGCGCTGCCGAAGAAGGTGCGCCGGCTCGGGCTGATCTCCGCCCTGAGCCAGAAGGCGCGCGAGGGCAAGCTGATCGTGCTCGAGGCGGCCGCCTCCGACGGCAAGACGGCATCGCTGAAGAAGCAGGTGACGGCGCTCGGCTGGCAGTCCGCGCTGGTGATCGACGGGGCGGAGCTCGACCAGGGCTTCGCGCGCGCGGCGCGGAACATTCCTGGGCTCGATGTGCTGCCGGCGATCGGGGCGAATGTGTACGACATCCTCCGCCATGACGTGCTGGCGGTGACGAAGGCGGCGGTCGAGGGGCTCGCGGAGCGGCTCGGCGCCGAAGAGAGGGCGGCATGAACGAGGAAACCGCAGAGGCCGCGCCGAAGAAGGGGCGCGGGATCTCGCCGGAGCGGATGTACCAGGTCGTGCTGAGCCCGGTGATCACCGAGAAGGCGACCGCGCTGACGGCCGCCAACCAGGTGGTGTTCCGCGTGCGCCTCGACGCGACCAAGCCCGAGATCCGCCAGGCGGTGGAGGGGCTGTTCAACGTCAAGGTGCAGGCGGTCAACACGATCGTCATGAAGGGCAAGACCAAGCGGTTCCGCGGCCGGCCCGGTCAGCGGTCGGACTGGAAGAAGGCGATGGTGCGCCTCGCACCCGGCTTCTCCATCGACCTGACCACGGGCCTCGCCTGAGCCGGAGCAGGGAACGATGGCGCTCAAGCAGTTCAAGCCGGTCACGCCGAGCCTGCGCGGCACGGTGCTGGTCGATCGGTCCGGCCTCTGGAAGGGCAAGCCGGTCAAGGGGCTCACGGTCGGCAAGTCGTCGTCCGGCGGGCGGAACAACCACGGCCACACCACCGTGCGGTTCCGCGGCGGCGGGCACAAGCGGTCGTACCGGATCGTCGACTTCAAGCGGCGCAAGTTCGACGTCGCGGCGACGGTGGAGCGGATCGAGTACGATCCGAACCGCTCGGCCTGGATCGCGCTGATCAAGTACGCCGATGGCGAGCTGTCCTACATCCTCGCACCGCAGCGGCTGAAGGCGGGCGATGCGGTGGTCTCGGGCGCGCGCGCCGACATCAAGCCGGGCAACGCGATGCCGATGGGCGCGATTCCGGTCGGCACGATCATCCACAACATCGAGATGAAGCCGGGTGCGGGCGGCAAGATCGCGCGCGCGGCCGGTACCTACGCCCAGCTGGTCGGCAAGGACGCGGGCTACGCGCAGATCAAGCTCTCCTCGGGCGAGCTGCGGACCGTGCGCGCCGAATGCATGGCCTCGATCGGCGCGGTCTCCAACCCCGACAATAGCAACCAGCAGATCGGCAAGGCTGGGCGGATGCGCTGGCTCGGCCGGCGGCCACACAACCGCGGCGTGGCGATGAACCCGATCGACCATCCGCATGGCGGCGGCGAGGGCCGCACCTCGGGCGGGCGGCATCCGGTGACGCCGTGGGGCAAGCCGACCAAGGGTGCGAAGACGCGCCAGAACAAGCGGACGGATGGGCTGATCATCCGCCGCCGCAACGCGACGAAGGGCTGAGCGATGCCGCGTTCCGTCTGGAAGGGGCCGTTCGTGGACGGCTACCTGCTCACCAAGGCCGAGGCCGCGCGCGGCTCGGGCCGCAATGAGATCATCAAGACCTGGTCGCGCCGCTCGACGATCATGCCGCAGTTCATCGGCCTGACCTTCGGCGTCTACAACGGCCGCAAGTTCATCCCCGTGCAGGTGACCGAGCAGATGGTCGGCCACAAGCTCGGCGAGTTCGCGCCCACCCGCACCTTCTCGGGCCACGCGGCGGACAAGAAGTCGAAGCGGAGCTGAGGCGATGAGCAAGATCGGCATGCCGCGCAGGCTCAGCGACACGGAGGCGCAGGCGATCGTGCGCAATCTCCGCGTCTCGCCGCGCAAGCTCAACCTGGTGGCCGAGATGATCCGCGGCCTGCCGGCGTCGGAGGCGCGCGCTGCGCTGACCTTCTCGAAGCGGCGCATCGCCCAGGCGGTGAAGAAGGCGCTCGATTCGGCGATCGCGAATGCCGAGAACAACCACGGGCTCGACGTCGACCGGCTCACCGTGCGCGAGGCGACGGTCGGGCGCTCGGTGGTGATGAAGCGGTTCCACGCGCGCGGCCGCGGGCGCGCGGCACGGGTCGAGAAGTGGTTCAGCCATCTGACGATCGTGGTGCGCGAGCGCCCGCAGACGGCGAGCGAGGGAGCGCGCTGAGATGGGTCAGAAGGTCAATCCGGTCGGGATGCGGATCGGCATCAACCGCACCTGGGACAGCCGCTGGTTCGCCGACAAGGACTACGCGCAGCTGCTGCACGAGGATCTGAAGCTGCGCAAGTTCCTGCGCGAGAAGCTGGGCCAGGCCGGCGTCGCGCGCGTGGTGGTCGAGCGGCCCGCGAAGAAGCCGCGCGTCACGATCTATGCCGCGCGTCCGGGCGTGATCATCGGCAAGAAGGGCGAGGACATCGAGAAGCTGCGCCAGGAGCTGAAGGCGCTTGCCGGCTCGGAGGTGCAGCTCAACATCGTCGAGATCCGCAAGCCCGAGATCGAGGCGGTGCTGGTGGCCGAGAACATCGCCCAGCAGCTCGAGCGTCGCGTCTCCTTCCGCCGCGCGATGAAGCGCGCGGTGCAGTCGGCGATGCGGCTCGGCGCGCAGGGCATCCGCATCAACTGCGCGGGCCGCCTGGGCGGGGCGGAGATCGCGCGCGTGGAGTGGTACCGCGAAGGGCGCGTGCCGCTGCACACGCTGCGCGCCGATATCGATTTCGGTATCGCCACGGCGAAGACGACCTATGGCACCTGCGGCGTGAAGGTGTGGGTGTTCAAGGGCGAGGTGATGGCGCACGACCCGATGGCGATGGATCGCCGCGCGGCCGAGCAGGCGCCGCAGCGCTGAGCCGGTACAGGGATCACAGGTAGACGACGATGCTGCAGCCGAAGAAGACGAAGTGGCGCAAGGCCCACAAGGGCCGGATCCACGGCGACGCGAAGGGCGGCACCACGCTGAACTTCGGCTCCTACGGGCTGAAGGCGATGGAGCCGGAGCGGATCACTGCCCGCCAGATCGAGGCGGCGCGGCGCACGATCACGCGCCAGATGAAGCGCCAGGGCCGCGTTTGGATCCGGATCTTCCCCGACGTGCCGGTGTCGAAGAAGCCGGCCGAGGTGCGCATGGGCTCGGGCAAGGGCAGCCCGGAGCTGTGGGTGTGCCGGGTGAAGCCGGGGCGGATCATGTTCGAGCTCGACGGCGTGACGGCCGAGGTCGCGCGCTCCGCGCTCGAACTCGCCGCGGCCAAGCTGCCGATCAAGACGAAGGTCGTGGCGCGGATCGGGCTGGAGGGGTGAGGCGATGACCAAGCCGGCTGATCTTCGGGCCAAGAGCCCCGACGAGCTGAAGGACATGCTGATCGCGCTGCGCCGCGAGCAGTTCAACCTGCGCTTCCAGCGGGCCACCGGCCAGCTCGAGAGCACCAACCGCATCCGCGTGATCCGCCGCGACATCGCGCGGATCAAGACGATCCTGGGCGAGCGCGCCGTTGCGGCGCCGGCCGCCTGAGGGGGAGAGACATGCCGAAGCGCGTTCTGACGGGCCGCGTCGTCAGCGACAAGATGGACAAGACCGTGACGGTGCTTGTCGAGCGTCGCGTGATGCACCCGCTGTACAAGAAGTTCATCCGCCGGTCGAAGAAGTACGCCGCGCATGACGAGGCCAACCTGTGCAAGGAAGGCGACGTCGTGCGGATCGAGGAGTGCCGCCCGATCAGCGCGCGCAAGACCTGGCAGGTGATCGAGCGCAACGGCGCGCCGCTCGCGGCCGAGGCCGCGCAGGCCGCGGGCTGAGGGACGCCGAGCCATGATCCATGTCGAAAGCAATCTCGACGTCGCCGACAATTCCGGCGCGCGCCGGGTGCAGTGCATCAAGGTGCTGGGCGGGGCGAAGCGCAAGACCGCCTCGGTCGGCGACGTGATCGTCGTCTCGGTGAAGGAGGCGATCCCGCGCGGCAAGGTGAAGAAGGGCGACGTGCATCACGCGGTGATCGTGCGCACGGCCTACCCTGTGCGCCGCACGGACGGCTCGGCGATCCGCTTCGACCGCAACGCGGCGGTGCTGATCAACAAGCAGATGGAGCCGATCGGCACGCGCATCTTCGGCCCGGTGGTGCGCGAGCTGCGCGCGAAGAAGTTCATGAAGATCATCAGCCTCGCGCCGGAGGTGCTGTGATGGCTGCGAAGATCCGCAAGGGCGACCGGGTGGAGGTGATCTCCGGCGCCCACAAGGGCAAGCGGGGCGAGGTCCTGAAGGTGATCCCGAAGGAGAGCCGCGCGGTGGTGCAGGGCGTGGCGATGGTGAAGCGTCACACCAAGCCGAGCGGCATGGGCCAGCCCGGCGGCATCGTCGAGAAGGAGGCGCCGGTGCACCTCTCGAACCTGATGCTGCTCGACCCGAAGACCGACCGGCCGACGCGCGTCGGCTTCCGCATCCTCGAGGATGGGAAGAAGGTGCGCGTGGCCAAGGGCTCGGGCGAAGTGATCGACGCGTGACGGAGGGGGTCATGGCAGAGGCCAAGGAGAACGTGGCCCGCCCGAAGGCGCGGCTGCAGGAGCACTACGAGACGGTGGTGCGCGAGGCGCTCGTGAAGGAGTTCGGCTACACGAACCCCTTCGCGGTGCCGAAGCTCGAGAAGATCGTCATCAACATGGGCGTGGGCGAGGCGGCGGGCGATGCCAAGAAGCTCGACGCGGCGGTCAGCGACCTGACGCTGCTGGCCGGGCAGAAGCCGGTGAAGACCAAGGCGAAGAAGGCGATCGCCGGGTTCAAGATCCGCGAGGGCATGCCGATCGGCGCCAAGGTGACGCTGCGGCGCGCGCGCATGTACGAGTTCCTCGACCGTCTGGTGACGATCGCGCTGCCGCGCGTGCGCGACTTCCGCGGCGTCACCGGCAAGGGTTTCGACGGGCGCGGCAATTTCGCGATGGGACTGAAGGAGCAGATCGTCTTCCCCGAGATCAACTACGACAAGGTCGACAAGGTCCGGGGCATGGACATCGTGATCTGCACCACGGCGAAGACCGATGCGGAAGCGAAGGCGCTGCTCAAGGCGTTCTCGCTGCCCTTCGCCAACTGAGGAAAGGCTCGGAAGACCACCGGCAGGTGCCGGCAGGTTCGGAGGACAAGGGTTCATGGCCAAGACTTCTTCTGTCGAGCGCAACAAGAAGCGCGAACGGATGGCGAAGCGGGATTCCGGCAAGCGCGCGGCGCTAAAGGCCGTGCTGCGTCAGAAGGAGGCGAGCCCGGAGGAGCGGTTCGCGGCGATGCTGAAGCTCGCCGAGATGCCGCGCAACGGCTCGGCGACGCGCATCAGGCTGCGCTGCACGCTCACGGGCCGTTCGCGCGGCAACTACCGCAAGTTCAAGCTGTGCCGCGTCGCACTGCGCGACCTCGCTTCCACCGGGCAGATCCCCGGCATGGTCAAGGCGAGCTGGTAGAGGCCGGAGGAGAGGAACCATGGCGATCTCCGATCCGCTGGGCGATCTGATCACCCGCATCCGCAACGCGCAGCGCTCGCGCCGCTCGTCCACGCGCGCGCCGGCGAGCAAGCTGCACGCGAATGTCTGCGAGGTGCTGAAGCGCGAGGGCTACATCCGTGCCTGGAAGGTGGTGGATGTGCGTCCGGGCGTGCGCGAGCTCGAGATCGAGCTGAAGTATTCCGAGGGCGAGCCGGTGATCAAGGAGATCACCCGCGTCTCGACCCCCGGGCGGCGTGTCTACTCCAAGATCAAGGAGCTGCCGCGCGTCTATAACGGGCTCGGCGTGTCGATCCTCTCCACCCCGCGCGGGGTGATGAGCGATGTCGAGGCGCGCGCCGCCAATGTCGGCGGCGAAGTGCTCTGCCGCGTGTTCTGAGGCGGGAGGAGGACCCATGTCCCGCGTAGGGAAGTATCCGGTGCCGCTGCCCGCGGGTGTCACGGTCGCGATCGCGAACCGCGTGCTGACGGCGAAGGGCAAGCTCGGCGAACTGAAGCTGCCGCTCGCCGAGGAGATCGAGGCGGCGGTCGAGAGCAACGGCGTCGTCGTCAAGCCGCGCGACGAGGGCAAGCGCGCGCGCGCGATGTGGGGCACCACGCGCAGCGTGGTCGCCGGCATGGTCAAGGGCGTGAGCGAAGGGTTCTCGAAGACGCTCGAGATCAGCGGCACGGGCTTCCGCGCCGCGGTGCAGGGCAAGGACCTGGTGATGAATCTCGGCTTCAGCCACGAGATCCGCTACCCGGTGCCGGCGGGGATCAAGATCACCTGCGAGAAGCCGACCTCGATCAAGGTCGAGGGCGTGGACAAGCAGCGCGTCGGCCAGGTGGCCGCCGAGATCCGCGCCTTCCGCGGCCCCGAACCCTACAAGGGCAAGGGCGTGAAGTACGACAACGAGACAATCCTCCGGAAGGAGGGGAAGAAGAAGTAGCCATGGCGACCAAGCTCGACCTCAAGGAGCGGCGCAAGAGCCGGCTGCGCTACCAGCTGCGCCAGAAGGGCGGCGGCCGGCCGCGGCTCTCGGTGTTCCGCTCCTCGAAGCACATCTACGCGCAGGTGATCGACGATGCCGCCGGCACGACGATCGCCGCGGCCTCCTCGCGCGATCCGGACCTGAAGGGGGCGCTGCGCACCGGCGCCGACAAGGCGGCCGCTGCGGCCGTCGGCAAGGCGGTGGCCGAGCGTGCCAAGGCCGCCGGCGTCTCGGCCGTGGTGTTCGACCGCGGCGCCTATCTGTATCACGGCCGCGTCAAGGCGCTGGCCGATGCCGCCCGCGAAGGCGGGCTCGACTTTTGAGCGCGGGGGCCTGAGGCATGGCACGGGAACCGAGGGAAGGCCGCGACCGCGGTGAGCGGCGCGATCGTGACCGCGACGGCGACGACCTCGTTGACAAGCTGGTCGCGATCAACCGCGTCGCCAAGGTGGTGAAGGGCGGGCGGCGCTTCGCCTTCGCCGCCCTCGTCGTGGTCGGCGACAAGAAGGGCCGCGTGGGCCTGGGGACCGGCAAGGCGCGCGAGGTGCCGGAGGCGATCCGCAAGGCGACGGACTCGGCCAAGCGGTCGATGATCCGCGTGCCGATGCGCGAGGGGCGGACGCTGCATCACGACGTGATCGGCCATTTCGGCGCCGGTCGCGTGGTGTTGCGCGCGGCGCCGGCGGGCACGGGCATCATCGCCGGCGGGCCGATGCGCGCGGTGTTCGAGACCATGGGGATCGGCGATGTGGTGGCGAAGTCGCTCGGCACCACCAACCCGCACAACATGGTCAAGGCGACCTTCGCGGCGCTCAGGAGCGTCAACGCGCCGCGCAGCGTCGCCGCGCGTCGCGGCAAGAAGGTGTCCGATCTGATCGGCCGGCGCACCGAGGCAGCGCCCGAGGCGCGGGAGGCAGCGGATGCCTGAGCCAACGAAGCGCGTGCGCGTGACGCAGGTGGGCAGCCCCATCAACCGTCACGCGAGCCAGCGCGAGACCCTGATCGGGCTCGGGCTGAACAAGATGAACCGGACGCGCGAGCTCGAGGACACGCCCGCGGTGCGGGGCATGATCCGCAAGGTGGCGCATCTGGTGAAGGTGGAGGAGGTGGCGGGCTGAGCCCCGCCGCATCCCACCGGGAGAGAATGCGATGAAGCTCAACGAATTGCGCGACAATCCGGGCGCGCGCACGAAGTTCAAGCGCGTTGGCCGGGGGATCGGCTCGGGCAAGGGCAAGACCTCGGGCCGCGGCGTGAAGGGTCAGAAGGCCCGCACCGGTGTCGCCCTGAACGGGTTCGAGGGCGGCCAGCTGCCGATCTATCGCCGCCTGCCCAAGCGCGGCTTCGAGCCGCTGACCCGCACGGTCTACAGCCCGCTGAACCTGGCGCGGCTGGAGAAGGCGATCGAGGCGGGGCGGATCGACGCCGAGCGGCCGATCGACGAGGCGGCGCTGCGTGCGGCCGGGCTGGTGCGCAAGGGCCGTGTCGCGGGCGTGCGCCTGCTGGCGGTCGGCGCGGTGTCGCGGGCACTCACGCTCAAGGTCACCGGTGCCTCCGCGGCGGCGGTAGCGGCGGTCGAGGCCGCCGGCGGCACCGTGACGCTGACGGCCGCGGCCGAGCCGGCCGAGGACTGAGCGCGGCGCGCGCCGGCGCGGCAGCCGCGTTCACCTCATGGCGGGTGCCGTTCATCGGCGCTTGATTGCACCGGCAGGGGGCGGGCACTTTCGCGGCCGGCCCCCGCAGTTCTGATCGATCGGAGCATCCATGGCCTCGGCCGCCGAGCAGCTTGCCGCCAATCTGAACTTCGGTGCCTTCGCCAAGGCGACCGAACTCAAGAAGCGGCTGTGGTTCACCCTGGGCGTGCTGATCGTCTACCGGATCGGCACCTACATCCCCGTGCCGGGGATCGACGCCAGTGTGATGGCCGAGCTGGTGCGCACGCATGGCGGCGGCATCCTCGGCATGTTCGACATGTTCACCGGTGGTGCGCTCGGCCGCATGACCGTGTTCGCGCTGAACATCATGCCCTACATCTCGGCCGCCATCATCATGCAGCTGATGACGGCGGCGAGCCCCACGCTCGAACAGCTCAAGAAGGAGGGCGAGCAGGGGCGCAAGAAGATCAACCAGTACACCCGCTACCTGACGGTGGTGATCGCCACCGTGCAGGCCTACGGCATCGCCGTCGGGCTGGAAGGGATCACCGGCACGGCCGGGCCCGCGGTGGCCGAGCCGGGGATGTTCTTCCGCTTCTCGGCGGTGGTGACGCTGGTCGGCGGCACGATCTTCCTGATGTGGCTGGGCGAGCAGATCACCGCGCGCGGCGTCGGCAACGGCATCTCGCTGATCATCTTCTCAGGCATCGTCGCCAACCTGCCCTCCGCCCTGGCGGCAACGCTGGAACTGGGCCGCACCGGCGCGATCAGCACCTTCGTGCTGCTGTTCCTGATCGTCATGGCGGTGGTGGTGATCGGCGCGGTCGTGTTCATCGAGCGGGCGCAGCGGCGGATCATCGTGCAGTACCCGAAGCGCCAGGTCGGCAACCGGATGTTCGGCGGCGACTCGACGCATCTGCCGCTGAAGATCAACACCGCCGGCGTGATTCCGCCGATCTTCGCCTCGTCATTGCTGCTGCTGCCGGTCACGGTGGCCGGGTTCTCGGCCGAGGGCGGGCCGGAGTGGCTGCAGCCGATCACGGCGGCGCTGGCGCATGGCCAGCCGCTCTACATGATCCTGTACGCGTCGATGATCGCCTTCTTCGCCTTCTTCTACACGGCGGTGGTGTTCAACCCGACCGAGACGGCCGACAACCTGAAGAAGTACGGCGGCTTCATCCCCGGCATCCGGCCCGGGCAGAACACCGCCGAATACTTCGACTACGTGCTGACGCGGCTGACCACGGTCGGCGCGCTCTACCTGGTGGTGATCTGCCTGCTGCCGGAGTTCCTGATCTCACGCTACGCGGTGCCGTTCTACTTCGGCGGCACGTCCCTGCTCATCATCGTCACCGTGACGATCGACACGGTGGCGCAGATCCAGTCGCACCTGATCGCGCACCAGTACGAGGGGCTGATCAAGAAGGCGCGGCTGCGGGGGGCGCGCAAGTGAACCTGATCCTGCTCGGCCCCCCCGGCGCGGGGAAGGGCACCCAGGCCAAGCGGCTGGAGGCCAAGCACGGCGTCGCCCAGATCTCGACCGGCGACATGCTGCGGGCCGAGGTCGCCTCGGGAAGCCGGATCGGTCAGCAGGCGAAGTCGATCATGGAGTCCGGCGCGCTGGTCCCCGATGCGCTGATCACCGAGATGCTGGCGAAGCGGATCGAGGCCGAGGACTGCGCCAAGGGCTTCATCCTCGACGGCTTCCCGCGCACGGTCGCGCAGGCCGAGTCGCTCGACCGCATGCTGGCCGAGAAGGGGCGGGGGCTCGACCATGTGATCGAGCTGAAGGTGGACGATGCCGCGCTGGTCGAGCGGATCTCGGGCCGCTTCACCTGCGCGAAGTGCGGCGCCGGCTACCACGACCGGTTCAAGCGCCCGCAGGTCGAGGGCGTGTGCGATGCCTGCGGCGGCACCGAGTTCACCCGCCGGGCCGACGACCGGGCCGAGACGGTGGCCGCCCGGCTCGACGCCTATCACCGCCAGACCGCGCCGCTGCTGCCGTACTATGAGGCGCAGGGGCGGCTGGTCAGCGTGGACGGCATGGCGGCGATGGACGAGGTGGCGCGCCAGATCGAGGCCGCGCTGGCCGGGTGACGGCGGATTTCCGCCTGGGCGCGGGGCGGCTCCCC
>CAZHMM010000119.1:0-11653 GCA_964533585.1 uncultured Elioraea sp.
GGCAGCGTTCGAGCGAATAGCGCGTCGGCAGGGCGATGTCGCCGATATCGGCGATGCGGCCGCGGCTCAGCGGCACGAGGTCGTGCACCGGGTCGTAGGGGCCGATGCGCTCGACCGCGCGCACCGCGCGCGGCCCGAGCCGGGCGCCGGCGCGGTTGGTGACGCCGAGATCCATCGGGATGCCGATGAGCGCGATGTCGAGCCCGCCGAGATCGGCCGCCTCGGCCGCCGCCAGGTCGAGCGGCGCGGAGAGCAGGCTCGCCGGCCCCTCGAACGGCCAGCGCCGGCGCCCGCCCTCGGCGAAATAGGCGCGCGCGATCGCCGCGAAGCGCGGATCGAACACCTCGCCCGGCTTGGCCTCGGCGTAGCGGGCGCGCAGCCGCGCGAGCGTCTCCTGGTCCATGGCGGGCGGTCTCCGATGCGTGGGAGGCGGATGATAGGCGAGCCGGCAGGGCGCCGTCCCCTGCCGCGATCAGAACGTACCCACGACCGTCCCCAGCGCGATCAGCACCACCAGCGACACGATCGGCCCGAGGGCGGCGACCACGAACAGGTCGCCGTAGGCCTGGCGGTGCGTCAGCCCGCAGATGCCGAGCAGCGTGATCACCGCGCCGTTGTGCGGCAGCGCGTCGAGCCCGCCCGTGGCGACCGTGGTGACGCGGTGCAGGAGATCGGGCGCGATCCCCGCCGCCTGGCCGAGCTCGAGATAGGTCGGGCCCAGCGTCTTCAGCGCGATGCTCATGCCGCCCGAGGCCGAGCCGGTCATGCCGGCGAGCACGTTCACCGCGACCGCGAGCGAGATCAGCGGATTGCCCCCGCCCACGCCGAGCACGGCGTCGCGGATGGTCTCGAACGCGGTCAGCGAGGCGACCACCGCGCCGAAGCCGACCAGCGAGGCGGTGTTGAAGATCGGCAGCACGGAGGCGTTGGCCCCGTCATCGAGCGAGCGGGTGAGCTTCGGCAGTCGCGCGCGGTTCGCCACCGCGATCGCGACGATCGCGATCGTCAGCGCCAGCACGATCGCCCAGAGCCCGCGCACCGCGGTGATGTCGGTCGCGCCGTACTGAGGCTGCGCGAGATAGGACGTGTCCAGGCGCGGGATCACCAGCGCGGTGAAGACGAGATTGAGCGCCACCACCAGCGCGACCGGCGCGACCGCGAGCGCAAAGGGCGGCAGCGCGCGCGCCTCGACAGGCGGATGCGCGCCGATCTCCATCAGGTCGAAGCCCTCGCCCTGGGCCCGCTCGCGCAGGGTCTTGTCCGGCATCACCGCGCCGTCGGCCGGCGCGCCGTAGCCCTCGCCGGCCGCGCGCGCCCGACCCTCGCGGAACGAGAGCCAGGCGAGGCCGATGCCGAGCATCACCAGCCCCGCGATCACACCGAGTCCCGGCGCGGCGAAGGGCGTGGTGCCGAAATAGGGCATCGGGATCGCGTTCTGGATCGCCGGCGTGCCCGGCAGCGCGGTCATGGTGAAGGTGAAGGCGCCGAGCGCGATCGTCGCCGGGATCAGCCGCTTGGGAATGTCGGCCTGACGGAACAGGGCGGCGGCGACCGGATAGACCGCGAAGGCGACCACGAACAGCGACACGCCGCCATAGGTGAGCACCGCGCAGGCGAGCACGACGGCGAGGATCGAACGCTCGGCGCCGAGGCGGGCGACCATGCCGCGCGCGATCGCCTCCGCGCTGCCGCTGTCGTCCATCAGCTTGCCGAACACCGCGCCCAGCAGGAACAGCGGGAAGAACGGCACGATGAAGTCGCCGGCCGCGCGCATGAACACCTGGGTGTAGGTGGCGAGCAGCGGCACGCCGCCGTCGAAGGCGGCGGCCAGCAGCGCCATCAGCGGTGCGAGGATCAGCACCGTCACGCCGCGATAGGCGAGGAAGATCAGCAGCCCGAGCGCGAGGCCGACGCCGATGATGCCGGTCACGCCGCGTCCTCCGCGCCGGCGCCGTCGGCGATCGCGGCGGGGCGTACGCTGCCCCAGAGCACGTGGTCGAGCGGATAGGTGGACCGCGCGCCGAGATCGTCGCGATGCTCGGCCAGGAAGCGATCGGCCGCTCGCCAGCCGATGTCGCGCAGGTGTTCGAGGAACGCCCATTCCGCGTTCAGCTTCGACGACACGCCGAGCGCCGCCATCTCCGCCTCGGCGTGGATGCGGTGGATCAGCATGTCGCGGTAGCGCTCGCGCTCCAGCCCCTCGGCGTCGATCAGCTGCTTCAGCAGCAGGATCGCGCGCAGCTCCTTCATCAGCGAGGCGTTGAAGCTGAGCTCGTTGACGCGGTTGAGGATGTCGCGCGCCGATGTCGGCACCTCGGCGCGCAGCAGCGGATTGATCTGCACGATCACGAGATCGCGCGCGTCGCACTCGTCGACCAGCGGATAGAGCGCGGGATTGCCCATGAACCCGCCGTCCCAGTAGGCCTCGCCATCGATCTCGACCGCCTTGAACAGGAAGGGCAGGCAGGCCGAGGCCATCACCGCGTCGAGGGTGATGCGCGGCTGGCGGAACACCTGCGGCCGTCCGGTGCGCACATTGGTCGCGGCGACGAACACCTTCAACGCGTCGCAGCGGTTGACGTTGTCGAAATCGACCATCGCGCGCACCAGGTCGCGCAGCGGATTGATGTCGAGCGGATTGGTGTCGTAGGGCGAGAGCAGGCGGCTGGCGAGGTCCATCGCCAGATAGCCGGGCGAGAGATCGAGCGTCCAGCGGCCGAGCGCGTGGTCGAGCCAGGTGCGCTGCACCGGGCTCCAGCGCGCGGCGTCGCTGACCGCGCGCCAGAACCGTTCGAGCGCGGCGCGCGCGCCGTCGCGGCCGCCGCGCACCAGCCCGTCGGCCACCACCACGGCGTTCATGGCGCCGGCGGAGGTGCCGCTCACGCCTTCGATCGCGATCGCCTCGTCGGCCAGCAGCCGGTCGAGCACGCCCCAGGTGAAGGCGCCGTGCGCCCCGCCGCCTTGCAGGGCCAGTTCGATCCGCTTCTGTCCGGAGGGCGCGGCCGCGCGGCCGGCGGCCCTTGTGGGGGTCGTCTGCTGGGGCATGGACCGCACATGGGAAGGGCCATGCTGCAATGCAACAGAAAAACGCCCTCGCCGCCCCGCGCGCAGGGGCGATCCGCGCAGGTCGCGCTGGCGCCGCGCGCCGCGCTTCGGCATGGTGCCGGGCATCATGAACGACGGACCCTTGCCGGGCCGGCCTGCCGCGCAGGCCGCGAGCCCCCGCCGCACCTTCGCGATCATCGCCCACCCGGACGCCGGCAAGACCACGCTGACCGAGCGGCTGCTGCTCGCCGGCGGCGCGATCCGGCTCGCCGGCGAGGTGAAGGCGCGCGGCGACCGCCGCCGGGCGCGCTCGGACTGGATGGAGATCGAGCAGAAGCGCGGGATTTCCGTCACCTCGTCGGTGATGACCTTCGAGCGGGACGGCATCACCTTCAACCTGCTCGACACGCCGGGCCACCAGGACTTCAGCGAGGACACCTACCGCACGCTGACGGCGGTGGATTCCGCGGTGATGGTGATCGACGCGGCCAAGGGCATCGAGAGCCAGACCCGCAAGCTGTTCGAGGTCTGCCGGCTGCGCGACATCCCGATCGCGACCTTCATCAACAAGGTGGACCGCGAGGGCCAGGATCCGTTCGCGCTGATGGACGAGATCGCCTCCAGCCTCGCGCTCGACACCGCGCCGGTCACCTGGCCGGTCGGCATGGGCACCGACTTCCACGGGCTCTACGACCTGCGCGGCAACCGCCTGCTGCTGCCGGGCGAGGACGGCACGGCCGGCTATGCGCGCGCGGTGGCGGTGGCGGGGCCGGAGGATGCGGCGCTGGCGCAGTATCTGCCGGAGCATGCGCGCGCGGCCCTGGCCGAGCAGGCCGAGCTCGCGCTCTCGGCCTGTCCGGCGCCGGACGCGGAGGCGTATCGTGAGGGGCACCTGACGCCGGTGTTCTTCGGCTCGGCGCTGCGGGGGTTCGGGGTCGCGCCGCTGCTCGACTTCCTGGCCGCGCATGCGCCCGGGCCGCGGCCGCAGCCGGCCGAGCCGCGCGCGGTCGAGCCCGACGAGCCGGCGACCACGGGGTTCGTGTTCAAGGTGCAGGCCAACATGGACCCGCAGCATCGCGACCGGATCGCGTTCGTGCGGCTCTGTTCCGGGCGGTTCCGGCGCGGCATGCGGCTCACGCCGACGCGCACCGGCCGGGCGCTCGCGGTGCAGAACCCGATCTTCTTCTTCGCCCAGGACCGCGAGCTCGCCGAGGAGGCGTATCCGGGCGACATCATCGGCATTCCGAACCACGGCACGCTGCGCGTCGGCGAGACGTTGACCGAGGGCGAGCCGATCCGTTTCACCGGCCTGCCGGATTTCGCGCCCGAGATCCTGCGTCGGGTGCGGCTCGCCGATCCGATGCGGGCGAAGCAGATGCGCAAGGGCCTGGAGGATCTCGCCGAGGAGGGGGTGGTGCAGGTGCTGCGGCCTGTCATCGGCGCGGACTGGATCGTCGGCGTGGTCGGGCAGTTGCAGCTCGATGTGCTGGAGAGCCGGATGATGGCCGAGTACGGCGTGAAGATCGCGCTGGAGACGGCGCCGGCCGAGGCGGCGCGCTGGATCGCCGGGGCGCGCGACGAGGTGGCGCGGTTCGTCGAGCGGCATCGCGGTGCGATCGCGGAGGATCGCGATGGTGATCCGGTGTTCCTGGCACCGAGCCGGTGGCAGTTGAACCGCGCGATCGAGGAATGGCCGGCGCTGCGCTTCGGCGCGACCAAGGAAAGGCATTAGCCCCGGGGGCCCATTGGCCCCCGCCTTGAGGCCCCCTCCCGTTGGTCGGGGGCCGCGCGCCGACCAGCGGGAGGCGCGCCCGAGTGCAGGGGGTCCGGGGGACCAGCGTGGTCCCCCGGGTCATTTTTTCTTCAATCCTTCCTCACTTCCGCCCGTTTAGCCTTGTTCCCTCCGCCCGTGCGGCCCACTCTGCCGCGGCCGCCGCGAGTCGTTTCGAATGCAGGTCTACCTCCCCCTCGCCGAAATGTCGGTCGACGTCCTGCTGGTCGTCGGCATTGGCCTCGCCGTCGGCCTGCTCTCCGGCCTGTTCGGCGTCGGCGGCGGGTTCCTGATGACGCCGCTCTTGATCTTCATCGGCATCCCCTCGGCCGTCGCGGTGGCGACCTCGGCCAACCAGACCATGGGCGCCTCGATCTCCGGCCTGATCGCGCACTGGCGGCGCGGCAACGTGGACGCGAAAATGGGCGCGGTGCTGACCGCGGCCGGGCTCGCGGGCTCGGCCCTCGGCGTGCAGATCTTCGTGCTGGTGCGCAGTCTCGGCCAGCTCGATCTCGTCGTCGCGCTGTTCTACGTCGTCGTGCTCGGCATCGTCGGCTCGCTGATGGCGGCCGAGAGCCTGCGCGCGCTGCTGCGCCGCCGTCGGCAGGTCCGCCGCCGCCTGCACGAGCATTTCTGGATGCATGGCCTGCCGCTGAAGATGCGGTTCCGCCAGAGCCGCCTCTACATCAGCGTCATCCCGCCCGTGCTGATCGGCTTCGGCATCGGCCTGCTGTCGGCCATCATGGGCGTGGGCGGCGGGTTCATCCTGGTGCCGGCGATGATCTACCTGCTCGGCATGCCGACCGGGGTGGTGATCGGCACCTCGCTGTTCCAGGTGGTGTTCGTCACCGCCGCGGTGACGGTGATGCAGTCGGTGAGCACGCAGAGCGTGGACGTGATCCTGTCGCTGCTGCTGATGGCCGGCGCGGTCGCCGGCGCGCAGTTCGGCGCGGCGATGGGCTCGCGGCTGCGTGGCGAGGAGACGCGCGGGCTCCTGGGCCTGCTGGTGCTGATGGTGGCGCTCGAGCTCGGCATCAACCTGTTCCGCCGGCCCGAGGCGCTGTTCGTGGTGGAGCCGGTGCTGTGAGCCGCGCACGCCGCCTCGCCGCCGCGCTGCTCGCCGCGGCGCTGTTCGCCCCGTCGCCGGCGGCGGCGCTGGTGGCGGAGCTGTCGCAGCGCGAGATCGAGGTCACCACCGGCTTCACCGGCGCCGAGCTGCTGGTGTTCGGCGCCAAGGAGACCGCGCCGGCCGACCTGGTGGTGGCCGTGCGCGGCCCGGCGCTGCCCTTCGTGGTGCGGCAGAAGACGCGCATCGCCGGCATGTGGGTGAACGGCGCGTCGGAGATCTTCAACACCGCGCCGACCTTCTACGCCATCGCCTCGACCCGGCCGCTCGCCGAGATCCTGCCCGAGAGCGAGCGCCAGCGGCTCCGGCTCGGCCTGGATGCGCTGCCGCTCCGCCCCGAAGGCCCGCGCGACGAGCCCGCGTTCCGCGAGGCGCTGGTCGAGATCAAGGTCGATGCCGGACTGTATCGCCAGGAGGATGGCGGCGTGACGCTGGTCGGCGACCGGCTCTTCCACACCCGCGTCTTCCTGCCGCCGACCGTCATTCCTGGACCGTACCGGGTGGACGTGCTCGCGGTGCAGGACGGCCGGATCATCGCCGCGCGGGACGTATCGCTGGCGGTGCGCCGGGTCGGCACCTCGGCCGAGATCTGGCGCTTCGCGCACGACCATTCCTGGTTCTACGGCTTCGGCGCGGTGCTGATCGCGGCGCTGGCCGGCTGGGCCGGCAGCGTGCTGTTCCGGCGGAACTGACACACGCTCGCGCGATGCCGGGGTGGCCGGGTATGATGCGCGGTCATGACCGATGAGATCTCCGCCTCCAAGTCCGCCGAGCACGAGGCCGCGCGGCGCGACCGCACCTTCCTCGTGGTGGTGGACGACAGCCCCGAACGCGCGGTGGCGCTGCGCTACGCCGCGCTGCGCGCCGCGCGCGGCGGCGGCCGCGTCGCCCTGCTGCGCGTCACCGAGCCGCCCGGCCAGACGGAATGGGCGGGCGTGGAGGAGATGATGCGCGAGGAGCGCCGCGCCGAGGCCGAGCAGATGCTGCAGGGGCTCGCCGCCGAGGTGAACCGGATCACCGGCACCATGCCGGTGCTCTATCTGCGCGAGGGCGAGGCGCGCGACGAGCTGCTCAAGCTGCTCGCCGAGGAGAAGGGGCTCAGCGTGCTGGTGCTCGCCTCCTCCACCTCGTCGGAGGGGCCGGGGCCGCTGATCACGGCGCTGACCGGCCGCTACAACCGCCAGCTCCGCACGCCGCTGGTGATCGTGCCGGGCGGGCTCTCCGAGGACGAGCTGGAGACGGTGACCTGACGCGGCGCTATCGCGTCGGCCGCGGCGTCTCGCCCGAATAGTCGTAGAAGCCCTTGCCGGTCTTCCGCCCGAGCCAGCCCGCCTCGACATACTTCACCAGCAGCGGACACGGCCGGTACTTGCTGTCCGACAGCCCCTCGTACAGCACCTGCATGATCGACAGGCAGGTATCGAGGCCGATGAAGTCCGCGAGTTCCAGCGGCCCCATCGGGTGGTTCGCGCCGAGCTTCATCGCCGTGTCGATCGAGCGGATGTCGCCCACGCCCTCATACAGCGCATAGGCCGCCTCGTTGATCATCGGCACCAGGATGCGGTTGACGATGAAGGCGGGGAAATCCTCGGCCACCGCGGTGGTCTTGCCGAGCTTGGCGGCCAGCGCCTGGATCGCCTGGAAGGTCGGCTCGTCGGTGGCGATGCCGCGGATCACCTCGACCAGCTTCATCACCGGCACCGGGTTCATGAAATGCATGCCGATGAACTTCGCCGGCCGGTCGGTCGCAGCCGCAAGCCGCGTGATGCTGATCGAGGAGGTGTTGGTGGCGATCAGGCAGGCGGGCTTCAGATGCGGGCAGGCCGCCTTGAAGATCGCCTTCTTGATCTCCTCCTTCTCGGTCGCGGCCTCGATCACGAGATCGGCCTCGGCGAGCAGCGCGTAGTCGGTGCCGGTGGTGATGCGCGCCAGCGCCGCGTCCTTGTCCGCGGCCGAGATCGTGCCCTTGGCGAGCTGGCGGTCCATGTTCCTGGCCATCACGCCGCGCGCGCGCTCCAGCGCCTCGGGCTTGACGTCGATCATCGTCACCGTCAGCCCGGCGAGTGCTGCGACATGCGCGATGCCGCTGCCCATCTGGCCCGCGCCGATCACGCCGATCGCGCCGATCGCCGGAGTGTCCATCGTCGCCTGCGCCGCTCCCGGGGTCGTTTTCGCGTCCATCGTCATCACTTGCTGTCCAGCGCCGCGGCGAGTTCCGGCAGCGCGGTGAACAGGTCCGCCACCAGCCCGTAATCGGCGACCTGGAAGATCGGCGCCTCCTCGTCCTTGTTGATCGCGACGATCACCTTGCTGTCCTTCATGCCCGCGAGATGCTGGATCGCGCCCGAGATGCCGACCGCGACATAGAGCTCGGGCGCGACGATCTTGCCGGTCTGGCCGACCTGGTAGTCGTTCGGCACGAACCCGGCATCGACCGCCGCGCGCGAGGCGCCGACCGCCGCGCCGAGCTTGTCGGCCACCGCGTCGATCAGCTTGAAGTTCTCGCCCGCGCCCATGCCGCGCCCGCCCGAGACGACGATGCGCGCGGCCGTCAGCTCGGGCCGCTCGGACTTGGAGAGCTCCTGGCCGACGAAGCGCGACAGCCCCGGGTCCTCCGCCGCGGCCACCGGCTCGATCGTGGCCGAGCCGCCCTCCTCGGGCAGCGGATCGAAGCTCGCCGCGCGCACGGTGATCACCTTGATCGCATCCGACGACTTGACGGTCGCCAGCGCGTTGCCGGCATAGATCGGCCGGACGAAGGTGTCGGCATCGACCACGCCGGCGATGTCGCTGATCGGCTGCGCGTCGATCAGCGCGCCGAGCCGCGGCATCACGTTCTTGCCGGTGGTGGTCGAGGGGGCGAGCAGATGCGAATAGCCAGGCGCGAGCTTGGCCAGCAGGGCCGCGAGCGGCTCGGCGAGCGGATGGGCGTAGGTGGGCGCGTCGGCCACCAGCACCTTGGCGACACCGGGCAGCTTCGCCGCCGCCTGCGCCGCCTCGGCCACACCCTCGCCCACCACCAGCACATGCACCTCGCCGCCGATCCGCTCGGCCGCGGCGACGGCGCTGCGCGTCGGCTGCTTCACGTGGCGGCCGTCATGGTCGGCCAGAACCAGGATCGCCATCGCGCCTCTCCTCAAATGACCTTGGCCTCGGTGCGGAGCTTCGCCACCAGCTCCGCCACCGACGCGACCTTCACCCCCGCCTTGCGCTTCGGCGGCTCCTCGACCTTCAGCACGGTCAGCCGCGGCGTCACATCGACGCCGAGCTCAGCCGGCTTGACGGTCTCGATCGTCTTCTTGCGCGCCTTCATGATGTTCGGCAGCGAGGCGTAGCGCGGCTCGTTCAGGCGCAGATCGGTGGTGACGATCGCCGGCAGCTTCAGATCGACCGTCTCGAGCCCGCCATCGATCTCGCGCGTCACCGTCACCCGGCCGTCGCCGAGCTCGACCTTGCTCGCGAAGGTGCCCTGGGCCCAGCCGAGCAGCGCGGCGAGCATCTGGCCGGTCGCGTTCATGTCGTCGTCGATCGCCTGCTTGCCCATGATGACGAGCCCGGGCGTCTCCTTCGCCACCAGCGCGCGCAGCAGCTTGGCGACCGCGAGCGGCTGGAGATCGGCATCCGTCTCGATCAGGATGCCGCGGTCGGCGCCCATCGCCAGCGCGGTGCGGATCGTCTCCTGGCAGGCGGCGATGCCGGCCGAGACGGCGATGATCTCGCTGGCCTTGCCCTTCTCCTTCAGCCGGACCGCCTCCTCGACGGCGATCTCGTCGAACGGGTTCATCGACATCTTCACGTTCGCCGTATCGACGCCCGAACCGTCCGACTTCACCCGGATCTTGACGTTGTAGTCGACCACCCGCTTGACCGGGACGAGGATTTTCATGCGTGACCTGCCGTCTCTCCGGGGCGCGGGGAAGCAGCCCGCCCGAGGGCGGCCCGCCACTTCCCTCCCGCCTGCGGCGCCTCCGCGGCGGGGTTTCTTCGCGCCTGCAACAAAACGGCCGGGACCATAGGCGGGCGCCGCCGCCAAGTCAAAACCGGGCGGGCCGGACCCCCGCGGTCAGCCGCGCGCCAGCGTCACCAGCAGCATGAACAGCAGGATGGCGCCGAACTGCAGCAGCACGCGCCAGCGCATCAGCACGTTGCTGCGCGCGGGGTCGTTGCCGCGCGCGAGCCCGACCACGCCGGCGAACAGCACGCCGAGGGTAGCGAGCATGGCGATCGCGACCAGAATGATCAGGAACGTCTGCATGGCCGCGCTATCGCACGTCCCGGCGCGCGCGTCTTGGGCCTGTGCCCGTCACGAGCGGGTGAGGCCGGCCCGCGCCACCGGCCCGAGCGCCAGCGCGCCCACCATGCCCGCCGCGGCGCAGAGGCCGAACCCGGCAGCGTAGCCGGCGGTCGTCTGCACCAGCAGGCTGAACAGGCTGGGCGCGGCCAGCATCACCAGGGCGAACACCACGCCGAGCATGGCGGTCGCCGCCCCGGCCTGGCCCGGCGGGGCGAGCCGCGCGGCCTCGCCGAGCAGCACGCCGTTCCAGCCGATCGCGGTCGCCCCCATGGCGATGCCGGCGGCGGCGACCGCTTCGCGCGGCCAGGACGGCGTCGCCACGGCGAGCGCCATCGACGAGGCCGCGATCGCCGCGCCGAGGAAGCGCAGCACCGGCGCAGGCGCCAGCCGGTCGGCCACCACGCCCCAGCCGACCCGGCCGATGACGCCCGCCACCTGGGCCAGCGCCAGGTTCGCCCCCGCGGCGACCAGCTCGTAGCCCAGCGCCTCGACCTGGAAGACGACGAAGAAGGAGGAGAAGCAGAACTGGCCGATGCCGAAGCTGGAGGCGGCGATGGTGATGGCCCGCAGGGGCGCGTGCTCGCGGAACAGCCGCAGGCTGTCGAGCGCGCCGCGCCAGGAGATCGGCCGCGTCGGGTCGGCCTCCGCATCCATGCCGCGCCGCAGCGGCTGCAACCCGGCCACGACCACGAGCCCGAACGCGGCGACCGCGAGGACCGCCCCGCGCCAGCCGACGATGAGGGCGAGCACGGGCGCGAGCACGCCGATGATCGCCGCCCCGGCCGGCACGCCGGTCTGCTTGATGCCGAAGATCAGGCTGCGCCGCCGCGCTGGCGCACGCGTATGCAGCACCTGGCTGCCCGCCGGCGTCAGCGGCCCGTGCCCGACGCCGCAGACCAGCGCCGAGAGCGCGAGCGCCCAGGCCGGGCCGATGGTGGCGAGCGCCAGCCCGACCGCGATCACCGCCAGCGCCATCTGCAACAGCCGCACCGCGCCGTAGCGCAGGATCAGCGCGCCGGTGAGCGGCCCCGAGACCAGCGTGCCGGCATAGACGATCGAGGTGTGCAGCCCGGCCAGACTCGGCGGCAGCCCGGCGCTGGCGCCGATCAGCGGCGCGAGCACCGGCACGGCCAGGAACGCGCCCATGCCGGCGAGGTGCACGGCCAGCAGCGCGGCCAGCACCGTCAGCACGGTCGGCCCGGGTTTCTCGGCGGTTGGAGAGGACATCGCGACACGTCCACGATAGGCCGGGTCGCGCGCGCTTGACACCCCGGGACGGGAGGGGTTCCGTCGGGCGGTCCTTCCCAGGCCACGGAGACCCATGCCCCGGATGCGCCGTCACGCCGCGCTGAGCGCGCTGTTCGCATGGACTCCGCATACCCGGACCTCGCCCAGAGCGCGGCCTGGAGGATGCGGC
>CAZHMM010000120.1:0-11548 GCA_964533585.1 uncultured Elioraea sp.
TGGAACACCTCCGTCGAAAGCGTGTCGGTGTCCACAGAACCGGGTCAACTCCACAACTCGGCCCGCTCCGCCTCCGTCAAGACGATCGGTGTCGCTGCCGCGATCTTGCTCATGCACCATTGAATCGCGACTCACGCTCCAGCGAAACTGGGTGCTAGGTTCTGGGGGCGGAACGCAGCGTGGTTCGGTATCGGTCGCGGCGCGGCGACGATGCCGCGGTGCGCGCAAGGCTGCGGGCGTTGGCGGCGGAGCGGCGGCGGTTCGGCTACCGGCGGCTTGGGTTTCTGCTGGCGCGCGAGGGCGTGGTGCTGAACCAGAAGAAACTGCGGCGGCTGTATAGGCTGGAGAAGCTCCAGGTGCGCCGACGCGGCGGGCGCAAGCGGGCACTCGGCACCCGCGCGCCGCTGGTTCAGGCGGCGGGTCCGAACCGCCGCTGGTCGCTGGATTTCGTGTCGGACGTTCTGTCGGACGGGCGGCGGTTCCGGGTCCTGTGCGTGGTGGACGACTGCACGCGGGAGTGTCTGGCGCTGGTGGCGGACACGTCGCTGTCGGGGCGCCGGGTCGCACGCGAGCTGGACGTGATCGCGTCGGAGCGCGGCTATCCCGAGGCGGTGGTGAGCGACAACGGCACGGAGCTGACGAGCATGGCGATCCTGGCCTGGGCGCAGAAGCATGGCGTGGCCTGGCACTACATCGCGCCGGGCCAAGCCGCAGCAGAACGCCTATGTGGAGAGCTTCAACGGCAAGCTGCGCGATGAGTGCCTGGACGAGACGGTGTTCACCTCGCTGTGGCACGCGCGGGTGGTGCTGGCGGCGTGGCGGCAGGACTACAACGAGGTCAGGCCGCATTTGGCGCTGGGAGGCCGGACGCCCGGCTCGATGAGGCTGCCGCCGTGCTCGCCTGCGTCAAGGCCGCTGCGCGCCGGCTACGCCGGTGGCCTTCGGCCAGCCTTGACCCAGGCTGCGCGCGACGGCCTGGATGGGTGTGGCAGGAACAGAGAAACGGCGCTCGACCGAACCGAGAAACACCGTCACGATCGGCGTGGCGGCAACCCAGGACTCCACCTTTGACCGGAGGGAAGTCGGGGCGCAGGTCACGCCCTTCGGCGACACGGGCACCATGGCCCGCCACACCGCGCATCAGGAGTAACGCCGGGGCACAACCGTCATGGCGGAGAACAAGGTGCGCTCCGCACCGTGCACTTCGCGATGAAGCCGCAGCTCGAGTTGCCTGATCACCCGAGCGAGCGGTCGCCCGTGCCGGGTTTTGACGCGGCCCGACCAGTCGTGACAACCTCCGTCACCGACGCCATGGCCCGTACCGCACGTATCGCCGCCGCGAAAGCGAAGCCCACCGCCGGATCCAACCGCCGTCAGGAGAAGGCCGAACAGATTCGCCAAGCGCTGTTCGACGCGGCGGCGAAGGTCGTCGGCAGGCACGGCTATGCCGGCGCCTCGGTCGGGCGCATCACCAGTCTCGCCGGCGTGGCGCAGGGTACGTTCTACAACTACTTTGCTTCCCGTCAGGATCTGCTCGACCAGCTCCTGCCCGCGATGGGACAGGAGATGCTCGGGCATATCGCCGGCGAGGTGCGCGGCGAGCGCGACGAGGTGGCGCGAGAGGAGAGACGCTTCCGTGCCTTTTTCGGCTTCCTGCAGAAGCGCCCCGCCTTTCTGCGCATCCTGAATGAGGCGGCGGTCTATGCACCGAAGGGCTTTCGCGCCCATCTCGCCAATATCGCGGCGGACTACCAGCGTGCCCTGGAACGCGCCCGCGCCCGCGGCGCGCTGCCCTGCTTCGCCGAGGACGAAATCGAGCCGCTGGTGTTCCTGCTCATCGCGACGCGCAGCTACACGAGCCTCCGCTATGCCCAGGGCACGGCTGGCCGCGTCAAAGCGCCGCCGGAGGCGCTGATTCGCGCGTATGTGAAGCTGATGCGCCACGGGATCGCAGGCGGCGGCACCGTCGCTGACCGGAGAGCATGCAGCGGCGATGGTGGCGCACGACAAAAATGATTTCTGATTCACTATTCATGCGCCGGTTGACCGCCGGGCCGACAGCGACCTATGATTCCTCCCAGAGGGGCGCGGCAACGAGGCGCCCCCAACAGGAGGAAGCAATGTCCAAGCACGATCGCGGCCTCAGCCGCCGTTCGACGTTGAAGGCCGGCGCGGCCCTCGCCGCCGTGGCTGTTACCGGTTTCCCGAGGATCGGTCGCAGCCAGGACCGCGAGCCGATCAAAATCGGCATCCCGACAATTCTGTCAGGCCGGGTCGCGCAGCTCGGCATCTCCTCCCGCAACGCGGTGACGATGGAGGTCGAGAAGTTCAACGCCGCTGGCGGCCTGGGCGGGCGCCGTATCGAGGTGATCGTGCGCGACAGCCGCGGCGTGCCGGCTGAGGCCGCGCGCATCGCGCGCGAGATGATCACCTCCGACCGCGTCGATGTGTTGTTCGACTGCGAGGGTTCGAGTGGCGCCTTCGCCGTGCACGAGGTGGTGCGCGAGACTGGCACGCTCACGCTGCATGTGAACTCGGAGACGTCCTCGCTCACCGCCGATCCGCGCCAGCGTTTCTGGAATGCCTTCCGCGTGGCCCGTCAAGGCATCCACGATTCGATCGCCGGCGGGGCCTATGCGGCTGAGGTGGTGAAGCAGCGCAATCTGACGCGCTGGATGACCGTCTCGCCCGACTACGCCTATGGCCGCGACACTACCGCCGAGTTTCTCGAATACCTCAGGGCCTTCGCGCCGAACGTCCAGGTGGTCGGCGAAACCTGGCCGCGTCTGTTCCAGCCTGACTACACCGAGAACGTGACGCGTCTCATGCAGGGCCGTCCGCAGGCGGTCTACTCCTGTCTCTGGGCCGGCGACCTCGTGACCTTCGTTGAGCAGGCCTCGCTCTACGGGCTGTTCAACCAGTCGCAGTTCTTCGCTGTCAACATGGCCGACTACACCACGCTGCAGCAGATCAGGCAGTTGCCGCGTGGCGTGCATTCCGGCAACCGCTATCTCAAAACCTTCCCGGCCGTGCCGAGCAACCTGGCCTTTGCGGAGGAATACAACCGCCGCTACCAGACCTACCCGACCAACTGGGCCTGGCAGGCAGCGACCGCGGTGCACCTGTTCACCGAGGCGTTGAAGAAGGTTGGCGGCACGGATCCCCGTGCACTTGCGAACGCGCTCAAAGGCATGACGATCGACAGCCCCTTCGGCGCCGACGGCAAAGTAACCATGCGCGCGGAGGACCAGACGCTGGTCGGCTACGCGATCGGCTGGGGCACCACCATCTCGACCGCCCCCTTCGTCGAGAACATCGTGCAGGCCGACTGGGCGACCATCTTCCGGCACGAGCAGGAGTGGAAGCGCGCGAAGGGCTGGGCCTGATCCCGGCAACGCCCGAGAGCGACCGATGGAGCTCGGCGAACTCGCCTCCTGTCTCGGGTCGGCATCCTGCCTCGTCACCCAGGTCTCGGCCGGGCTGACGATCGGCCTGCTGCTCTTCCTGGTCGCCTCCGGGCTGACTCTCATCTTCGGTGTACTGGGCCTCGTGAACTTCGCGCACGGTACGCTCTACATGCTGGGGTCCTACTTCGCGCTGACGGCCTATGGGGTGACGGATAGCTTCCTGGCGGCCGTGGCAGCGGGGGCGCTGGGCGTCGCGGTCGTCGGCCTGCTGATGGAACGCTTCCTGCTCAGCCGCATCTACGGCAGCGATGTACTGATGCAGCTGCTGGTCTGCTACGCGATCATCCTGATCCTGGATGACGTGGTGAAGATCGTCTGGGGAGGCGACTTCCTGAAGATGGACCTGCCCGACGCCTTCCGCCGCCCACCTGTGATCATCGCCGGCGGCATCATTCCCTACTACTACCTTATCCTGTTCGGCATCACGGGCACGATCGCGGCGCTGCTCGCCTGGGGCATGGGGCGCACGCGCTTCGGCCGCACGGTGCGCGCGACAGCGGTGAACCCCGGCATGGTCGGCGCGCTCGGCATCAATACGGCCGCGATCTTCGCGGCAGTGTTCGGGATCGGCGCGCTGCTGGCGGGCCTCGCCGGCGCGCTGTCGGCGCCGATCCGCTCCGTTGTCCCTGGGGCGGGCGTCTCGATCCTGATCGAGAGCTTCATCGTCACCGTCATCGGCGGCATGGGCTCGATCTGGGGTGCGCTGATCGCATCCCTGCTGCTCGGCTTCACCCGCTCCTTCGGCTCGATCGGCTTTCCGCTTTTCACGGAAGGGGCGATGTTCTTGATGATGGCGCTGGTCCTGCTGCTGAAGCCCAGCGGCCTTGCCGGGAAGCGCTTGGCATGAGGACGGCCCTTTCCTGGCGTGGCGATCTGCTGGTCGCACTGCTGGCTGTCTCGGCGCTGGCAGTTCCCGCATTCGCCTTCAGCGCGCCATTGGTGCTCGACTTCACGGTGCGCTTCGCGATCTTCGGCCTGGTCGCCATGTCGCTGAACCTCCTGATCGGCACGACCGGCCTGATCTCCTTCGGCCATGCGGCTTTCTTCGGCTCTGGGGCCTATGCCTTCGGCCTGCTCATGCAGTCGGGTGATTGGTCCATTCCGGCGGCTGTCCTCGCCTCCCTCGCGATCACTGCTCTCTTGGCGTTCGCGATCGGCGCGCTCTGCGTGGGCCTCTCGGAGATCTACTTCGCCTTCCTGACGCTTGCCTTCCAGATGCTGATCTACTCCGCGGTCATATCCTGGGTGTCGTTGACGGGCGGGGACCAGGGGCTGATGGGCGGCATCCCGAAGCCGCCTTTCCTCGGTATCGACCTCGGCGATGCACGCCACTTCGCGACGTTCTCGGCGGTGGGTCTCGCCGGGTCGGTCGTTGCACTCCGGCAGATCGTCCGCTCGCCTTTCGGTGCTGCTCTGCGCATGCTGCGGGACAACCCCGAGCGTGCGGCCTTCCTCGGTCTCTCCATCTTCCGCTACCGGCTGGCGGCCTTCGTCATCGCCGGCACCTTCGCGGGGCTCGCGGGCGTGCTGATGAGCCTCTACGTCTCCGGCGCCTTCCCGACCTTCCTGTACTGGACCACATCCGGCGAGGCGATCTTCATGATCATGCTTGGCGGCATGACGGTTTTCCTCGGGCCGCTAGCCGGCGCCGCGCTTTTCCTCGTTCTCAATGACCGCATCACCAACCTCACCGAGCACCACGGGCTGGTGATGGGCAGCATCCTGCTGGTGCTCGTGCTCGTGTTGCGCAAGGGGATGCTGGACTACATCGCGGAGGTGTGGCGCGAGCGCCGGGAGAAGCGCGCATGAGCGAGAAGGCCTTCGCCGGCCGTGTCGCCGCGGTCACCGGTGGTGCCAGTGGCATCGGTGCGGCCTGCTGCCGCCTCCTCGCTGCGCGCGGTGCCAGGACTGCCGTGCTCGATCGAGACCTGGCGCCCGCCGAGGCGGTCGCGCGCGAGATCGGCGGCGCGGCCTTCGCGCTCGATGTCGCGACCATGGCCGCCAACGAGGCGGCCGTAGCGGCGGTGGAAGCGCAGCTCGGGCAGGTCGACATCCTTGTGACCTCCGCCGGCGTCATCCAGCGCCCGCTTCGCGCCGAGCAGTTGCCGGAGAAGGACGTCGAGGACGTCGTCCACATCGACCAGATCGGCACCTGGAACTCGGCAGTCGCGTTCGGACGGCGGATGGCGGCGCGCGGGCGCGGCGCGATCGTGACCATCGCCTCGATCGCGGGTCTCCGTTCCATGCCGTTGCACGCCTATGCCCCGGCCAAGGCAGCGGTGATCGCAATGACGCGCTGCCTCGCTGCCGAATGGGGGCGTTCGGGTGTCCGTGTGAACGCAGTCTCGCCCGGATTCACCCGCACCCCCGCCCTGCAGGCGGCGATCGACAGGGGTGAGCGCAATGTCTCCCTGCTGGAGGGCAACAGCGCGCTCGGCCGCATGGTGACGCCGGAGGAAATCGCCGAGGCCGTCTGCTTTCTGTGTTCGGACGCGGCCAGCGCCATCACCGGCATCAATCTCCCGGTGGACGCGGGCTGGCTCGTGGCCGGATCCTGGGCGACCTATGGCGGCCTGCCCGGTCCTCGGAGGAACGGATGAGGGGAGGGCGGCTCGAAGTCCAGGGGCTGTGCCGCAGCTTCGGCGGCGTGGTGGCGACGGACAATGTCTCGCTCGATTTCGCGGCGGGCACGCTCTCAGCCATTATCGGCCCCAACGGCGCCGGCAAGACAACGCTGTTTCACCTGATCAGCGGCAAGACCAAGCCGAGTGCGGGCCGCGTGCTGCTGGATGGGGAGGACATAACCGGACTCGACCGCCAGGACATCGTCCGTCGCGGCATCGGCCGCGCCTTCCAGGTGGCGAACCTCTTCCCGAGCTTCACGGTGGCGGAGAGCCTGGCTGCGGCAATCCTGTCACACGAGGGACGGACCTCCGACATCTTCCGCGCCTTCCCTCCGCCCGACATTGCGGCGCGGGCGGCGGAAGTGATGGCGCTCTGCGGCCTCACCAACCTTGCCGACGTGAGCGCAAAGCATCTCTCGCATGGCGACCAGAAGCTGCTCGACATCGCGCTGGCACTCGCCCTCGACCCGAAGGTGCTGCTGCTCGACGAGCCAACCGCCGGCATGGGTCCCGAGGAACGATGGCGCATGATGGAGCGCGTGCACCGTCTGTGGGAAGCGCGGCGCATGACGCTGATCTTCATCGAGCACGACATGGACATCGTCTTCCGCATCGCCCAAACGGTGCGGGTGCTGCGCTATGGCGCCGTGCTCGCCCAGGGCACGCCTGAGGAGGTGCGCCGTAACTCCGCGGTGATCGAGGCCTATCTCGGCACCGAGCATGGGCTGACCGGTGGTGCGTCGTGACCGCCGAGCTTTCCGTCGCCGGTCTCGACGCAGCCTATGGCGCGAGCCAAGTGCTGTTCGGTGTGCATTTTGAGGTCGATCGCGGCGAGACGCTGGCGCTGATGGGCCGCAACGGCGCGGGCAAGAGCACCACCTTCAAGGCAATTATGGGCCTGTTGCCGCCTAAGGCGGGGAAGGTGATGCTGCGCGGCCAGGAGATCGCGGGCGCCAAGCCTTATCGCATCGCGCGCGCAGGGATCGGCTTCGTGCCGGAGGATCGCCAAGTCTTCCCCGAGCACACGGTCGAGGAGAACCTCGAGATCGCACAGAAGCCAGGACCCCATGGCGCCGACTGGACCGTTGCGCGCGCCTTCGAGGTCTTTCCGGCACTCGTGCCGCTGCGCCGGCGAATGGCGGGCCGGCTGTCGGGCGGTGAGCAGCAGATGCTGACCATCGCGCGCAGCCTGATGGGCAATCCGGCGGTGCTGCTCTTGGACGAACCCTCGGAAGGGCTGGCACCGCTGATTACCGCGCAGATCGGCACACTGATCCGCAAGCTGCGGGAGATGGGCGCCACCATCGTGCTGGCCGAGCAGAACATCCGCTTCTCGCTGGCAGTGGCGACGCGCGTCGCGGTGATCGACAAGGGCAGCATCGTCTGGTGCGGCAGCGTGGAGCAGTTCCGCGCCGATCCGTCCATCCAGGTACGGTACCTGCAGGTCTGACGGCCATGGCCGACCCGGTCGCGCTGTTCCGCACGATGCTGACGATTCGGGAGGCAGAGCTCGCCCTGGCGCGCCTCTTCGCCGATGGCGAGGTCCCGGGCTTCATTCACCTCTCGGTCGGGCAGGAAGCGGTGGCCGTCGGCGTCTGCGCGGCGCTCGGACCGGAGGATTCGGTTGCCTCGACGCATCGCGGGCATGGCCACGCGCTGGCGCGTGGCGTGGCGCTGGAAGGCTTCTTCGCCGAGGTGATGGGGAAGTCCACCGGTCTCTGCCGCGGGCGCGGCGGTTCGATGCATGTCGCCGACCTCGAGCGCGGGATGCTCGGGGCGAACGGCATCGTCGGCGCGGGCGCGCCGATCGCGCTCGGCGCGGCGCTGGCGCATCGCCTGCGCGGAACCAGGGGCGTCGCGGCTGCCTTCTTCGGCGACGGCGCGCTGGCCGAAGGCGCGATGCACGAGACGCTGAACATGGCCGCGATCTGGCGCCTGCCGCTGCTGATGATCTGCGAGCATAACGGATGGGCCGAATTCAGCCGCAGCGACACGCAGGTGGCGATGAGGCTCGCAGCCTGGGCCGCGTCCTACGGCGTGTGCCATGTCGAGGTCGACGGCAACGATGTCTTCGCCGTGGCCGCGGCGGCCGAGGAAGCGGTCGACGCCCTGCGCCGCGGCGAGGGCCCGCGTGTGATCGCGGCACGCACGCATCGCTGGCGGGGCCACTTCGAGGGCGACCCACAGCGCTACCGCGACCCCGAGGAAGCCGGCCGCATGGCCGAGCGCGACCCCATCGCCCTTGCCCGCGCCGCGCTGCTCGCCGCCGGCACCCCGGCCGCGACACTGGAGGCGGCGGAAGCAACGGCGCGCGAGGCCGTGCACGCCGGCATCGCCTCCGCCCGCGCCGCGCCGCTGGCAGACTGGATGGCCGCGCTCTCGGGCGTCTATGCGCCGGCTGGGGGCTGAACCGTGGCCGAGCTCCGCATGGTCCAGGCCGTCAACCGCGCACTCGCCGAGGCGATGGCGGAAGACCCCTTGGTGATCCTGCTCGGCGAGGATGTCGGCGCCGCCGGCGGCCCCTTCGGCGCGACGCGCGGGCTGCTCGAGAGGTTCGGGCCGGACCGGGTGCGCGACACGCCGATTTGCGAGGCCGGCATCGTCGGCGCCGCAGTGGGGGCGGCGCTCTCGGGGCTGAAGCCGGTCGCCGAGATCATGTTCATGGACTTCATCACGCTGGCCATGGATGCGCTGGTGAACCAGGCGGCGAAGGCGCGCTTCATGTTCGGCGGCCAGCGCGGCGTTCCGATGGTGCTGCGCACGCCGCATGGCGGCGGCCTCTCGGCCGGGCCGCAGCATTCCCAGTGCCTGGAAGCCTGGCTCTGTCACATCCCCGGCCTGAAGGTGGTCTGCCCCGCGACCCCGGCCGACGCGCATGCCCTGCTGCGTGCGGCCATCGCCGATCCCGACCCGGTTGTGTTCGTCGAGAACAAGGCGCTCTACGCCATGAAGGGCGAGGTCGGGGACACGCTTGCGCCGGTGCCGATCGGCCGCGCGCGTATCGTCCGTCCGGGCCGCGACGCGACCATCGTCGCCTATGGCGCGGCGGTGCATTGGGCGACGGAAGCGACGGCCGCGCTGGCCGCTGAGGGCATCGAGGCGGAGGTCATCGACCTGCGCAGCCTGCAGCCCTGGGACGAGGCGGCGGTGCTGGAGAGCCTCTCGCGCACGCATCGCCTCGTCATCGCGCAGGAGGCGGTGGAGGCCTTCGGCGTCGGCGCCGAGATCGCCGCACGCATGGCCGATACCGGCTTCGACGAGCTCGACGCACCGATCCTGCGCGTGGGCGCGCCCTTCACCCCGGTGCCCTTTGCCAAGGAACTCGAACGCGCCTATCGCCCCGATGCCGCGCGCATCGCTGACGCCGTCCGCCGCACCCTGGACTAGAGGAGGCCCCGCTGGCTGACCCCCTCATCCTCTCCGAGACCAAGGGCGCCGTCGCGGTGCTCACCTTCAACCGCCCGGCGGCGCTGAACGCGATCGACGCGGCAACGCTCAAGGCCTTCGAGACCGCTTTCGCAGCCGCCGAGGTCGATACGACCATCCGCGTCATCGTCATCACCGGCGCAGGTGACAAGGCGTTCGTCGCCGGCGGTGATATCGGCGACCTCGAAAGCCGCCAGGGCCTGCGGCACTACCTCGAGTTCGGCGAGGACCTGCATCGCGCTTTCAACCGTGTCGAGGCCTGCGACAAGCCAACCATCGCGGCGGTGAACGGCTTCGCGCTCGGTGGTGGGACGGAACTGCTGCTCTGCACCGACATCCGCCTGGTGGCAGACACCGCACGACTTGGCTTGCCGGAGATCAATCTCGGCCTCTTTCCGGGCGCCGGCGGCACGCAGCGCCTGATCCGCGAGATCGCTCCCTGCCGGGCGCGGGAGATCATGTTCACCGGTCGCCAGATCACGGCACAGGAGGCGGTGGAGCTCGGGCTGTGCAACCGCGTGGTGCCGAAGGCGGAACTGATGGCCGAGGCGATGAAGCTTGCCGAGTCCTGCGCCTCCAAATCGCCGCTGATCCTCAAGCTGCTCAAGCGCACACTGCGTCAGGGCGGGCAGATGCCGCTGCCGCAGGCCCTGGCGCACGAGCACGCCATGATCGGCTTGGTGCTGGACTCGGCGGATGCGCATGAAGGCTGCCGCGCCTTTCTCGAGAAGCGCTCCGCCGCCTTCATCGGGCGCTGACATAATGATGGCAGTCGCCGACATCGTGATGCCGAAGCTCGGTCTCACCATGACCGAGGGGCTGCTCGCCGAGTGGCGCGTGCAACCCGGCGCGCGGGTGGCGGCGGGCGACATCCTCTTCGTCGTCGAGACGGAGAAGGTCACAACCGACGTCGAGGCGCCCGGCGAGGGCGAGATCCTTGAGCTGCTGGTTCCGGCCGGAAGCACCGTGCCGGTCGGCACATCAGTGGCGCGCTGGACCGCGGTGGCGCCGCCGGCGGCGGATCCGGTGCCAGCCACGATGGAGCCGCCACCCGCACCGGGCACGCCGCGGCCGGCGGCCTCCGCAGGCCGCGTTCTCGCCACGCCGCTCGCCCGGCGCCTGGCGCGCGAGCGCGGCATCGAGATCACGACCGTCAAGGGGACCGGCCCGCGCGGACGGATCAAGGCGAAGGACGTGCCTGCAGCCGCGGCAGCCGCACCTGTGAGAGATGATTTCATCCCGCTCGACCGCGTGCGTGCTGCCGCCGCGCGGCGCCTGACGCAGGCGAAGCAGGAGATGCCGCATTTCTACGTCGGCGCCGTTGCCGAGATCTCCCGGCTGCTCGCCCTCCGCGACGAATGGCGCGAGATTCCCGGCGCGCCCCGGCTGACCGTGACGCATGCGGTATTGGCGGCGATCGGACGCGCCCTGCTCGCCATGCCGGAGCTGAACCGCGTCTGGGAAGGCGAGGGCTGGCGACGGATCACGGCGCCGGATGTCGGGCTTGCGGTTGACACGCCACGTGGCCTTTTCGCGCCTGTGCTGCGCGACGCCGGGCGGCTGCCGCTCGACACGCTGGCCGAAAGGGCCGCTGCGCTGGTGGATCGCGCCCGTGCAGGGCGTCTTGCGGCGGACGAGCTCGAAGGCGGCTGTATCTCGCTCTCGAATGTCGGGATGTTCGGCACGCGGTTGCTCGTGCCGATCGTCAATCCGGGACAGTCAATGATCCTCGGCCTGGGCGCCACGGAGTCGCTGTTCCGCCCCGACGCCAACGGCGCGCCTGCTCTGCGGCGGGAGGTCACGCTCGTGCTCTCGGCCGATCACCGCGTGCTGGACGGCGCCGCCGCTGCCGCCTTCCTCGCCCGCATCGTCGCCTGCCTTGAGAAGCCGCTGGCCCTGCTGCGCCCGCCGGCGGAAGAGAGGAGCTGACGTCATGGAGTTCCGTCTCTCCGAGGACCAGCGCATGCTGGTCGAGACCGCCCGCAAGGTGGGCGAGCGCTTCGGTCCCGGGTACTGGCGCGACCTCGACGC
>CAZHMM010000121.1:0-11512 GCA_964533585.1 uncultured Elioraea sp.
CCAGCGCGCGCGAGCGCTCATAGGGGATCAGCGCGGTGCCCATCAGCCGGCTCCCCGCTTCATGTCATCCGCCGCCACCGCCTGCGCGGGCTCCACCGGCTTGAGCAGCCGGCGCATCACCGCCTCGCGCGGCCCGCACATCTCCACCATGCCGCCCCGCATCAGCATCACCTGATCGGCGGTCTGCACCAGCGGCGGGCGGTGCGAGACGAACACCACCGTCGCCTTCAGCGTCGCCTTGATGCGCCGGATGCTCTCGATCAGCAGCGCCTCGGAATCGCCGTCGAGATTGCTGTTCGGCTCATCCAGCACGATCAGCCGGGGGCGGTCGTAGAAGGCGCGCGCGAGCCCGATCATCTGCCGCTGCCCGCCCGAGACGTGCAGCCCCGCCTCGCCGAGCATGGTCTCGTAGCCCTCGGGCAGGGCCGCGATCATCGCGTCGCAGCCGGCCAGCCGCGCCGCCTCCACCACCCGGTCCATGTCCGGCTCGGCCATGCGCGCGATGTTCTCGGCGATCGTCGCGTCGAACAGATCGACCGTCTGCGGCAGGTAGCCGACCGTGCGGCCGAAGGTCTCGCGCGGCCACTGCCAGACATCGAGATCATCGATCATCACCGTCCCGCCGGACGGGCGGACGAGGCCCAGCAGCAGGCGGAGCAGCGTCGTCTTGCCGGCGGCCGAAGGACCGATGATCGCCAGCGTCTCGCCCGGCGCGAGCGTGAAGCTGACATTGCGGATGAACGGAATCGCCTGGCTTGGTAGGGCGAAAAACACACGATCGAAGTTGACTGCGCCCTGCGCGTCGGGCATGGCGGCCTTGGCGAGTGCGTGCAAGGGCGGTCGAGAAAGGTGTGCGTTCACCCGCGTATAGGCCTGCCGCGCGGTCACCGTGGTCTTCCACGAGCCGATCATCTGCTCGACCGGCGCGAGCGCCCGGCCCATGATGATCGAGGCGGCGATCATCGCCCCGCCGGTGATCTGGTCCTGCAGCACCAGCAGCGCGCCGGCGAACAGGATCAGCACCTGCAACGCCATCCGCAGCGCCTTGGTCGTGCCCAGCAGCAGCGAGGAGCGGTCCGCCGCGGTGCTTTGCAGCGGCAGCGCCTCCGAGAAGCGGCGGTGCCAGAGCCGGATCACGTGCGGGCGCATCCCCATCGCGTCGATCGCATCCGCATTGCGCAGCATCGCCTCGGCGTGCCGCTGCGCGCCTGTGGAGAGCATGTTGGCCTGGCGCAGCAGCGGCGCGGTCATCCGGTCGGTGATCAGCGTCAGCAGGAACAAGAGCGCCGCGCCCGCGGTCGCCACCCAGCCGAGCCACGGATGCAGCAGGAAGATCACCGCGAGATAGATCGGCACCCACGGCACGTCGAACAGCGTGGTCAGCGCCGGGCTGGCGAGGAAGCCCCGCCACATCGCCATGTCGCGCGCCGCCTCCATCCGGTATGGCCGGTCCACCAGCTCGGCATCGATCGAGCGCGAGAACACATGCGGTAGCACCGTCTCCTCGGTCCAGGAAGCGACCCGGCTCAGCACCGCCATGCGGACGAACTCGAACACGCCCATCACAAAGATCGCGACAGCAGCGATCAGTGTCAGATACAGGAGTGTGTTCTCGTGCCGGGTCGCCAGCACCCGGTCATAGACCTGCATCATGTAAATCGATCCGGTCAGTGCGAGCAGGTTGATCACCGCGCTGATCAGCCCGACGAAGCCGAACACCTTGCGGTTCTGGCGCGTGGCCAGCGAGAAAGCCGTCTCGGTCGTCATCGACGCCTCGTACTGCCTGGTCGTGCAGGCCGCTCTGTCCCGGCCACCAGACCGTTCCGGCGCCGACCCGTGTCCATGCCGCGATCCGCCGGGACGGCGGCGCGGACGGACCGGGAGCGTCCCCGGTGCGGGGAATGGGGCCGGGCGGGGGGAAGCCGGCGAACGTCATCCTATCGGGTCCGCATCACTGCCAACATTCCCGGCAAACGCAAGCGTCAAGCGATGTCTTCCTGCCGCCCGGCTTGACGTCGGACCCCTGCCCGATATCTGTGCCGGCGGCCGGGCAGACCGCGTGGCCGGTACCGGAACCGCTGGGGCAGCATGACCGATCTGTCGCAACGCTACGACGTGCTAGTGGTCGGCGGCGGCAACGCCGCACTCTGCGCCGCGATCGCCGCGCGCCGCGCGGGGGCGAGCGTGCTGGTGCTGGAGGCCGCGCCGAAATTCTATCGCGGCGGCAACACCCGCCACACCCGCAACATGCGCTGCGCGCATGACAGCGCGACCGACACGCTGTCCGGCCCCTACACCGAGGAGGAGTTCTTCGACGACCTGATGCGCGTCACCGGCGGGCGCACCGACGAGGAGCTGGCCCGGCTGATGATCGCCGAGTCGAAGCAGGTGCTCGACTGGATCCAGGAGCAGGGCGTGCGCTTCCAGCCCTCGCTCGGCGGCACGCTCAGCCTCGGCCGCACCAACTCGTTCTTCCTCGGCGGCGGGCGGGCGATGCTGAACGCGCTCTACCTGACGGCCGAGCGGCTCGGTGTCGGTGTGCGCTACGACGCCGAGGTGGTCGGCCTCGACATCGCCGACGGCGTCTTCCTCGCCGCGAAAGTGCGCGAGGGCGGGCGCGAACACCGCGTCGAGGCCGAGGTGCTGGTCACCGCCTGCGGCGGGTTCGAGGCCAATATCGAATGGCTGAAGCAGGGCTGGGGCGAGGCGGCGGAGAACTTCCTGATCCGCGGCACGCCCTACAACCGCGGCACCGTGCTGCGGATGCTGCTGGATGCCGGCGTGCAGCCGATCGGCGATCCGACCCAGTGCCACGCGGTCGCGATCGACGCGCGCGCGCCGAAATTCGACGGCGGCATCATCACCCGGCTCGACTGCGTGGTGTTCGGCATCGTCGTCAACCGCGAGGCGCGGCGCTTCTACGACGAGGGCGAGGACATCTGGCCGAAGCGCTACGCGATCTGGGGCCGGCTGGTGGCGCAGCAGCCGGGCCAGATCGCCTACATCATCTTCGATGCGCCGGCGCTGACGCTGTTCATGCCCTCGCTCTATCCGCCCATCACGGCGGGCAGCATCCGCGACCTCGCGGCCAAGCTCGACCTCGATCCGGCTGCGCTCGAGGCGACCGTGGATGGCTTCAATGCCGCCGTCCGGCCCGGCACCTTCGATCACACGCTGCTCGACGACTGCCGTACCGAGGGGCTCGCTCCGCCGAAGACGCATTGGGCGCGGCGGATCGAAACGCCACCGTTCCATGCCTATCCCGTGCGGCCGGGCATCACCTTCACCTATCTCGGCGTGCGCGTGGACCGCGAGGCGCGCATGGTGATGGCGGACGGCACGAAGGCCGCCAACATGTTCGCCGCCGGCGAGATCATGGCCGGCAATGTGCTCGGCCAGGGCTACGCCGCCGGTATCGGCATGACGATCGGCGCCGTGTTCGGCCGCATCGCCGGGCGCGAGGCCGCGGCCGAACTGAACCGGCGACGCAACGCGCGAAGGGACGCCGCATGAGCCTGCACACGCCCCCCGGCCACGCCTCGGCCCCGCTCGCCGAGGCGGACCGGCTGATGACGGTCTGCAATTCCTGCCGCTACTGCGAGGGGCTGTGCGCGGTGTTCCCGGCGATGGAGATGCGCCGGTCGTTCCCGGACGGCGATCTCAACTACCTCGCCAATCTCTGCCACTCCTGCGGCGCCTGCTACGTCGATTGCCAGTTCGCCCCGCCGCACGAGTTCCAGGTGAACGTGCCGCAGACGCTGGCGGCGGTGCGCGCCGACAGCTACCGCCGCTACGCCTGGCCGGCGGCACTCGCGCCGCTGTTCGACCGCAACGGGCTCTGGGTCGCGCTGATCGCCGCCCTCGGCGTGGCGGTGTTCATCGCCGGCTTCGTCGCCTGGAACGACGCCGCCGTGCTGTTCGGCACTCACACCGGCCCCGGCGCGTTCTACCGGCTGATGCCGCATGACGCGATGGTGGCGGTGTTCGGCGCGGCCTTCCTCTATGCGCTCGTCGCGCTGGCGATGGGGCTGCGCGCGTTCTGGCGCGACATCGGCGAGCCGGCCGCGACCCTCGCCGAGCCCGCCTCGCTCTGGCAGGCGATCAAGGACGCCGCGACCTTGCGCAATCTCGACGGCGGCGGCGTGGGCTGCTACGGCGCCGACGAGCGGCCGACCGACACCCGCCGGCTGTACCACCACCTCACCTTCTACGGCTTCCTGCTCTGCTTCGCCGCGACCTCGGTGGCGACGGTCTATCATTACGGCTTCGGGCGCATCGCCCCCTATCCGTGGTGGGACCTGCCGGTGGTGTTCGGCACCGTGGGCGGAATCGGCCTGCTGATCGGCCCGGCCGGGCTGCTGGCGGCCAAGTGGTCGCGCGATCCGGCGCTGCGCGACGATGCCCGCTTCGGCATGGACGCGGCGTTCCTGGCGATGCTGTTCCTGACCAGCCTGACCGGACTGCTGCTGCTGGTGCTGCGTGCGACGCCGGCGATGGGGATGCTGCTCGCGCTGCATCTCGGCGTGGTGTTCGCGCTGTTCCTGACCATGCCCTACGGCAAGTTCGTGCACGGGCTCTATCGTTTCGCCGCCCTGGTGCGCTACGCGCGCGAGCGGCGGCAGATGGCGGAGGCGCCGGCGGCAGGCGGCTGACCACACGCATGGCGCGGTCGCGCGAGACGCTGTCGCTCGCCGGGGCGCGCAGGGTCGCGCTCGCCGCGCAGGGCTTCGGCGCCGACCGCGACGCCGCGAGCCCCGACCGGCGCGCACTGCGTTCGATGATCGAGCGGCTCGGCGTGGTGCAGATCACTCCGTGAACGTGCTGGCACGCGCCCATGCCCTGCCGGGTTCACGCGCCTCGGCTGCTACGCGACGGCCGATCTCGACACGCTCGCCTATGCCGGGCGGCGACGCGCGCTGTTCGAGTACCGGGGCCATGAGGCGTCCTATCTCCCGGTCGGGCTCCATACGCCGCTGCGCTGGCGCATGGCGCGCGCGGCGTGCGGCGAGGGCATCTATGCAGGCCTCGCCCCGTTCGGACGCGACCGCGGCGGGCTGATCGACGAGGTGCGGCGCGAGCTCGCCGATCGCGGTCCCCGCTCCGCCGCCGAACTCAGCCACGCGCACAAGGGCGAGGGCGGCTGGTGGGGCTGGTGGGGCTGGTCGGACGGCAAGCGCGCGCTCGAATGGCTGTTCTCGGCTGGCGGGGTGACGACGGCGACGCGACGCGGCGCGTTCGAGCGCGTCTACGATCTCACCGAACGCGTGCTGCCGCGCGCGGTGCTCGACGCACCGACGCCGCCCTCGGCGTCGCCACCGCCCGCTGCCTGCGCGACGACTTCCGCCTCCCGGTCGAGGACACCAAGGCCCGCCTCGCCGAGCTGGTCGAGGCCGGTGAGCTTCTTCCCGTCACCGTCGAGGGCTGGCGCCAGACCGCCGATCTCTGGCACCGCGCGCGCGTGCCGCGCCGCATCGAGGTGCGCGCCCCGCTCGCGCCGTTCGATCCGCTGATCTGGCAGCGCGAGCGCGTCGACGCGCTGTTCGGCGCGCGCATCCGCCTCGAGATCCATACGCCGGCCGAGCAGCGCACCCATGGCTACTACGTGCCGCCGTTTCTGCTCGGCGAGCGGATTGCGGCCAGGCTTGACCCGAAGGCCGATCGGGCCGCCGGCCGGCTCTGCGTGCGCGCGGCCCATCTCGAACCGGATGCGACGACGGAAACGGTGCTCGCGCCGCTCGCCGCGGAGCTGCGCCTGATGGCCCGCTGGCTCGGCCTGCACACCGTCGCGGTTGAGCGTCGCGGCGATCTCGCGCATCCGCTCGCCGCCCATCTCGCGCCGCGCCGGCGCCGACGCGCCGCAGGACCGTCATCGCCGACACGGAAGGAGACGACATGACGCGTGCAGGGACAGCGCAGGCCACGGACCATGCCGTCGTGATCGGCCTCGGCCTGATGGGCTGCGACATCGCCGCGATCTTCCTCGCCGGCGGCTGGCGCGTGAGCGCGGTCGAGCCGGCGGGCGGGCTCACGCCCGAACGGCGAGCGCGCGTGCGGAGCTCGCTCGGCCAGCTGGAAGCCGAGCCGGATGCGCTCGGCGCGCTTGCCGCCGTCGAACGCCTCGATGCCGTCGATTTCAGCTCGGCCGCGGTCGTGGTCGAGGCGGCGCCGGAACGGCTGGAGCTCAAGCGCGCGATCTTCGCCGAGCTTGACCGGCTGGTGCCGCCGGGCGTGCCGGTCGCGAGCAACGCGTCAGGGTTCCGCATCACCGACATCGCGGCCGACTGCACGACGCGCGCGCGCGGCGGATGTCGCTGATGGACTACTTCCTGCAGAACGAGGTGACGATCGTGCTGATGGCGCTGACGATCGCCGCGATCGGGCTCTCGGTGCTGCGCGAGATCCGCCACCAGCGCTCGGGCCGCGCGACCATGCCGACCGGCGACGAGTAGCCGGCCGGCATGGACGCCGCTTCGCTACGCCAGCCCCTCGGCCGCGAGTGCGGCCTTGGTGCCCGGCCGCTCGGCGACGCGGTCGTGCAGCCGCTTCAGCGCCGGGAAGTCGGCCAGGGTCTTGCCGGTGCGCTCGGCCCAGCGCGCCATCACGTAGAGATAGTCGTCCACCACCGAGTGGCCGGAGGCGAGCGCGGTGTCGCGGCCGTCGATCATCTCGTCGGCGATCTTGAGGTACTTCGCGGTATCGGCCTTCGCCTTCTCGGCCGCCGCCGGCGCGTGCGCCGGATCGGCGACGAACCGCTCGGCCCGGCTGATGCGGGTGAAGCCGCCATTGTGGAGGCTGCCGGAGATGAAGTTCATCCACTCGAGCGCGCGCGCCTGGCCCTCGACATCCTCGGGCAGCAGCTTCTTGTCGGGATAGCTGCGCGCGACCCAGAACAGGATCGCCGGGCACTCGGTCAGGATCGAGCCGTCATCGCGGAGCAGCGCCGGCACCTTCGATTTCGGGTTCACCGCCAGGTACTCGGGCTGGAACTGCGCGCCATCCTTCAGCGCCACGCGCTGGCCCTCGAACCTGGCGCCGGCCTCGTGCAGGGCGATATGCGCCGCAAGGCTGCAGGCGCCGGGGCTGTAGAACAGCTTCATGATGTGCGTCTCCTCGGAGGTGGCGGGCGCCGGATGCTGGGTCGGGGCGTGCGCGGACGCAAGGGGGCCGGCCCTGCACGGGAGAGCAGGTCAGCCATCGCGTTGTCCGAGGACGTGACCGCCAGTCGCGTCGCCTCGGCCGCGTCGCGCCGGCGCAGCGCGGCGAGCAGCGCGCGGTGCCCCTCCACCGCCCGGTGCAGCCGGCCGGGGCCGAAGCCGAGCCTGAGGCGCAGCGCCTCGACCAGCGCCCAGGTGCGCTCCATGACCGCTGCCGCATCGCGGTTGCGTGCGATCGCGAGCAGCGCCGCATGGAAGTCGTGGTTCGCCGCCATCGCCCCCGCCGCATCCCCCTTCGCCGCCGCCGCCTCGAACCGCGCCTCGATCGCCTCGAGCGCATCGAGATCGTCCTCCGAGACGTGCCGCACCACGTCGGGGATCAGCAGGCCAAGCACCGCGCCGCGCAAACGATAGAGGTTGCGGATGTCCTCGCCGGTCAGCACGCGGACGCGGGCACCACGGTTCGCGTCCGCATCGACCAGCCCCTCGCCGGCGAGCTGACGCAGCGCCGCGCGCACGGGCATCGGGCTGACGCCGAGCCGCTCCGCGAGCGCGGCCACCGTCAGCTTCTCGCCCGGCTGGCAAACGCCGCTGACGATCAGTCGGCGCAGGGCGTCGAGGGCGCGGTCCTCGGCGGTCCACTTGGTCTGATCGATTTCGCTTGATTTGATCAAAAACATCTCCTTTGATCGCGAAGGGAGGATACCCATGCGTCTCGTCGCCGGCCAGTTCCGCGAGCTCACCCAGGACGATCTGCGCTTCGCGCGCCAGATCGGCTGCACGGGGGTGACGGTGAACAAGCCCGATCTCGATTCGCCCGCGTGGGTTGCGTTCCTGAACAAGCAGTTCCGCGCCGAGGCCGGCCCCCGCGCCCCGACGACCCGCTGGAACGCACTGGAACTCGCCCAACTGCGCGCCGCGGTCGAGGCGCATGGGCTCGCGCTCGAATGCATCGAAGGCGTGCCGCGCAACCTGCTCGACCGCGCGATGCTCGGCCTGCCGGGCGCGGAGGCGCAGATCGAGGACTTCAAGGCGACGATCCGCGCGATGGGCCAGGCGGGCATTCCCGTGCTCGGCTATGCCTGGATTCCGGATCAGGTCTGGCGCACCGCGAAGGCCGCGCATGGGCGTGGCGGCGCGCTGGTCACCGCCTACGACCATACGATCGGCGAACGGATCGCGACCGGCACGCTGCCGCAGCGCGATGAGGCCGCGATGTGGGCGAGCTGGGAGCGTTTCATCGATGCGGTCCTGCCGGTCGCCGAGGCAGCGGGGGTGAAGCTGTCGCTGCATCCCGACGATCCGCCCGTGCCCGCGCTCGACGGGGTCGCCCGCGTCTTCCGCGACGAGGCCGGCTTCGCCCGCGCGATGCGCTATGCCGACAGCCCCAATCACGGCATCGCCTTCTGCACCGGCACCTTCGCCGAGGCCGGCGCCGAGACGATGATGGCCGCGCTCACCCGCTTCGCCCGCGAAGGCCGCATCCACTACGTGCATCTGCGCAGCGTCGCGGGCCGGCTGCCGCGCTTCGCCGAGGCCTTCATCGACGAGGGCACGGTCGATGCGCACGCGGTGCTGCGCACCCTGCACGACGCAGGCTTCGACGGTTTCGTGATCGACGACCACGTGCCGCATGTGGTCGGCGACACGGTCTGGGGCCATCGCAGCCGCGCCTACGCGACCGGCTTCATCGCCGGCATCCTCAGCACCCTCGGTGCGGATGCCAGGACAAGCACAAGACTGCAACGGGAGACCACGTCATGATCTCGCGCCGCTCGCTCGGCCTCGCCGCCGCTGCCCTCGCCGCCCTGCCGGGCGCATCCCGCGCCCAGGGCGCGGCCACGCTCCGGGTCGCGTTCGACGCGGAATGGACCGCGCTCGACCCGCATTTCCACACCTTCCCCTACAACCTCTCGGTCGCCTACCACCTGTTCGACGCGCTGACCGCGCATGACGCGCAGCAGCAGGCGGTGCCCCGCCTCGCGCGGAGCTGGCGCGCGCTCGGCAGCGAGGGCTGGGAGTTCGCGCTGCGCGACGACGTCCGGTTCCAGGACGGCAGCCCGGTCACCGCCGCCGACGTGGTCGCCTCGATCGCGCGCATCCGCGCGATCCGCAACTCGCCGGGGCCGCTCACCACCGTGATCCGCCCGGTGAGCGAGGTGCGCGCGACGGATGCGCACACGGTCACGGTGATGACGTCGGTGCCGACGCCGGCGCTGCCCAACCTGATGACCTCGGTGTTCATCGTGCCCGCGCGGCTTGCCGAAGCGACCGGCGAGGACTTCGCCACGGGGCGCGCGCAGCTGGGCTCCGGGCCGTTCAAGTTCGTCTCCTACGCGCGCGGCGATCGCCTCGTGCTGGAGCCGAACCCGACGCATTGGGGCGAGCAGCCGGGCTGGGCGCGCACGGAGCTGCGCATCATCCCGAATGCCGGCGCGCGCGAGGCCGCGCTGCTCGCCGGCGATGTCGACTTCATCGTCAATCCCTCGACCACCTCGGTCGAGCGGCTCAGGGCCGATCCGAACTTCCTGGTCCACCAGGCGGTCTCGACGCGGATCACCTATCTCCAGGTGCATCAGGGCGAGACGCCGAAGGCCGACATGGGCGGCACAGGCGGCAAGAACCCGTTCGCCGATCCGCGCGTGCGCCGCGCGGTGAGCCTCGCGATCCCGCGTCAGGCGATCTGCGAGCGGATTCTCGACGGGCTCGCGGTGCCGGCCTCGCAGATCATCGGGCCCGGCCAGTCGGGCCATGATCCGTCGCTCACCGTCGAAGCGCCCGATCCCGATCAGGCGCGGCGCCTGCTTGCCGAGGCCGGTTGGGGTCAGGGCTTCGAGGTGCGCCTCTCCACGCCGTCGGACCGCAACATGAACGGACGCCGCGTCGCCGAGGCGATCGCCTCGGCGCTCACGCGCATCGGCATCCGGGTCGCGGTGAACGCGGTGCCGCTCAACGTCTGGCTCGCCGAATGGCGTCGCGGCGAGTACTCGATGGTGCTGCACGGCGCCGGCCCGGTGCCGGTGACCTGGACGCTGGTGCCGCAGCTCGTCGGCACCAAGGACATGGCGGCCGGGTTCGGCCCGTCGAACGAGAGCCAGTACTCGAACCCGGCGCTCGACGCCGTGATGCGCCAGGCCCTCGGCGAGATCGACACCGCCAGGCGCGAGGCGCTGCTGCACCGGGCGGCACGGACCGTGCGGGCGGAGACGGCCGTGATTCCGCTGCATCACGAGGCCGCCATCTGGGCCTCGCGGCGCGGGCTCACCTTCGCCGCGCGCAGCGATACGCTCACCTACGCGACGGATATCCGGCCCGGCTGACGCGGCCCTGGCTTCCGCTTCGAGCCCGGCGCCTCAGCAGAACAGCGACGAGACGCTGCTCTCCTCGCTGATGCGCCGGATCGCCTCGGCGAGCAGCGGGGCGATGGTGATCTGGCGGATGTTGTGGCTGACGCGCACCGCCTCGGTCGCGAGGATGGAGTCGGTCGTCATCATCATCTCGATCGGGCTCGCGGCGACGCGCGCGACCGCGCCGCCCGAGAACACGCCGTGCGTGACATAGGACGACACCCCGGTCGCGCCGTTCTTCATCAGCGCCTCGGCCGCGTTGCAGAGCGTGCCGGCGGAATCGACGATGTCGTCCACCAGGATGCAGTGCCGGCCCTCGACCTCGCCGATCACGTTCATCACCTCGGACACGCCCGCGCGCTCGCGCCGCTTGTCGATGATCGCGAGGTCGCAGTTGAGCCGTGTCGCGATCTGGCGCGCGCGCACCACGCCGCCCACGTCGGGGCTGACCACCATGAGGTCGCGCCCGGCGTAGCGCGCCTTGATGTCGGAGGCGAACATCGGGGCGGCGAACAGGTTGTCGACCGGGATGTCGAAGAAGCCCTGGATCTGGCCGGCGTGCAGATCGAGCGTCAGCACGCGGTCGGCGCCGGCCTCGGTGATCAGGTTCGCCACCAGCTTGGCGCTGATCGGCGTGCGCGGCCCCGACTTCCGGTCCTGCCGCGCATAGCCGAAATACGGGATCACCGCGGTCGTGCGCCGCGCCGAGCCGCGCTTCAGCGCATCGAGCGTGATCAGCAGTTCCATCAGGTTGTCGTTCGCCGGGAACGAGGTGGACTGCACGACGAACACGTCCTCGCCGCGCACGTTCTCGTGGATCTCGACGAAGACCTCCATGTCGGCGAAGCGCCGCACCGAGGCCTTGGTCAGCGGCAGGTTAAGCGCCGTGGCCACCGCCTCGGCAAGCGGGCGGTTCGAGTTGCAGGCGACGATCTTCATCGCGGCGTCGGGTCCCGGGGCTGGCGGGCGGGAAGGCGCGGCGTTCGTAGCAACGGGGGGTTGGGGTGTAAA
>CAZHMM010000122.1:0-11512 GCA_964533585.1 uncultured Elioraea sp.
CATCAGCATCGCGAACGGGAAGAGGTCGAAGCCGCGCCAGTACCAGGGAAGTTCGGTCCAGGAGAGGAACACCATGAAGTCGGGCAGGACCGGATGCGCATAGACCCCGCGCGGGCCGATCAGCCGCATCAGGTGCATGCCCATGGCGTAGCCGCCGAGGCCGAAGAACACGCCATGGCCGAGGCTCAGGACGCCGCCATAGCCCCAGACGAGATCGATCGACAGCGCCAGCAGCGCGTAGCAGAGGTACTTGCCGGCGAGCCCGACGAAATGCGTCGGCACGTGCAGCGGATCGCCGGGTGGGATGGCGAGATTGCCGATGCCGACCGCCAGGGCGACGGCCAGCACCAGCGCCGCGGCGACGGCAACCAGGCGGTCGTGGCCGATCGTGCGCATCACGCCTCCGCCGCCCTGCCCTTGAGCGGGAACAGCCCGCGCGGCTTGCGCTGGATGAACAGCACGATGCCGAGCAGCACGACGATCTTGCCGAGCACCGCGCCGGCGAACGGCTCGAGCAGCTTGTTGACGATGCCGAGCGTGAGCGCGCCGACCAGCGTGCCCCAGAGATTGCCCACGCCGCCAAACACCACGACCAGGAAACTGTCGATGATGTAGGACTGGCCGAGATTGGGGCTGACATTGTCGATCTGGCTCAGTGCGACGCCGGCGAGCCCCGCCACGCCTGAGCCGAGCGCGAAGGTGGCAGCGTCCACGAGCGGCGTGCGGATGCCCATGCTCGCCGCCATGCGCCGGTTCTGCGTCACCGCGCGCATCGCGAGCCCGAGCGCGGTGCGGCGCAGGATCAGCACGAGCCCGGCGAACACCAGGGCGGCGAAGACGATGATCCAGAGCCGGTTCCAGGTGATGGAGAGCCCCAGCACTTCGGTCGAGCCGCTCATCCAGGACGGGTTCGACACCTCGCGGTTGTTCGGCCCGAAGATCGTGCGCACCGCCTGCTGCAGCATCAGCGACAGGCCGAAGGTGGCGAGCAGCGTCTCGAGCGGGCGGCCGTAGAGGAAGCGGATGATCGTGCGCTCGACGATCCAGCCGGCGGCGCCGGCGACGAGGAAGGCAAGCGGGATCGCGGCCGCCAGCGAGACGTCGAGCAGGTGCGGCGCGTGGCTCCGCGCGGCGTCCTGCACGACGAAGGTCGTGTAGGCGCCGAGCATCACCATCTCGCCATGCGCCATGTTGATCACGCCCATCACCCCGAAGGTGACGGCGAGACCGATCGCGGCGAGCAGCAGCACCGAGCCGAGGCTCAATCCGAACACCAGATCCTGGCCGATGCGCAGCATCTGCAGCCGTCGGTCGATCGCCACGACCGCGTCGGCCGCCGCCTGTTGCACCTCGGGCGAGGCGCCGGAGAGGCCGGCGAGCAGCCCGCGTGCGACCAGATCGCCGCGTGCACGGATCACCTCGATCGCCGTGATCTTCGCCGGATCGCCCCGGTCGGAGGCGAGGATCGCGGCGGCACGCGCCTGCTCCATGGCGCGGCGCACCGGGGCGAGACGTTCGCCGTCGATCGCGCGATCCAGCGCGGCGATCGCCTCGGGGTCGCGGGCGCGGAACACGCGCTCGGCCGCCTCCAGTCGGCGCGCCGGCTGGGGGTGGAACAGCGCGAGCGCGCCGAGGGACGCGTCGATCGCGCGGCGGACGCGGTTGTTGACGCGGATCGGGCGGAGGTCGCGCGCAGCCAGGCCGGGTTCCACCGCGCCGGTCGCGGCATCGCGGAACGCCTCTGCTCCGTCCCGGCGGAACACCGCGCCATCCGCGCGACTGAACAGCGCGCCTGCGCGCAGCGCTTCGAGCACGGGCTCGGCCTGCGGGTGGCCGGAGCTGCCGAGACGCTCCACCGCGCGGGCGAGCTCGTCGAAGTTCTGCGTCGCGAGCGCCGTGATCGGATCGGCCGGCTGCGCGATGCCCGGTGAACCAGCGAGCATCGCGAACAGCGCCAGCGCGGCGAGCAGACGCCGCACCGGGGCGAGCCAGCGCCCGCCCCGGAGACCGTCCCTCACGTCAGGATGCGCCGCCGCAGCGCCCGGTGCGCACGTTGAAATTGCCGCAGCGCATCGGCGCGCGCCAATCGGCGATCAGGTCCTTCGAGCCGTCGAGATAGTCGGACCACTCGTCGCCGACCACCAGGCCGGGCGTGCGCCAGACCGTGTTGAACTGCCCATCCGCCTGCACCTCGCCGATCAGCACCGGCTTGGTGATGTGGTGGTTGGGCATCATTGCCGCGAAGCCGCCGGTGAGGTTCGGCACGGCGACACCGATCAGCGCGTCGATCACGCTCTCGGGGTCGACCGTGTTCGCCTTCTTCACCGCCTCGACCCACACGTTGAAGCCGATGTAGTGCGCCTCCATCGGATCATTGGTGACGCGGCGGGTATTGCCGATGAAGGCGTGCCACTTGCCGATGAACTCCTTGTTCTCGGGCGTATCGACGCTCATGAAGTAGTTCCACGCCGCGAGGTGGCCGACCAGCGGCGCCGTGTCGATGCCGGCCAGTTCCTCCTCGCCGACCGAGAAGGCGACGCAGGGGATGTCGGTCGCGGCGATGCCCTGGTTGCCGAGCTCCTTGTAGAACGGCACGTTGGCGTCGCCGTTGATGGTCGAGACGATCGCGGTCTTCTTGCCGGCCGAGCCGAAGCGCTTCACCTCGGCGACGATCGACTGCCAGTCGCTGTGGCCGAACGGGGTGTAGTTCACCATGATGTCGTCCGGCGCGACGCCGCGGATCTTCAGGTAGGCGTCGAGGATGCGGTTGGTGGTGCGCGGATAGACGTAGTCGGTGCCGAGCAGCGCCCAGCGCTGCACGTTCTCCTCCTCCATCAGGTAGTCGACCGCCGGGATCGCCTGCTGATTGGGCGCCGCGCCAGTGTAGAAGATGTTCTTCGAGCTCTCCTCGCCCTCATACTGCACGGGGTAGAACAGGATGTTGTTGAGCTCCTCGAACACCGGCAGCACCGACTTGCGGCTGACGCTGGTCCAGCAGCCGAACACCGCCGAGACGCGGTTGATGCTGATCAGCTCGCGCGCCTTTTCGGCGAACAGCGGCCAGTTCGAGGCCGGATCGACGACGACCGGCTCGAGCTGCCGGCCGAGCAGCCCGCCCTTGCGGTTCTGCTCGGCGATCAGCATCAGCATGACGTCCTTCAGCGTGGTTTCGCTGATCGCCATCGTGCGGGAGAGCGAATGCAGGATGCCCACACGGATCGGCCCGGTCTGGGCGATCGCGGGACGCGCCAGGGCAGCCGCGCCCGCAAGGGCGGTGGCGCCGGCCAGAAGGCCGCGGCGTGAGATCATGACCCCTGTCTCCCTTACCTCTGCGCGGGCGGACCGGGCCGCGTCCGGGCGCCGACGTGGCGCTGTCGCGGTGCAGCAACGACCGTGCCATCGAAAAGCAGCCCATTTGTATGGCATGGACGCCCTGGCAGCCCGAATCGCGGGCGAATCGGGCTGGATCTTGCACACGAAATGGGCGGGCGACCGGGCCTCGCCGGCCGCGTCGCGGGCAGCGGCGCAGGGCCGCCTCACATCCGCTGCGGCCTGACAGGGCCAGGGGGGGCCGCGGGCGGCGCGGCTCTACGGGCGGCGGTCCTACTCCGCCTGCGCGCTCGCCTCCGAGCGCACGCCCTTCACCCGCTGCGCGAGCGAGGCGGCCATGAAGTCGTCGAGTTCGCCGTCCAGCACCGCCTGCGGGTTGCCCTTCTCCACGCCGGTGCGCAGGTCCTTCACCATCTGATACGGCTGAAGAACATAGGATCGGATCTGGTGGCCCCAGCCGATATCGGTCTTCTCGGCCTGCGCCGCCGCCGCCACCGCCTCGCGCTTCTGCAGTTCGAGCTCGTAGAGCCGCGCCTTCAGCATCTCCATCGCGATCGCGCGGTTGCGGTGCTGGCTGCGGTCCTGCGTGCTCGCCGCGACGATCCCCGTAGGGATGTGCGTGAACCGCACCCCCGACTCGGTCTTGTTCACGTGCTGGCCGCCCGCGCCCGAGGCGCGGAACGTGTCGACCTTGAGGTCGGCCGGGTTGATCTCGATCTCGATCGAGTCGTCCACCACCGGCGAGACGCCGACCGAGGCGAAGCTGGTCTGGCGGCGCGCATTCGCATCGAACGGCGAGATGCGCACCAGCCGGTGCACGCCGCTCTCGGTCTTCAGCCAACCATAGGCATTCGGGCCGATCACCTTCAGCGTCGCGCTCTTGATGCCGGCCTGCTCGCCGTCGCTGCGGTCGATCAGCTCGACCTTGTAGTCGTGGCTCTCGGCCCAGCGCGTGTACATGCGCAGCAGCATCTCCGCCCAGTCCTGGGCATCGACGCCGCCCGCGCCGGCGTTGATCTCGATGATCGCGTCATTCGCGTCCGCCTCGCCCGAGAGCAGGCTCTCGAGCTCGCGCTTGCCGGCCTCGGCGACCAGGCGCTTGAGGTCGGCCTCGGCGGCGGCGAGGGTGTCGGCATCGCCCTCCTCCTCGGCGAGTTCGGCGAGCCCGTAGGCGTCCTCGGCCTCGCGCTCGAGCCGCTGCACCGCCTCGATCCCGGCGGCGAGGCGGTTACGCTCGCGCATCAGCTTCTGCGCCGCCTCGCCATCCGACCATAGCGCCGGGTCCTCGGCGCGCGCGTTCAGCTCGTCGAGACGGCGGATCGCAGCATCCCAGTCAAAGATGCCTCCTCAGCAGACCCGCCGATGCGGCGATCTGCTCTTTCAAGGCGATGATCTCGGCCTTCATCGGCCGCACACTCCCATGGTGACGTCGGCAGGGGGCGCGTCAGTACAGCCCGCCGAGGCCGGCGTCCAGCGCCGCGGCGGCGGGCCGGCCGCCGGCGCCGCCGATCACGCCGTCGGTGCCGGTCGCACCGGGCTCGGTGCCGGGCTTGAACGCCTCGAGGATCGCGCCTGGCTCGCCCTGCCGGGCCGGCTCGCCGGTCTGCGGGTTCACCCAGACCATGCGCACGCCGCCCGGCACGCGGAACGGCAGGGCCGGGCGATCGGCCAGCGCCTCGCGCATGAACTGGCCGAAGATCGGCGCGGCGATGAGGCCGCCGGTTTCGTTGTCGCGCGAGAGCCCGAGCGGGCGCGGCTCGTCGAAGCCCATCCACACCGCCACCACCAGTTCCGGCGTGAAGCCGACGAACCAGGCATCCAGCCAGTCATTGGTCGTGCCGGTCTTGCCGGCGGCGGGACGGCCGATATTCGCCCGCCCGCCGGTGCCGCGCTGGATCACGCCTTGCAGCATCGAGACCATCTGATAGGCCGAGGCGGCATCGGTCGCGCGCTCGCGGATGTCAGGCGGGTCGGGCGGCACGGCCCCCGGCGCGGCATCGCGGCAGGTCTCGCAGGGGCGCGCATCGGCACGGAACACTACGCGCCCGTTCCGGTCCTGCACGGAGTCGATCAGCGTCGGATCGACCCGCATGCCGCCATTGACGAACGCCGCATAGCCCGCGGCCATGCGCAGCACGGTGGTCTCGCCGGCGCCGAGTGCCATCGAGTAGTTGCGCTCCATGTTGTCGATCACGCCGAAGCGGCGCACGACATCGGCGACGTTCTCGAGCCCGACCCGCTCGGCGAGGCGGATGGTCATCAGGTTCTTCGACTTCTCGAGCCCGACCCGCATCGGCGTCGGCCCGCCGAACTCGGTCTCGGTGTAGTTGGTCGGCCGCCAGCGGCCCTGGCCCGGGCCCAGATCGACCACGAAGGGCGCGTCCAGCACCTTCTGCACCGGCGAGAAGCCCTGCTCCAGCGCGGCGAGATAGACGAAAGACTTGAAGGCCGAGCCGGGCTGACGCTGCGCCTGGGTGGCGCGGTTGAACCAGGAGCGCTCGAACGACCAGCCGCCGGAGAGCGCGAGCACCCGCCCGGTGGAGGGATCGAGCGCGACGAGCGCGCCCTCGACCTGTGGCGTCTGGCGCAGGCTCGCGCGCTCGGGCAGCGCGGCGCGGGCGGGCCGGCCGCGCGCGGCGGCAACCGCGGGCTCGGCCGGGAGCGGCTCGACCAGCACCACGTCGCCGACCGACACCACATCCGTCGCCGCGCGCGGTGCCGGCCCCAGCCGGTTCTCGCCGAGCGCGGGGCGCGCCCAGGCCATCTCGGCAAGCGGCATGGTCAGGGTGCGCGGCCGCGGCGGCAGGTTCGGCCGCTCGGGCCGTTCAAGCCAGCCGACCCTGGCGGACTGCGCCGCCACCTCCAGCACCACCGCCTGGCGCCACTCGGGCAGCATGCCCGGTGTCCGCGGCACGGCGGCGAGCGCCTCGGTCCAGCCGGTGGCGAGCCGCTCCGCGGGCAGCTCGACGCGCGCCACCGCGCCGCGCCAGCCGCCGCGGCGGCGGTCATAGGCGATCTGGCCCTCCCGCAGCGCGCGGTCGGCGATCTCCTGCAGCCGCGGGTCGAGGCTGGTGCGGACGGTCAGCCCGCCCTGGGTGGTCGCCTCCTCGCCGAAACGCGCGATCAGCTGGCGGCGCACCTCCTCGGCGAACCACTCGGCCGGCACGCGCTCGGCGAAGCGGCCGGGGCGAACCTCGATCGGCGTCGCCTTGGCGGCCTCGGCGGTGGCGCGGTCGACCACCCCGTCCTGCGCCATGCGTTCCAGCACCCAGTCGCGCCGTCCCTTCGCCGCCTCGGGGAAGCGGAACGGGTTGTAGTTGTTCGGCGCCTTCGGCAGGGCGGCCAGATAGGCGGCCTCGGCCGGGGTGAGCTCCTCCAGCGCCTTGCCGAAATAGGTCATCGCCGCCGCGCCGACGCCGTAGGCACCCGAGCCGAGGAAGATCTCGTTCAGGTAGAGCTCCAGCACGCGCTCCTTCGGCATCGCCTGGTCGATGCGGATCGCCAGGATCGCCTCGCGCAGCTTGCGCTCGATCGACACCTCATTGCCCAGCAGCATGTTCTTCGCGACCTGCTGGGTGATGGTGCTGGCGCCGACCGGGCGGCGACCCTGGCCCATCTGCTGGAGGTTGGTGAGCGCGGCGCGCGCGATCGCCATCACGTCCACGCCGGGATGGGTCCAGAAGTTCTGGTCCTCGGCCGAGACGAAGGCGTCCTGCACCAGCTTCGGGATCGAGTCGATCGGCACGAAGATGCGCCGCTCGGTCGCGAGCTCGGCGAGCAGGCGCGAGTCGCCGGCATAGACCCGGCTCATCACCGGCGGCTGGTAGTCGATCAGCGCCGCGTATTCGGGCAGGCCCTGGCTGAAATGATGCCAGGCGTAGAGGCCGGCGCCGGCGGCGCCGAGCGCGCCGAGAAAGCCGAGCCCGGCGAGGGTCGCCAGCACGCGCCGCAGCCGCGAGCGCCGCCGCTTCATACGCGGCGGGCGCGCGAGCGGCTCGGCCGCCGGCGTCTCCGACGGGGATGCCGGTGCGGCAGGCGCGGCTGTCGGGTCCTGAACGACGGCGCGCGTCCGGCGCGGCCTCAGCGCGAGCGGTTCGTCAGCCTTCATGGCCCTGCCCGATTATCACGGTCACGCGGCGAGGTCACGGCGAACGCAACGCATGGCACGGCCGCAGAGCCCCCCTCAACCGATCGTCATCGCTCAGCCGGCGGCACGCACCGGCACGGTCTCCTCGAGGTAGCGCTGCACGGCCTCGGCCATGGCCGCGGCGAGCTTGCGCCGGTGATCCGCGCGGCGCAGCAGCGCCTCGTCCGCCCGGCTCGACATGAAGCCCATCTCGATCAGCACCGAGGGCACGTCGGGCGCCTTCAGCACCACGAAGCCGGCGAAGCGGTGGCTGTTGGGCAGCATCGCCACCTCGCGGCGCAGCGACGCCACGGCGTGACGCGCCATGCGTGCGCTGCCGTTCAGTGTTTCGCGCCTCACGAGCGAGATCAGGATGCGCGCGACCTCGGGCGTCACCCCGGTGAAGGATGGTCCGGCAAAACGATCGGCGCGGTTCTCGTTGCGCGCGATCCGTTCGGCGATCGAGTCCGACGCGTGCTCGGCGAGCGTGTAGACCGAGGCGCCGCGCACCGAGGCGTCGTCCAGCGCGTCGGCGTGGATCGAGAGGAACAGCGCGGCGTTGCGGCTCTGCGCGAAGCGCACGCGATCCGCGAGCGGCACGAACACGTCGCGCGTGCGCGTCATCGCCACGCGGTAGTGGCCGGTCGCTTCGAGGATGCGGCGCAGTTCCAGCGCGGCGGCGAGCGCGATGCGCTTCTCCTGCGTGCCGGCGGCGCCGATCGCCCCCGGGTCGCGGCCGCCATGGCCGGGGTCGAGCACGATCAGCGGCCGCTCCGGCGGTTGCGGCGGGCGGGGCAGCGGCTCCGAGGCCGCCTCCGCGCGCAGGAATACCGGACGCGGCGCCGGCGCCATCTCGACCACCAGCGCCGAGCCGCCGGGCTCGAGCGCCGCTCGCCGCACCGCGACCGGTTCGGCCAGATCGAGCACCACGCGCGTGACCCCTGGCCGGTTCAGCGCCGCGCGCAGCCGCAGCACCGGGCCGATCCCCGGCGGCGGCGCGCCCGCGCGCCACGCCGCGCCCTCGATGTCGATCACCAGGCGCAGCGGATTGTCGAGCGTGAACAGGCGGAACGGGACAGGCTCGGCCAGCGTCAGGGTGAGGCGGGTGACATCCTCGTCCTGGGCGAGCGCGGCCGCGCCGACCGCGCGCGCGGCGAGCGGGCGGACGAGGGCGGGGACGATCAGCGCTGCCGCGGCGGCGACGAAGGCGCGGCGGCGGGGCCCCCAACTCGACGGCGCTCCGCGGAGAGCGGGTGGCCGGAGCGGCATGGCGGTCCTTCCAAGCAAGCCGGTCAGCGGCATATTGCACGATCTGCCCGTCAGTTACCATACGATCCTGAGAAATCGGTGGAGCAACTCCGGTCTTGTGGGGCGACGCGGCATGCGCCATTGTGCAATTGCCCGTGCGGACCGACCGTTGCGTGTCCCGCCCCGCCCTCCGGCCTGTCGTGTCGAGGGAGCTTCGAGGCGGCGCGCCGCCATCCGCAGGGCTCGCGCCTGCCGCGCTGCCCCCCAAGCCGCCGGTGTCCGCGCGGGTTCCTGCAAGGCCATTCCCCGCCGAGCGAGAAGCCATCGGGCGCCGTCGCGCCCGTCGGGACGGATCGACATGACCGGACGCGCAAGCGCCCATCGCCAGACCCGAGACGCCGCGTTCCCCGGTGGCGCCCCGCAATCCCCGATCTGCCGCGCGGCCGGAAGGGCCGGCGCGGCGTGGAGACCTGCCTTCCATGACCAAGCGCATGCTGATCGACGCGACGCACCCGGAGGAGACCCGGGTGGTCGTGCTCGATGGAAACCGGCTTGAGGAGTTCGACGTCGAGACGTCCACCAAGCGGACGCTCAAGGGCAACATCTATCTGGCCAAGGTGGTGAGGGTCGAACCCTCGTTGCAGGCCGCGTTCGTCGATTACGGCGGCAACCGCCACGGCTTCCTCGCCTTCGGCGAGATCCACCCCGACTACTACCAGATTCCGGTCGCCGACCGGCAGCGGTTGCTCGAGATGGCGGCCGCCGAGGCCGAGGAGGATGCCGCGCGCGAGCAGGAGGAGGGTGACGCCGCCGCCGAGCAGGCCCACGGTGGCGCGGAGGTGGAGCGGGCGGAGCTGGAGCCCAAGGAGGACGCGCCGCCGCAGGAGGAGTCCGCCGAGGAGCCGGCAGCCCCGCCGGTCACCGCCGGAGACGGTGCGGCCGAGGAGCTGCCCCGCGCCGCGGCGGAGATGCCCGCGCCGGCCGAGGACCCGCCCGCCGAGGAGCCGCCGCTGCCGCGTCCGCCCGCCGCGCAGCCCGCGCGGATCGACAGCGAGACCGTATCGGCCGAGCCTGACGCGATCCCGGCCGAGGCCGCGCCGCCCGCCGAGCACGGCCCCGCGCAGGCTGCCGAGAGCGTCGACGAGGACGGCCCCGGCCGCACCGAGTCGGAGATCGACACCGTCGTCGGCGAGCCCGTCGCGCCCGAGACGATCGGCGGGGTGAGCGGCGAGAACGGCGAGGAGGACCGCCCGCGCCGGATCGCGCCGCGCTTCCTGCGCCACTACAAGATCCAGGAGGTGATCAAGCGCCGCCAGATCCTGCTGGTGCAGGTGGTCAAGGAGGAGCGCGGCACGAAGGGCGCGGCGCTGACCACCTATCTCTCGCTCGCCGGGCGCTACTCGGTGCTGATGCCGAACACCCCGCGCGGCGGCGGGATCAGCCGCAAGATCACCTCGGCCGCCGACCGCAAGCGCCTGCGCGAGGTGATGCAGGAGCTCGCCGTACCCGACGGCATGGGCATCATCGTGCGCACCGCCGGCGCCAACCGTCCCAAGGCCGAGATCAAGCGCGACTGCGAGTACCTGCTGCGCCTCTGGGACTCGATCCGCGAGACCACGCTGAAGTCGGTCGCACCCGCGCTGATCTACGAGGAGGCGAACCTCATCAAGCGGGCGATCCGCGACGTCTATTCGCGCGACGTCGACGAGATCGTGGTGGACGGCGAGGACGCCTACCGCGCCGCCAAGGACTTCATGCGCATGCTGATCCCCTCGCATGCGAAGAAGGTGCAGCTCTACAGGGACGGCGGCATTCCGCTGTTCGCGCGCGCCGGCGTCGAGAGCCAGCTCGACGCGATGCACAACAAGCGCGTCGAGCTGCGCTCGGGCGGCTACGTGATCATCGACCAGACCGAGGCGCTGGTCTCGATCGACGTCAACTCCGGCCGGGCGACGCGCGAGCGCAACATCGAGGAGACCGCGCTCAAGACCAACCTGGAAGCGGCCGACGAGATCGCCCGCCAGCTCCGCCTGCGCGACCTCGCCGGGCTGATCGTGATCGACTTCATCGACATGGAGACGAGCCGCAACAACGCGGCCGTCGAGCGTCGGCTGAAGGAGGCGCTGAAGCAGGACCGCGCGCGCATCCAGGTCGGGCGGATCAGCCATTTCGGCCTGCTGGAGATGAGCCGTCAGCGGTTGCGGCCGAGCCTCACCGAGACCGCCTTCGTCACCTGCTCGCACTGCAACGGCACGGGGCTGGTGCGGTCGGTCGAGTCGAGTGCGGTGCATGTGCTGCGCGCGATCGAGGAGGAGGCGGCGAAGCGCCGCTCGGCCGAGATCGTGGTGCGCTGCGCCGGCGCGGTCGCCTTCTATCTGCTGAACCACAAGCGCGCGCGGCTGGCTGAACTCGAAGCGGCGTTCGGGCTGAAGGTGCTGTTCGCCGCCGACGAGACGCTGCTGCCGCCGGCGCTCAGGATCGAGCGCACGAAGCCGCTGACCGCGCCGCCGCCCGCCGCCGTCGCGCCGCCGCCGGTGGTGACGGCGGAGGCGGTGCTCGAGGAGGCCGAGGAGGAGACGGAGGAGACCGAGGAGGCGGAGGACGAGGCTGAGGAGGCGCGCGCAGCAGCCGGCGAGAGCGAGGGCGAGCGGGAGGCGCGAAGGCGCCGGCGCCGGCGTCGGCGCCGCGGCGGCCGGCGCGAGGAGGGCGCGCCGGTGCACGGCGCGTCGCCATCCGGCACGGGTGAGCAGCCCGCGATCGAGGCGATCGAGCCCGAGGATGCCGTCGTCGAGACCGAGGCGGCCGAAC
>CAZHMM010000123.1:0-11495 GCA_964533585.1 uncultured Elioraea sp.
GGTCGGCATCAGGGGCGTGATCACGGGGTCTCTACGATCCTCGATCCGGTTGGCGCTTTCCCGGGCGGATGCCGCAGGAAACGCCGAGTCTGGGGAGGGCCGTGGGGGAAGTCAAATGATGTGGGGACGCGGATGGCAGCGCTGACCTCCCGGAGCGGATTATCGATGCCGCCTTCCGACCGGGGGGGGGGGCGTGGGGCCGGATGACGTCGCTAACGCAGGAACGCCTCGCCCTTCTTGGCCCTCGTGACAGAGTATTCCACGATCCGGTCAATGACGCGGTCGGGCGTTTTCCACTTCATCACGAGCTTGCCGGGATCCATGCCGTACTCGGCTACGATGTCTTTCAGTTGTTCGAGCGTTAGCGCGCTTAGCCTTGACCGCAGCGCGTCCTCTCCCTCGCGAGCTAGCGAGATCGGGTCAAGGACGGCCGTCGCGCGCCTGTGGGTGGCTCTCCTAGAGGTCGCCTTCTCAGGCTTCGGCTTCGGCTCCAGCCCAAGAGCAATCTCAAGCTCCTTGGCGAACTCTGGATTCCGGTCGGCTTCGTCGATTATGACGCTCATGAGGTCTTGTAGTGCTTTCTTGAGCTTCATGGTCATGCACCGAGCTTGCTCAATATCTCTTTCGTCAGATTTGAGAAGCTTTCCTGAAGTCCCTGATATCCCCATTTTTGCTTGAGAGTCGAATAACTCGCGTGCTCTCCAGCGGCTGCAATTTGATTCGATTGCGCAATGAGAGTTTCGAAGACCGGTGGCCAATTACCTGGATCAGCATCATTGTTCTGCTTCAGCTGCTTAATCATGTTGCCGTGGACTGTCGAGTTTGCCTGATACTTCGTGATAATGATGCCGAGCGGCTCGATCGGTTCGGCGATTTCTTCAGAAAATTCCCGCACGCGCCTGACGATCTGCGGGATGCCGTATGTGGAAAGGATGTCGGGGATGGTCGGGATGATGAAGCTCTGCGACAGCCTCAGGCCGTTCTGTGTGATTTTGCCAAGGTTGGGCGGGCAATCGATGAGGACGATATCGTACTGCTCGACGATGTCCTTAACGGCGCGCCAGAGGATATCGAACGGTCGAATCGCCCCATATTTTCCGACGGGAGTGTTGACGAGCTCATCCTGCACGTCGATCAAGTCCAGACTCGATGGTAGCAGATCAATGGTTCGCGCCGCAGATACATCAGAAACACGCTTCTGAAGGGTTTTCTCAAGATCGAACTTCTTGCTCGACGGATTCAATGCGTCCTTGAACAGTTGGGCGAGCGTATGGCCGCCGTCGTTCAGTTCTCGCCAGCGCTCCTCACCGATCAGCATGGTGGTGGCGTTGGTTTGCGGGTCGAGATCGATGACGAGAACCTTCTTTCCGCGTTCGCCGGAAAGCGTCTCTGCGAGAGCCACCGTCGTGGTGGTCTTGCCTACACCTCCCTTGAGATTGATCGTCGAAACTACATGAGCCATGGGAATCCTCCTTCTCCTGAGCCACGCGCGCACGTGGGAGCGGCGAAACACCGGGCCAGAGGCAAGATCGACAATGGGCTTCGGGAAATCCGGTATCCGGGCTCGCCAGTTTGCGACCGCCTGACGGGTTACCTTGGCCATGTCGGCGATCTCGTTGATCCCGACGAAGTCGTCTTCCTGGGACATCTGGCGCCTGTGAACATCGTCCACAAGCACTGTGTACAACGTTCACAGAACGTCCGTCAAGCGGTCGCTCGACCGGCATATGCCGCCACTTCCGTCGCCACGCTGTCGAGTTGCACCCGCCAGTGGCCGAGATTCGAGAAGCTAACGATCGCGGGGCTCGTGGCTAGTGACGGCTGCGCCGCCCCCGCCCTTCCACGCCCACCCCATCCCTGCCACCCTCCCCGGCTCACCGACCCGGAGGACCCGCCATGCCCCATCGCCCCGCGCTGACCCGGCGCGCCACCGCCGCCGCCCTGCTCGCGCTCCCCGCCGCCGCCTACGCGCAATCCTGGGCGCCGTCCCGCCCGGTGCGCCTCGTCGTCCCCTTCGCCGCCGGCGGGCTGACGGACATCCTCGCCCGCGCCGCCGCCGAACAGCTTCAGCCCCGCCTCGGCCAGCCCGTGGTGGTCGAGAACCGCGGCGGCGCGGGCGGCAACATCGCCGCCGAGCTCGTCGCCCGGGCCGAGCCCGACGGCCACACGCTGCTGGTCGCCACCCAGGGCATCATCGCCATCAACAAGGCGCTCTACGCCACCCTGCCGTATGACCCGGACACTGACTTCACCCCGCTCGCCATGCTCGGCCGCCAGGCCAACGTGCTGGTGGTGCATCCGGGCGCGCTCGACGTGCGCGACGTCGCCGGGATCATCGCCGCGGCGAAGGCGAAGCCGGGCGAGGTCGCCTATGGCAGTTTCGGGGTCGGCTCGTTCTCGCACCTGTCGATGGAGCTGCTCGCCAGCCGTGCCGGCATCAAGCTGCTGCACGTGCCCTATCGCGGCAGCGGGCCGATGCGCACCGACCTCGCGGCCGGGCGCGTCGCCATGGCGCTGGACGCGATCGCCACCTCCAAGCCGCTGGTCGAGGCGGGCACGCTGCGCGCGGTGGCGGTGAGCTCGCCCGGACGGTCCTCCGCCCTGCCGGACGTGCCGCCGGTCGCCGACACGATCCCGGGCTATGACGCCTCGGCCTGGTACGGCGTGTTCGCCCATGCGCGCACGCCCGCCGCAGCACTCGCCGCGCTCGATGCCGGCTTGCGCGCCGCCCTCGCCTCCGCCCCGTACCGCGAGCTGCTGGAGAAGCAGGGCGTGGAGGCGATGGAGGAGGATCGCGCGGCGCTGAATGCCCTGGTCACGCGCGACAACGCGATCTGGCGCGAGGCAGTGCGGCAATCGGGCGCGAAGGTGGAGTGAGCGCGCCGTTCGACGCGGCGGTCGCCTGGGCCTGGGCAGGGCCGCCCGCGGGGTCGGGCGCGGAGACGAAGGCGCGGCTGCTGCTGCTCGACACGCTGGGCTGCGCGGTGGCGGGGCTCGCGCATCCGCGCCCGCGCGCGCTGGCGGCGGCGCTGGCGTCGTGGATGCCCGGGCCCGTGCGGGTCGCCGGGGTGGGGCTGTCGCGTGCGGGGGCGGCCGCGGTGCTGGCGGTCGCCGCGTGCTGGGACGAGGCGAACGAGGGGCTCGCCCGCGCGCATGGACGGCCCGGGCTGCCGGTCGCGCCGCTGTGTCTCGCCGCGCTGGCCGACGGCGCGGCGCTCGGGCAGGCGGTGGCGGCCTATGCGCTCGGCTACGAGGTCGCAGGCCGCGCGGGCGAGCTCTGGCGCATCCGGCCGGGGATGCATGTGGACGGGTCGTGGCACGCGCTGGGTGCTGCGGCTTGTGCCGCGCGGCTGGCGGGCGGCGACGCGGAAGCGTGCGCGCGCGCGGTGCGGCTCGCGTCGTGCCAGGTGCCGTTCGCGCTCTACGCGCCGATCGCGGCGGGGATGGACGGGCGGAACTCCTACCCCGCGCATGCCGCGCTGCTCGGCGCGCTTGCGGGTGCGGCGGCGGTGGCGGGAATGGACGCGCCAGCGGGCGGGTTCGACGAGGCGCGGCGGTTGGCACTCGGGCTGGAGGGCGGCGACGCGGCGACGCCCGGCAGGTGGCTGCTGGAGGAGGCGTATCTGAAGCCCTATGCCGGGGTGCGGCACGCGCACTACGCCGCCGCCGCGGCGCAGGCGTTGCGGCCGCGGATCGGTGCGCGGCGGGTGGTGGATGCGCGCCTCGCGACCTACGCCGAGGCGCTGCGCTACGCCGGCAACCGCGCGCCGCGTGCCGCCATCACCGCGCAGTTCAGCCTGAGCTGGGCGGTCGCGGCAACGCTGACGCAGGGCGATCTCGGCCCGGCGGCGTACACCGAGGCCGCGCTCGCCGATCCGGCGCTGCGCGCGCTGGAGGCGTCGGTCGCGCTGGTCGAGGACGGATCGCATCCCGGCCGTTTCGCCACACTGACGCTCACGCTCGACGACGGCGCGGTGGAAGAAGAGACGGTGACCTCCGTGGTCGGCGATCCCGACCGGCCGATGACGGCTGAGGAGGCGGAGGCGAAGTTCCGCCGCTTCGCCGCCCCGCTCGGCGAGGCGCGCGCGGCGGCGATCGCGGATCTGCTGCTGCGCGCGGAGCCTGCGACGCGGGGTACGCTCGACCTGACCTAGCCCCGCGTCAGCAGGAACAACCCTTGCTCGGCGAACAGGTTCGCGAGCCGGCGGTTGCGCGTCCACGGCGTCTTGCGCCCGGCCTCGTCCACGCCCAGCCAGCGCTCGACGCGGTACCCGTCGGCCTCGCACAGTGCGAAGAAGTCGCTGATCGTGCAGAGATGGATGTTCGGCGTGTCATACCAGGCGCGGTCCAGCGCCTTGGTGCGCGGCATCCGCCCCGTCAGCAGCAGCTTGAGCCGCACCTGCCAGTGGCCGAAATTCGGGAAGGACACGATCGCGCGCCGTCCAATGCGCAGCATCTGCGCCAGCACCTCGCGCGGCCGTTCGGTCGCCTGGAGCGTGCGCGACAGGATCACGTAGTCGAACGCGGCGTCGGGGTAGAAGGCGAGGTCGGTGTCGGCATCGGCGTGGATCACCGGCAGGCCGTGCGCGACCGCGGCGGCGACCAGCGGCATGTCGAGTTCGATGCCCCGCCCGTCCACGTCCTTCTCGTGCACCAGGATGTCGAGCAGGGCGCCGTCGCCGCAGCCGATGTCGAGCACGCGCCCGCGCGGTTCCACCATCTCGGCGATCAGGCGCAGGTCGAGCCGGTCGGCGAGCGGGCGGCCGGTGCGCGGCTGCGGCGCGATCCCCTCGGGCATCAGCGCCACCGCTCCGCGGCGCCGGCGAGGAACCCGCTGACGGTGCGGAACAGGTCCGGCTCGTCCAGCAGGAACGCGTCATGCCCCTTGTCGGAGGCGACCTCCACGAACGACACGTTCGCCGCAGCCGCGTTCAGCGCGCGCACGATCTCGCGGCTCATCGCGGTCGGGAACAGCCAGTCGGAGGAGAACGAGATCACGCAGAAGCGCACGGGGGTGTGGCGGAACGCGGCCGCCACCGATCCGCCATGCTCGGCGGCGAGATCGAAATAGTCCATCGCGCGCGTGATCGTCAGATACGAATTGGCATCGAAGCGCTGCACGAAGGACGAGCCCTGGTACTGGAGGTAGGACTCCACCTCGAACAGGTCGTTCGAGAAGGTCAGCATCGGCCCCGTGCGCAGCCGGCGGCCGAACTTCCGCGTCAAAGCCTCCTCGGACAGATACGTGATGTGCGCGGTCATGCGCGCCACCGCCAGGCCCCTCGCCGGCACCACGCCGTGCTTCCAGTACTCGCCGCCATGGAAATCGGGGTCGGCGTTGATCGCCTGGCGTCCGATCTCGTGGAAGGCGATGTTCTGCGCCGAATGATGCGTCGCCGTCGCGATCGGGATCGCGCTGAACACCCGCTCGGGGTAGAGCGCGGCCCACTCCAGCACCTGCATCCCGCCCATCGAGCCGCCGAGCACCGAAAAGAGCTTCGGCACGCCGAGATGGTCCAGCAGCTTGGCCTGCGCGCGCACCATGTCGCGGATCGTCACTGGCGGGAACTGCACGCCCCAGGGACGGCCCTGCGGCCGGCCCTCGGCATCGGTCATCTCTTCGCGCGGGCCCGACGAGCCCATGCAGCCGCCCAGCACATTGGCGCAGATGACGAAGAACCGCTCCGTGTCCACCGGCAGGCCTGGGCCCACCATCGTCTCCCACCAGCCAGGCTTGCCGGTGACGGGGTGCGTCTCGGCCACGTACTGGTCGCCCGTCAGCGCGTGGCAGATCAGGATGGCGTTCGACTTCGCATCGTTCAGCCGCCCATAGGTGCGGTAGGCGACCACCAGCGGCTTCAGCAGGGCGCCGCAGTCGAGCGCGAGCCCTTCCGGGAACACCGCACGCTCGTGCGTGATCCCGGCGGTCGCCAGCGGGGCGCGGACGGTCTCGGCCATGCGCGATCACTAGGCCCGCGAGGCTCGGCGCGCAATGCGCCCCTCCCGGCGCGCTTGCGTCCGGCCCTACTTCCGCTATGCCTCCTTCGCCATGTCCGCCGACCGCACCCCAGCCCCCGACACCGAGGCCGAGCCCGGCGACCCCGCCTGGCGCACGCCGGACCGGCTGGCGGCACTGCGCGCCGAGATCGACCGGGTGGACGGGCTGATCCACCAGCTGGTGATGCAGCGGGCCGAAGTGGTCGGCACGCTGGCGGAACTGCGCGTCAAGCGCGGCGCGCCGTTCCGCCCGGCCCGCGAGGCCGAGATCATGCGCCGCCTGCTGGCGAACCACCGCGGCCGCCTACCCAAACCCACCCTGGTCGGGATCTGGCGCGAGATGATCATGGGCATGACCCTGATCCAGGCACCGTTCCCGGTCGCGGTCTGGAGCCCGGAGGCAGGCTCAGGTCATGTCGCGCTCGCCCGCGAGCATTTCGGCACCGCGGTGCCGCTGCGCTGGATGCGCACCACCGCGCAGGTGCTGCGCGCGGTCAGCGCCGGCGAGGCGGCGGTCGGCGTGCTGCCACTGCCGCAGGACGACCCGAACGCGGAAGGCGCGTACGACCCGTGGTGGATTGCGCTGATGCGCGGCGATGGCTCGGGCCTGTCGGTGATCGCGCGCCTCCCCTTTGTCACGCTGCGCCCCGAGGGCGCGCCGCGCGCCCAGGCGCTGGTGGTCGGCGCGCTCGCCCCCGAACCTTCGGGCGAGGACCGCTCGCTTGTGGCGTTCGAGGCCGCGCCGGAGCTGAGCCGCGCCCGCCTCAGCGACCTGCTGACCGGCGCCTCGCTGAAGCCGCGGAGCCTCGTGCTCTACCGGTCGGAACGTGGCCCGACCGCCTGCCTCGCTGAGGTCGATGGGCTGGTCGAGTCCAGCGACCGCCGGTTCGCCGCGCTCTCTGAGGTCGGGCTCGCCCGCCCGGCAGTCATCGGTGGCTGGCCGGTCCCGCCGCCCGAGAGCGCCTTCGCCGCCGCGCCGGAGTGATCCCCATGCCCCCGCTTCCGCGTCCCTCCATCCTCGAGATCGAGCCCTATGTCGGCGGCGAATCGAAAGTCGCCGGCGCCAATCGCGTGGTCAAGCTGTCCTCCAACGAGGGCGCGCTCGGGCCGTCCAAGCGGGCGATGGAGGCCTACCGCGCCGAGGCAGGCGAGATCCACCGCTACCCCGATGGCGGCGCGACCGCACTGCGCGAGGCGATCGGCGCGGCGTTCAGGCTCGACCCGGCGCGGATCGTCTGCGGTGCGGGCTCGGACGATCTCTTGTGCCTGCTCGCGCAAGGCTACGGCGGGCCCGGCACGGAGACGATCGTCACCCGCCATGCCTTCGCCATGCACCCGCTCTATGCGCGCTACGCCGGCTCGACGGTTGTCACGGTCGAGGAGCGGAACCTGACCGCTGACGTGGATGCGATCCTCGCCGCCGTCAGCCCGCGCACCACGCTCGTGTTCCTCGCCAACCCGAACAATCCCACCGGCACGCTGGTGCCCTGGAGTGAGATCGCCCGGCTGCGCGCCCGCCTGCCCGAGACCGTGCTGCTGGTGCTCGATCTCGCCTATGCCGAGTACCTGGACGACCCGCGCGGCACGCCCGTGATCGACCTCGTCGAGCGCGGCGCGAACACGGTGATGACGCGCACCTTCAGCAAGATCTACGGGCTCGGCGGCCTGCGCCTCGGCTGGGTCTATGCGCCGGCTGCCGTGGCGGATGTGCTGAACCGCATCCGCAGCCCGTTCAACGCCTCGCGCCCGGCCCAGGCGGCCGCGATCGCGGCGCTGGCCGACACCGACCACGTCGCCGCCTCGCGCGCGCACAACAGGCGCTGGCGGCCCTGGCTCGCCCAGGCGCTGGAGAGCACCGGCGTGCCGGTGCGCGGCACGCACGGCAACTTCCTGCTCGCCGATTTCGGCGCGGTCGGACGGAGCGCCACCGAGGCCGATGCCGCCTTCCGCGCGCGCGGCATCATCGTCCGTGGCATGAAGGGGTACGGCCTGCCGGGCATGCTGCGCATCACCATCGGCACGCAGGAGGAGATGGAGGCGGTGGCCGAGGCGACGGCCGAATTCATGCAGCGCGCGGACCGCGCCTCCGCGCATGCCTGAACCGCTGTTCCGCCGCCTCGCCCTGATCGGCGTCGGGCTGATCGGCTCCTCGATCGCGCATGTGGCGCGGCGGCGCGGGGACATCGCCGGCGAGATCGTCGCGACCGCCCGCTCGGCGGCGACACGCGCGACGGTCGAGCGGCTCGGCCTCGCCGATCGTGTGCTCGCCGACCCCGGCGCGACGGTCGAGGGGGCGGACTGCGTGATCCTCTGCACCCCCGTCGGTGCCTATGCCGATGTCGCCGCCGCGATCGCGCCGCATCTGGCGAGGGATGCGATCGTCACCGATGTCGGCAGCACCAAGCAGAGCGTGATCCGCGATGTCGGCCCGCTGGTGCCGGAGAGCGTGCATTTCGTGCCCGCCCATCCGATCGCGGGCACCGAACATTCCGGCCCCGAGGCCGGCTTCGCCGAGCTGTTCGAGGGCCGCTACTGCATCCTCACGCCACCCCCCGGCACCGACGAGACGGCGGTGGAGAAGGTGGCCGAGCTCTGGCGCCGCGCGGGCTCGATGGTCGAGGTGATGGAGCCAGGCCACCACGACCGGGTGATGGCGATCGTTTCGCACCTGCCGCACCTGATCGCCTTCACGATCTGCGGCACCGCCGACGACCTTCAGGACCAGTCGATGCAGGACGTGCTGCGGTTCGCCGCCTCCGGCTTCCGCGACTTCACGCGCATCGCTGCCTCGGACCCGGTGATGTGGCGCGACGTGTTCCTGAACAACCGCGAGGCGCTGCTCGAGATGACGCAGCGCTTCACCGAGGACATGACGGCGATGGCACGCGCCGTCCGCTGGGGCGACAACGCCTATATCGAGGACAAGATCGAGCGCGGAAGGCGCATCCGCCGCAGCCTGATCGCGATCAAGCAGGCGTAGCGCAGGTCCCGCCCGGCCGGGATCACCCGATCGGGTGAGGGTGCGCGCGAGCGCCCTTCAGCGCGCCGCGCGCAGCAGCGCGTCGATCCGTGCGGCGGCCCCGGCCCAGCTGAAACGCTCGCGCACAAGGTCGCGCGCCGAAGCGCCCGCCGAACGGCGCGCGTCGCGGTCGCGCAGCAGCGTCACCACGGCGTCCGCGAGCCCGGCCGCATCGCGGCGCACGAAGGCATCGTGGCCCGGCGGCAGCACGAGCCCGTTGGTCGCGAGCGGCGTCAGCACCACCGGCCGCGCACAGGCCCAGGCCTCCAGCACCTTGTTCTTGATGCCGACGCCGATCCGCATCGGCGCAATCGACACCCAGGCGTGGCCCAGCACGGCGACGACATCGGGCACATCCGCTGCGACCACGATGCCGGGCCGCGTGGCGAGCGCCGCCACCTCCGGCGCCGGCGCCCGGCCGGCGATGACGAAGCGGGCCTCCGGCACCGCTGCGGCGACGCGCGGCCAGATCTCGTCCGCCGCGAACAGCGCCGCATCGACATTCGGCGCGTAGCCGAGCGAGCCGAGGAACACCACGCTCGGCACGGCATCCTCGGCGACCAGCGCCTCGTCCGGCGGCGGCGCGACGCCGTTCGGCACGACGTGCACCGTGTCGCGCCCGCCGATGCGCCGCATCCAGGCGGCATCGCGCTCGCCCACCAGCACGGTCGCGCTGAAGCGCCGCACCGTGCGTCGTGCGTATCGTGCCGCGACAGGAATCTCGGCAAGGCTGCGCAGCCGCGCGCGCAGTCCCCGTCCGCCGAGCGCGCCGCGCCAGAACTCCAGCGGGTTGCAGTCGATCATGTCCATCACGGCCGGCGGCAAGGCCTCGTCGGCGAACCACACCGCCTCCGCACCCGGAAACACCAGCGCGCGCGCGGCAGGACGCTCGGCGAGAGCCTTGCGCACGGCCGCGCGCAGCGGCGCATCGTCGAAACGCCACGGATAGGTGAGCCCCCGTCCGGCGAGCCGCACCGGGACGCAGGTCATGCCGCGTGGCGCGGCCTCGACGGGTGCGACCAGCGTGATCCGCCAGGACGCGGCCAGTGCTTCGAGCAGGTTGGCCACGCGCAACGCATAGCCGTCACGCACCGGCCAGGGCGGCTGCGTGCAGACGGCGAGCAGTTCGGCGGCATCCGCGCCGCTCACCTCAGTTGCTGCCGAGCCGGTACGGGCCGCGCGGCCAGGCGATCTCCGGCAACCGAGTGATCGGGATGCGCGCGGCGGTCAGCGTGCGTTGCTCCAGCGCGACCGGAAGTTCCACCATCGACCCGCCGCCCGGCGCCGGCCGCGCGACCGCGGTCAGCGCGAGCCGCACGAGGACGAGCGCCTGGCGGTCGATCAGCCCGGCATTGCCCACCGCATCGAGCGCCGGGCGCCAATTGGCGATCCGGATCGTCCCGGCTCCCATCGGTTGCAGCGCGCGATCGAGCGCCAGCGTCGCGCCCGCCGACAGCGCAAGCGGCCCCCAGGCGATGGCGAGGCGGCGGAGTTCGATCCGGCCGTCATCCTCGCGCCAGGCGCGCAGCGCCGCCTCGGTATCGGATCCCGGCGGCAACGCCCCCGCCACCACCACCTCGCCCGTCGCCGTGCGGATCACGCGGCCGAACGGCACCTCCGCCGCCGGGCCGAGCCGCACGCCGGCAAGCGTGAAGGCGACGGTCTGACGCGGGGTGGGCGCGGCCTCGTCGCGCTCGCCGGTCAGGCGCAGCGACGCGAACTGCACGGAGTCTGCCGCCTGCACGACCGTGATGTCCTCACCCTCGAGCTGCCAGCGTCGCGGCGGCGCGCCGGGCTCGACGCGGAACGACAGCACGAGCGCGCCGGCCTCGACATCGGCTGGCGCGGCGCCGGGCGCGCCGGGAAAGGTGACGCGGCAGGGGCAGCGGAACGTCACGGTTGCGTCGCGCGGCGAAACGAGCTGCACACCCGCCTCGGCCTGCTCGGCCGCGAGCGTCATCGCGGGCAGAAGCCCTGCGGCCGGACGGTGCAGTTCGGGGCGCGCGATCGTCGCGCCCGCGCGCAAGGGCCAGCCGCCGCGCACGAGCCCGTCATGGCGCAGGCGCTCGCCGTCAGGGCCGGCGCCGTCGATCGAGGCGACGACCGCGCTGCCGAGCAGCCACCAGGCCGCTCCGTGCACAGTGGCGCCGACGATCAGCAGCGCCGCCAGAAGCATCCCGAACCGTCGCATCACCTGTCCTGTCCGGCCACAACCGGCGCCAGCATAGCGATACCCCCGCCCGCTGCCGACGGCGCGGCGAGAGCGGCGTCGTCCACACCCTCGCCAAACAGTCCCCAGGCGCCACCGGGCAGCAATAAAACTGTTCTTTTTCAATTAGTTGCCGAGCGCACCTGGAGTCGGCTGCAAACCTCGGGAGCGCCAAGCCCACAGAGTTGTCCACAATCCGAACCGCCCATGGCCGCTGCCGCAAGGGTGGCGCGCAGAGGCCGGGCACCTCATTTCGTCCGAACGCGCTAG
>CAZHMM010000124.1:0-11351 GCA_964533585.1 uncultured Elioraea sp.
ATGATCATCGGCCTCGGCAGCGACATCTGCGACATCCGCCGGATCGAGGCGACGCTCGCCCGCTACGGCGCCCGCTTCACCGCGCGCGTCTTCACCGAGGGCGAGCAGGCCAAGGCCGACCGTCGCGCCGCCCGCGCCGCCACCTATGCGCGCCGCTTCGCCGCCAAGGAGGCCTGCGCCAAGGCGCTCGGCACCGGGCTTCGCCACGGCGTGTTCTGGCGCGACATGGAGGTGGTGAACCTGCCCTCCGGCCAGCCGACCATGCGGCTCGCGAACGGGGCCGCCGCCCGGCTCGCCGCGATCACGCCCCCCGGCATGGCGGCGCAGATCACGGTCACGCTGACCGACGAACCGCCCTATGCGCAGGCGATCGTGATCATCACCGCCGTGCCGCGCGGCTGATCCCCGGCTTGCTTGACAAGCCTCCCCCCACCGGGCAAGTCCGACCCGACCGCAGCGCCTGAGAGCAAGGGCGCCCAATCCTCGCAGGCCCCCGGACCCTCCATGGCGAAGCGCAAATCGGGCGGCTGGCTCGAGACGATCAAGACCGTCGTCTATGCCGGCCTGATCGCGATCGGCATCCGCACCGTCGCATTCGAGCCGTTCAACATCCCCTCGGCCTCGATGGTGCCGACGCTGCTGGTCGGCGACTATCTGTTCGTCTCCAAGTACTCCTACGGCTATTCGCGTTTCTCGATGCCGTTCTCGCCGCGGCTGTGGGAGGGGCGCATCTTCGCCTCCATGCCCGAGCGCGGCGACGTCGCGGTGTTCCGCTGGCCGCGCGACGACAGCACCGACTACATCAAGCGGATCGTGGGGCTGCCGGGCGACCGGGTGCAGATGATCGGCGGAGTGCTCTACCTGAACGGGGCGGCGGTGCGGCGCGAGGCGGCCGGGCTCTGTGAGGAGGACGGCACCGGCACGCGCATCCGCTCGCGCCGCTACCGCGAGACCCTGCCCGGCGGACGGGTCCACTACATCTGCGAATTCTCCGACAACGAGCGCTTCGACAACACCGAGGAGTTCCATGTCCCGGCCGGCCACGTCTTCGCGATGGGCGACAACCGCGACAACTCCTCCGACAGCCGTGATTTCGGCCCCGGCGGCGTGGGCTACGTGCCGGTCGAGAATCTGATCGGCCGGGCCGAGATCATCTTTTTCAGCCATGAGGGGCCGTTCTGGCAGGTCTGGAACTGGCGCTTCCGCCGCTTCCTCGACGCGATCAGGTGAGCGGGGACTTCGCCGGCCGTCTCGCGCACCGCTTCGCGGACCCTGGCCTGCTGCGCCAGGCGCTGACGCATCGCAGCCTGCTGCAGGGGCGCAACCGGGGGCTCGCCAGCAACGAGCGGCTCGAATTCGTCGGCGACCGGGTGCTCGGCCTGGTCATCGCCGAGTGGCTGGTCGAACGCTTTCCGGGCGAGCGGGAAGGGGGGCTGGGGCGGCGGCTCGCGCATCTCGTCAATCAGGAGACGCTGGCCGCGATCGCCGGGCGGATCGGCCTGGCCGAGGCGCTGATCGTGCCGGCAAGCGAGGCGGCGACGGGCGTGCGCCGCCGCCCGACCGTGCTGGCGGATGCCTGCGAGGCGCTGATCGGCGCGCTCTACGTCGATGGTGGGCTTGGCGCGGCGCGCGACTTCATCCGCACGCACTGGGCCGAGGAGGTCGAGGCGGTGGCCGAGGCGCCGCGCGATCCGAAGACGGCGTTGCAGGAATGGGCGCAGGGGCGTGGGCTCGCGCTGCCTGCCTATTCCACCGTCGCCGCCGAGGGCCCGTCGCACCGCCCGCGCTTCACCGTCGCGGTCACGGTCGGCGAGGCGAGCGCCGAGGCGGGCGGCGTCACCAAGCGCGAGGCCGAGAAGGCCGCCGCCGCCGCCCTGCTTGCGCGGCTGGAGGGGCGCGCGTGACGGCGACCCGCGCGGGCTTCGTCGCCATCCTCGGCACGCCGAACGCCGGCAAGTCGACGCTGCTCAACCGACTGGTCGGCGCCAAGCTCGCCGCCGTCTCGCCCAAGGCGCAGACCACGCGCTTCCGCATCCGCGGCATCGTCATGCGCGGGACGAGCCAGATCGTGCTGGTCGACACTCCCGGCATCTTCGCGCCGCGCCGGATGCTCGACCGGGCGATGGTGAAGGCCGCCTGGTCGGGCGCGTCGGACGCCGATCTCGCGCTCCTGCTGGTGGACGCGAAGGCCGGGCTCACCGACGGCGTGCGCATGATCGTCGAGCGGCTGCGCGAGAGCGGCCGGCCGCTCTGGCTCGTGCTGAACAAGGTCGACCTGGTTGCTGCCCCGAAACTGCTCCCGCTCGCGCGCGACCTCAATGCGCTCGCGCCCTTCGCCGAGACCTTCATGATCTCGGCCGAGACGGGCGACGGCATCGAGCGCCTGCTCGACCATCTCGCCGCGGCGATGCCCGAGGGGCCGTTTCTCTACCCCGAGGACGAGCTTTCGGATCAGCCCGACCGGCTGCTCGCCGCCGAGATCGTGCGCGAGCAGATCTACCGCCAGACCCATGAGGAGGTGCCCTACGGCACCACGGTCGAGACCGAGACCTGGGAGGAGCGTGCGGACGGCTCGGTGACGATCCGTGCCGCCGTGGTGGTGGCGCGCGACGGGCAGAAGGCGATCGTGATCGGCAAGGGCGGGGCGCGGCTGAAGGCGATCGGTGCGGCCGCGCGCGCCGAGCTCGAGCGCGAGCTCGACCGCCGGGTCCACCTCTTCCTGCACGTGCTGGTGCGCGAGCGCTGGGATGAGGAGCGGTCGCGGCTGCGCGACATGGGGCTCGAGCCGGAGTGAGATGGAACGCTGGGAGGACGAGGCGATCGTGCTGTCCGTCCGGCCGCATGGCGAGAGCCACGCGATCGTCGCGGTGCTGGCGCGCGACCACGGGCACTGGCGTGGCCATGTGCGCGGCGGCGCCTCGTCGCGCGGCCGCGCGCTCTGGCAGCCGGGCAACCTGCTCGCCGTCGCATGGTCGGCGCGCGTCGCCGACCAGCTCGGCCATCTGACCGGCGAGCCGCTCACGGCGATCGCCGCCGCCGCGATGGACGATCCTTGGGCGCTCGCCCTGCTCGCCTCGGCCTGCGCGGTCGCCGAAGCCGCGCTGCCCGAACACGAGCCGCACCCGCTCGCCTACGCGGGGCTGCACGCGCTGCTCGCGCGCATTGGCGAGGGTGCGGCGCTTGCCGCGGACTACGTGCGCTGGGAGGTCGCCCTGCTCGCCGAGCTTGGTTACGGCCTCGACCTCTCCACCTGTGCCGTGACCGGCCGCCGCGAGGGCCTCGCGTACGTCTCGCCGCGCACCGGCCGCGCGGTCACCGCCGAAGGCGCGGGCGCGTGGGCGGAGCGGCTGCTTCCCCTGCCGCCGTTCCTGCTCGGCACCATGCCGGTCGCGCCCGGCGACGTTGCGGGGGGGCTTCGTCTCACCGGCCATTTCCTCGCTCGCGACGTGTTCGGCCTCGCCCACCGGCCGACGCCGGCGGCGCGGCTGCGGCTGGCCGAGCGGGCCGGGTCGGAGGGGGTCTGATCCGCGCGCGAGGCGGCTTGCGCGGCCTGCGGATTGCCGCTTCATAGCGGCGAGGATGGCGACTCTGATGACCGCGACGCTTCCGGCGCGGCGCGCGTTGCGCGCCGTCCTGCCCGTCCGCCTGCGGCGCGAGGCTGCGGCGCTGCACGCCGCGCTCGGCGTGCGCGGGCCGCTCTCGGTCGCTGGCCTGCGCCGGATCATCCGCGCCGTCGCCCCGCATACCATGGTCCCGCCGGTCGGCATTGCCTTTGCCGCGCAACGGGCCGCCGAGGCCGCGCTCGCCGGCCGCGGCGGCGCGATCGTCGAGTGCGGCGTCTGGCGCGGCGGCACCAGCTTCGCGATGCTGCTCGCCCAGCGCGCGGCCGTGGGCCGCGTCGTCTGCCCCGTGCACATGCTCGACAGTTTCCAGGGCCTGCCGCCGGTGCAGGAGCGGGACGGTCCGCTCGCGCGCGCCTGGCAGGCGGGCGAGGCGCCCGACGATCCGGAGGCGAACTGCCGCGCCGAGGAGGCGGCGGTGCGTGCCGCGCGCGATGGCCTGGGCTTCGGCGACCAGGACGGACCGATCCATCGCGGCTGGTTCAGCGACACGGTGGGCCCGCTTGCGCAACGGCTGCGCGAGGCGGGCGGGGTCGCGCTGCTGCGCCTCGACGGCGACTGGTACGACAGCACCGTCGAATGCCTCGAAGCCTTCCTGCCGGTGGTGCAGGAGGAGGCGGTGGTGATCATCGACGACTACTACACCTGGGACGGCTGCGCGCGCGCCGTGCACGACACGCTCTCGCGCCATGATCTCGCCTACCGCCTCTGGACCGCGCCCGGCGCGCAGGGCGTCTGGTTCATCAAGCGCGCCGCACGGAAGAGCCTCGATGCGTTCTGACACCGTTCCGCCCGAGCGCCTGGTCTGGACGCCGGAGCTGGTCAACCGCTTCTGGGATGTCGTCGGCACCACCGCGCTCGAGGCGCACTCCTTCGCGCGCATCGCCGGCCGGCTGTTCATCATCGCCGCGAAGGCGAGCTTCACGCCCGGCGGGCGGCATCTCGATTTCGGCGCCGGCGACGGCACGCTGACCCGGCTGATGATCGAGGCCGGCTTCCCGACCGCCGCCTTCGAGCCCGCGCCCGAACGCCGCGCGAGCCTCGAACGGACGCTGGGCCGGCTGCCCGGCTTCCTCGGCGTCGCCGCCGAAACGGACGCGCCTTATGACGCGGTGGTGATGGCCGAGGTGATCGAGCACGTGATCGACGCGGAGCTCGATCCCGTGCTGCGCGCGGTGCACGGCTTCCTGCGGCCGGGCGGCAGGCTGATCATCTCCACGCCGCATGCCGAGGACCTCGATGCCTCGATGGTCTACTGCCCGGTGAGCAACCTGCTGTTCCACCGCTGGCAGCACGTGCGCAGCCTCACGCCGGAGAGCCTTGCCGGGCTGCTCGCGCCGCACGGCTTCCGCGTCGTCGTCACCCACCTGGTCGATTTCTCCAATTTCGGCTTCCTGCTGCCGCCCGACCGGGTGCGCGTGCCCGCGCCGTTCGCCAGCCTATGGCGGCGCCTGCGCACGGCCCAGCTCGCGCGCCGGTTCCGTTCCGGAAGCCGCGTCACGCTCGGCGACCGCTCGCACATGCTCTGCGTCGCCGAACGGATCTGAGGCGGCCCGCCTTATCCGGCCGCGTGGCGCGCGAGGCCGGGCGCATAGATGGCAAGCGTCTCATCGAGCATGCGGGCGAGACCGTAGCGCGCGGCGACGAAGCCGGGGCCCTCGGCGCGCGCCGCGGCGAGCCGGGCGGGATCGGCGAACAGCGCGGCGAGTGCTGCGGCGAGCGCGGAAGGCGTCGGCGCGGCGAGCGCGGCCGCGCCCTCCCGCAGCGCCTCCTCGGTGCCGCCGGCTGCCGTCGCGATCACCGCCAGCCCGGCGGCCTGCGCCTCCAGCACGACATTCGGCGTGCCCTCGCGGGCGGAGGTCAGCAGGAAGGCGTCCATCGCCGCGAGTGCCTCCGCCACCGGTGTGTCCGCCGCCAGCAGATGCAGCCGCTCGGCGATGCCGGCCTTGCGCGCCGCCCGCCGCATCGGTTCGGCGAACGGCCCCCAGCCGACCACGGCGAACCGCGCACCCGGGTCGCGCGCGGCATAGGCGGCCGCGGCGGCGACCCAGAGCAGCGGCCGCTTCTCCGGATAGAAACGGAACACCGAACCGATCAGCCGCCCCTCCGTCACGCCGAGCCGGGCGCGCAGGCGCTGGCGGGCGGCGGCGACGGACGCGGGCTCCGACGGCGCGAGCGCGATGCCGTTGCGCACCACGCCGATCCGGTCCGGCGCCACATCGAGCCAGTCGGCGTAGTCCCGCGCGCCGGCCTCGCTGTTGTTGATGAGGCGGAGCTCGGGGATGGCCGCGAGCACGCGCAGTGCCGGGCGCAGCCAGGGACGCCAGTAGACGAAATTGCGCGGCGAAACATTCCGCCCCGACAACACGATGCACGGCACGCCGGCGCAGGCGGCGGCCAGCCCGGCGCAGATCGCGGTGGTGTCCTGCCACGCATGCACCACCGCCGGGCGGTGGCGGAGGATCGCGGCCGCCATGCGCACCATGCGCGCGCCCGCATCGGCGGGCAGGCGCGCGGCCAGATGCCGGATCGGCTCCGGCACCGCCGCCGTCGCCAGCAGCTCGACCGGCACCGACGCGGCGGCGAGTTCGGCCGTGAGCACGCCGGGCCGCTCGCCCTCCGAGGCCGAATCGAGCGCCACGACCACCCGCTCGATCCCATGCGCCGCACCGCGCCGTGCCAATCCGACCGCGGTGTTCACGAGCTGCCGCTCGGCGCCGCCGGGCACCAACGACGAGTTGAACATCAGCACCCGGCCCGGCACCGGATCGATGCGCGGCGTTGCGGCGCGCGCCGCGTCGAGCGCCGCGGCGAGCATCCGCTCGGCCCGCGTGCCCGGCAGCCGGTCCCAGGCGGTGGCCACGGTCGCGATCACGGCGCCGACCGCGGGCTGGCGGATCAGCCGGCGGCCGAGCAGGGTGCGCAGCCGCGCAGGCAGGAGAGGGCGGGTCATCGCCGCGCCCTCTGCCGGAGCCGCGGCCGCGCCGCAAGAGTCGAGCCTTGCTGCTGCCACGCCGCACGGGCTTGATCTCCGCCGAATGGCCACGCGCATCTCCACCAGCCTGGCTGCGCTGCTTGCCGCGCAGGCGATCCAGGCGGCGACGACGCTGCTCGCCGCGCCCGTGCTGGTCGCCGGGCTCGGGCTCGACGGCTATGGCCTGCTCGGGATCGCCGCGACCCTGACCCTGCTGCTCGGCATCCTCGATGCCGGGCTGGCGGCGGCGCTGACCCGCCGGTTCGCCGCCGAGGGCGTGGCGGCGGGTGCGGCGCTGCTCGCCGCCGCCGAGCGGCTGCTGCTCGCTGGCGGGCTCGTGCTGGTGCTGGCCGCGGCCGCGCTCGCCTGGCCGCTCTCGGCGCTGCTCTCCTCGCCGCTGCCGCGCGGCACGCTCGCCACTGCCCTCGCGCTGGCCGCGTTCGCCGGTGCCGCGCTCTGGCCGACCACGCTCTATCAGGCCGGGCTGAACGGGCAGGGCCGCCAGGCGGAGGCGGCGCTGATCCATGCGCTCGGCGCGGTGCTGCGCTGGGGCGGCTCGGTCGTGCTGGTGCTCGGGCTAGTGCCGGATGTCCGCGCGGTGCTGCTCTGGCAGGCGATCGCCGCGCTCGGCTCGGTCGCGCTGCTGCGCCGGCGCCTGCGTCGCGGCCTGCCGCGCGCCCGCGCCTCGGTCGCCGGCGCGGGCGCCTATGCGCGCGATGTCTCGGCGCTGGCGCTGGCGGGTCTGCTGTTCGCGCTGCTCGATCGGCTGGCCGGCGCGACCTGCCTGTCGCTCGCCGCATTCGGCGCCTACAGCCTGATCGCGCAGATCGCGCAGATGCTGGGGGTGCTGATCGTGCCGGCGCGCGCGGTCTGGTTCCCGCGCCTCTCGGCCGCCCTCGCCGCCGAGGATGCCGGGGAGGCGCGGCGCGCGCTCGGCGATGCGGTGCAGGTCGCGGCGATCCTGGTCGTGCCGTGGGCGGCCGTGCTCGCGCTGCTGCCCGGCACCGTGCTCTGGGCCTGGACCGGCTCGGCCGACCTCGTGCGGCAGGCCGCGCTCGGGCTCACCGGGCTGGCGACGGGCTGGGGGCTGCATGCGCTCGCCTCGGCCGCCGCGATCTTCGACCTGGCGCGCGGCAGCATGCGGCGGGCGACGCGTCTGTCGGCGGTGGGGGCCGCTGCGCTTGCGCTGCTGGCACCGGCCGGCGCGCTGCTCGGCGGCGCGGCCGGGCTCGGCATCGCGGCCGGCGCGGCGATCGGCGCCTATGCGGCGGTCTACTCGGCCGCCCCTGCGGGGCCGCTCGGTGTCGGCACGCACCCGGGGCTGCTCGGCTCGCTGCTGCGCACCGTTGGCGCGGCGGCCGCGCCGGCGCTGATCGCGGCGCTCGCCCCGTCGGCGCCGGGGCGCATCGGCGCCGGGATCGTCATCTGGATCGTCTGGCTCGGCGGTTCGGTGGCCGCCGCGCTCGTGTCGCCCACCGGACGGATGGCGCTCGCGGTCGCGGCCGACCGGCTCCGGCGCCGCGGCTGACCGGCATGATGCGCGCTTGCCCCGGTGTGGCCAGCCGTGCTGATGCTGCCGCGCCGCAACCCGCCATGACCGTGACGTCGTCCCATTCCCGCGCCGCGACCGCACTCTCGCTGTTCGCTGCCCTGTTCGCCGGCGCAGCGGCGGCGCTCGCCGCGCTCGGGCTGCGCATTCTCGATGTCGGCGATACCGGGTGGATGCTGCACGGGCCGCTCGGGCCCGATCCGGTGGCGTACTGGCTCACCTGGACCTTCTTCCGCCGTGCGGCCTGGATGTGGCCGCCCGGGCTCAATCCCGACTACGGGCTCGAACTCGCGAGCGCGGTCTTCTACGTCGATATCGTGCCGCTGCTCGCGCTGCCGCTGAAGGCGCTGCGAGGGGTCGTCACGGTCGATCAGTACTGGGGACCGTGGCTGGTCGCGTGCGGTGTGCTCCAGGGGGGCGTGGCGTGGCGGCTGATCGGGCTCGCCACGCGCGATCCGCTCGCGCGCGCCGCCGGCGCGGCGCTGTTCGCGTTCCAGCCGATGATGATCAACCGCATGGGCGGGCATTTCGCGCTGGTCGCGCACTGGGTGCTGCTCGCTGGGCTCTATCTCTGCCTGCGCGACGCCACCGGCCGCCGCCAGGGTCTCGCCTGGACGCTGCTGCTGGGCACGACCGCGCTGATCAACGCCTATCTGCTGGCGATGACGGCGGCGCTGTGGGGCTCCGACCTCGTCGCGCGCGCCCTGCGCGAGGGCCGCATCGCGCAGCGCCTGGCCGAGGGCGCGGCGGTGCTCGCCGCGGTCGGCTTTGCGCTGTGGCTCGGCGGCTTCTTCAGCCTCGCCGGCCCGCTGAGACCCCTTGGCCCGGGCTATGGCGAGACCGGTCTTGATCTGCTCGCGCCGTTCGACGCCGTCGAATGGGGTCGGCTGCTGCCGGCGCTGCCCACGCTGCGTCACTGGGAGCATGGCGGGTCCTATCTCGGTGCCGGATCGTTCCTGCTCCTTGCGGCCGCGCTCGTCGCGCTGGTGACCGGGCGGCTCGCCTGGCGTGCGGTGCTCGCCCGGCATGCGCTGCTGCTCGCCGCGCTGGTCGCGATGCTCGCCTTTGCCGTGACGAACCGGGTCGCGATCGGTGGGACCGTGATCGCCGAGTTCCCCTTGCCCGCGGTGATCCAGCACCTCGCCGACCTGCTGCGCGCGTCCGAGCGGTTCTTTTGGCCGCTCGCCTATGCGGCGCTGTTCGGCGCGACCGCGGCGGTGGCGGCGCGCTGGGGCGGAAGGCGCGCGGGGCTGCTGCTGCTCGCCGCGTTCGCGCTCCAGCTCGTCGACATCTCGGCGGGGCTCGCGCGCTATCGTGCGCTGATCGCCGACGCGCCGCGCGTGCCGGTCGAGCGGCTGGCGGATCCGTTCTGGGCCGAGGCCGCGCGGCGCTATCAGCGCATCCGCGCCGTGCCGGCCGGGAATTTCGGCGCGAACTGGGAGGAGATCGCCCGTTTCGCCGCGAGGCAGGGGTTGGCGACCGACGCGATCTACCACTCGCGGATCGATGAGGACGCGCTGCGCACGCTGCGCATGACGGTCGCGACGGAACTCGCCGCCGCGCGCTGGGAGCAGGGGACGCTTTACGTGGTCCGCGACGAGTCCACCCACGCGATCATCGCCGCACGCTACGATCCGGTGCGCGACCTGCTGCGCGAGGTGGACGGATTGCTGGTGTTTGCGCCGGACTGGCACGCCCGATGACCGCGACCCTGCCGCGCGGACCGGTCGTATTCGCCCTGATGCTGGCCGCCGCACTGCTTTGCCGATGGATGGCCTTCGTGCCGGCGGTGATCGACACCGACGAGGGGCTCTACATGCTCCAGGCACGCGAGTGGCTGCGCGGCAACTGGCCCTTCGTCGCCGTGTGGGACATGCACCCGCCGGGCGCGCCGGCACTGATCGCGCTGGCGCTCGCCATTCTCGGCGAGAGCATCCGCAGCGTGCGGCTGCTCGGCGCGTTCTGCGTCGCGGTCACCGGTTGGGCGCTCGACGGGCTGGTGCGCGCGGCCGGTGGGGCGCCCGCGCTCGCGCTGACCGCTGGGCTCGCCTACATCGTGCTGACGCCGACGCTGACGGGGCTCGCCACCAACACCGAGATCCTGTTCGCGCCGTTCACCGTCGGAGCGCTTGCGCTTGCCACGCGGCTCGGCGCGCGTGCGCTCGACGACGGTGCGGCTCCGCGCATCCGCGATCTGGTGCCGATCGGGCTGCTGATCGGCTGCGGTCTCGTGATCAAGCAGGTGGTGGTGTTCGAGGGCTGCTTCGCCTTCGCGCTCGCGGTGCTGCTGCCGTGGTGGCGGGGCGTGCTCGCCTGGCGGCGCGTGGTCGTGATGGCGGCCGCCTATGCGGCACTCTGCGCCAGCCCGATGCTGCTGCTCGGCGCGATCTACCTGCTGATGGGCGAGTTCGCCACACTGTGGGACGCGCTGGCGCTCGCCCCGTTCCGCTACGGCTTCGCGCGGCTGAGTGCAGGTCTCGCCGCCTGGGTGGTCACGGCGGAGATGCTGACGCTGGCTGCGCCGCTGCTGCTCGCCGTCGTCGCGACGGTGTGGCGCGTGCCGGAGCATCACCGCCTGCTCGCGCTCGGCTGGTCGTGGTTCGCTGTCACCGCGCTCGGGGTCGCCGCGCCGGGGATGTTCTTCCGCCACTACTTCCTGATGCTGCTGCCGCCGCTCGGCCTGCTCGCGGTCCTCGGGGCGTGGCGGCTTGCGGCGATGCTGCGGCCGGGGCGGGAGCGCGCCGCGGTCGCGGTGCTGCTCGGCCTGCTGGCACTCGATGCCTGGCGCATGGACGCGCCGGCGCGGATGCTCGATGGGCGGGGCCTCTACGAGCCCGATCCCGTGCGACGCGTCGCGGCCGAGCTGCATCGTGCCGTGCCGCCGGGCTCGCCGGTGTTCATGCTGAACTATCATGCGGTCGTGCTGGTACTGGCGGAGATGACCGTGACGACGCGCTTCGCGTTTCCGGCGCAACTCTCGGGCCGCTTCTTCCGCACCCTGCCGGTCGACGCCGATACCGAACTCGCGCGCGTGCTCGACAATGCACCAGCGGCGATCATCATCGATCGTGGCTGGCTGCATACGCTGCGCGCCGAGGCGATCGCGCGGGTGGAAGAGGCGATCGCGGCGAACTATGACCTGGCGGCCAGCATCGCGGAACAGCGTGGACCGGTGGAGATTTGGCGCCGCCGGGACCTCGGCGACTAG
>CAZHMM010000125.1:0-11332 GCA_964533585.1 uncultured Elioraea sp.
CTTCGCGGCCCTCGCGTTGGCGGCCGGGACCGCCACCGCGCTGGCAGCCGGCCTCGCCTTCGTGCTCGCGCTGACCGATCCGGCCGGCCTGCCGCGCACGCTCGCGCGCTTCCTCGACGGCGCGCTCGGCGCCGGCGCGGTCCGCCCCATCCTCTGGGCCGAGGCGTGGCGGCTCGCCTCGCCGCTCGGCCTCGGCACAGCAGGCTTCGCCCCGGCCGCCGGACTCGGCGATGCGCGCGGCTGGCACCCGCACAATCTCGGGCTCGAGGCGCTGGCCGAGGGCGGCGTGCCGGCGGCGATGCTGCTGCTGGCGATCCTGCTGGTCTGCGGCGCGACGCTGGTCCGGCGCGCGGGCGAGGTGCCGCCGACGCAGCTCGGCGCGACGATCGGCTTCGCCGGCGTCGCCCTCGCCCAGGCCGCGACCTCGACCGATCTCGGCAACCGCATGGCCTGGCTCTGGGTCGGCCTCGTCGTCGGGCTCGCGGTGCGCGCCGAGCCCCGGCGCGCGGCGGTGCCGGCATGAGCGGCCTCTACGCCCGCGCGGGCAAGCGCACGCTCGACCTCGCCGGCGCGGCCCTGCTGCTCGTGCTGCTCGCGCCGCTGCTCGCCGCGCTCGCGCTTGCCGGGAGGATCGCGCTCGGCCCGGGCGTGCTGTTCCGCCAGCCCCGCCTCGGGCTGCGCGCCCGACCGTTCACGCTGGTCAAGTTCCGCTCCATGCGCGCGGGTTCCGGGCCGGACGCCGCGCGGCTGACCCGCTACGGCGCCTGGCTCAGGCGCAGCTCGCTCGACGAGCTGCCGAGCCTGATCAACGTGCTGCGCGGCGAAATGAGCCTCGTCGGGCCACGCCCGCTGCTGGTCGCGGACGGCCCGGCGCTGCTTCGCCTCTGCCCGGCGCGCTTCGCCGTCCGCCCCGGCCTGACCGGGCCGGTGCAGGTCGGCGGACGCAACGCGTTGCCCTGGGCCGACCGGCTCGCACGCGATGCCGCCTATGCGCGCGCCGTCTCGTTCCGGCGCGATCTCGCACTGCTGCTCGCCACGCCGGCCGCGCTGCTGCGCGCCGAGGGCATCGCCGCGCCAGGCCACGCCGCCGGCGCGCCGCTCGCCGGCGAGATCCCGCCATGACCCTGCGCCCCGCCCTCGCCCCGGAAGACGGCCCCGTCCGGCATCCGCCGATCCTGCTCTCGCCGCCCGAACTCGCGGGCCCGGAGTTCCGCGCCGTGGTCGAGGCGCTGGCCTCCAACTGGGTCGCGCCCGCCGGGCCGATGATCGCGCGCTTCGAGGCCGCGCTCGCCGCCGCCACCGGGTTCCGCCACGCGGTCGCGACCAACTCGGGCACGGCGGCGCTGCATCTCGCCTGCCGGCTGCTCGGCGTCGGGCGCGGCGACGAGGTCTGGGCGCCGACGCTCACCTTCATCGCCTCGGTCGCGCCCGCGCTCCAGCAGGGCGCGCGGCCGGTGTTCCTCGACGTCGATCCCGCCACCTGGACGCTCGATGTCGGCCTGCTCGAGGAGACGCTGGCGGCCGCCGCGCGCGAGGGCCGGCTGCCGAAGCTGGTGATCCCGACCGATCTCTACGGCCATCCGGCCGACCTCGCCGCCATCCGCGCCGCCTGCGGCCGCTGGGGCGTGCCGGTGCTGTCCGACGGCGCGGCCTCGCTCGGCGCGGCGGCGCACGGTGCGCATGCGGGTGCCGGCGCGGCGGCCGCCTGCGTCAGCTTCAACGGCAACAAGATCGTCACCACCGGTGGCGGCGGCGCGCTGCTGACCGACGACACCGCGCTTGCCGCCACCGCGCGCCACCTCGCCACCCAGGCGCGCGAGGATGCGCCGCACTACGAGCACCGCACCTGGGGCTACAACTACGCGCTCTCGAACGTGCTGGCGGGGATCGGCCTCGCGCAGTTGCCCGATCTTGCCCGCCGCGTCGCCCGCCGGCGGGCGATCTTCGCTCGCTACCGCGAGGCACTGGGCGGCGTGCCCGGCATCGGCTTCCAGGCCGAGGCGGGCTGGGCGCGCAGCAACCGCTGGCTGACCGCGATCACGGTCGATCCGGGGCCGTTCGGCGCGACCGCCGAGGCGATCCGGTGTGCGCTGGCCGCCGCCGGGATCGAGGCACGGCCGGTGTGGAAGCCCATGCACCGCCAGCCCGCCTTCGCCGATGCCCGCGCGATCGGCGGACGGGTCGCCGAGGGGCTGTTCGCGCGCGGTCTCTGCCTGCCGTCGGGCTCCTCCCTGACCCCAGAGGCGCAGGACCGCGTGATCGGCGCGATTGCCGCACTGCATCGGAGGGTGGCGTGAGGATCCTCTATCTGCACCAGCACTACTCCACGCCCGAGGGCGCGCTGCCCGGACGCAGTCACGCCTTCGCCGCCGCGCTGGCCGCGCGCGGCCACGACGTCACGCTGCTCTGCGGCCGCCACGAGGGCGCCGCGATCGGGACTGATGCGGCGTTCCGCCGCGGCCTCCGCCGCGCCGAGGTGGCGGGCTACCAGGTGATCCAGCGCGACATTCCCTACGCCAATGCGATGGAGGCGCGCGCGCGCGGCCGCGCCTTCATGCGCTACGCGTCCTGGGCGACGCGGCGGGCGCTGTTCGGGCGCTGGGACCTGGTGATCGCCTCCTCGACGCCGCTGACCGTCGCGCTGCCGATGATCGCGGCCAAACGCCTGCGCGGCCTGCGCACGCTGTTCGAGGTGCGCGACCGCTGGCCGGAACTGCCCGCGGCGATGGGGCTGCTGACCCGCCGCACCGAGGCGGCGATGGCGCGGCTTGAACGCGCGGCCCTCGCCGCCGCCGACGCAGTGGTGGCGCTCGCTCCCGGCACGACCGAGGCGCTGGGCGCGGCCTGCGGCGACCCCGGCCGCGTCGCCTTCATCCCGAATGGCTGCGACCGCGCGCTGTTCGCCGAGATCGCCGCCGAACGCCCGGCCGCCGCCCCCGAGGGCGGCATCCTGGCGGTCTATGCCGGCGCGCACGGCCCGGCGAACGGGCTCGCGCAGCTGCTCGACGTCGCCTGGGTGCTGAAGGCCTGGAACGAGACACGCGTGCGCCTGGTGCTGATCGGCACGGGCGCGGAGAAGCCGGCCCTGCTCGCGCGCGCCCGCGCCGAGGGGCTGGACAACGTCACCTTCCTCGACGCCATGCCGCGCGCCCGCCTCGCCGGCGTGCTGAAGGGGGCGGACGTCGCGCTGCACTGCCTCGCCCCGGTGCCGCACTTCGCCGAGGGCACGAGCCCGAACAAGGTGTTCGAGGCGCTCGCCGCCGGGCTGCCGGTGCTGACCAACTGTCCGGGCTGGCTCGGCCGCGAGCTTACCCGCGCGCGCGCCGGCGCGGCCTTTCCGCCCGGCCACCCCGCCCCCTTCGCCGAGGCGCTCTCCGCGCTTGCCGCCTCGCCCGAGCGGCGCGCGGCGATGGCGGGCGCTTCGGCGCGCCTCGCGCTGCGCTTCGACCGCGCCCTGCTCGCCGCCCAGTTCTGCGCCATCGCCGAGGCGGCCGCGCACCGCACCAAGCTGCCCGAGGGCGCGCCGTTGCCGGCATGACCATCCTGTTCCTGTCCTCGACCCACCAAGCCGACGACCGGCGCGTGGCCGCGCTGGAGGCGGCGAGCCTCGCCGCGTCCGGCCTGCCGGTGCTGCATCTGTGTCCTTCCGGGCGCGAACCGCCACCCGGCGTGCCGACGCGCGGGCTCAGGCGCCGGCCCGGTCTGCTCGGGCGGGTCGCGGTGCTGCCGCGCCTGCTCGGCGCCGCGCTGCGCGCCCGCCCGGCGACCATCCAGGCGAGCGAGCCGGATACCTGGGCAGTCGCGCTGCTCGCCAAGGCGCTCACCGGCTGCCGCGTGGTGTTCGACGTGCACGAGGACTATGCCGATCCGCACCGGCTGCCCCGCCTGCCGGCGTGGCTGCGCCGCCCCGCCGCCGCGGCGATCCTGGGGGCGTTCCGGCTGATGAGCCGCTGGACGGATGCGGCGGTGCTCGCGACGCCGGTGCTGGCCGAGCGGTTCCCGGCCGGGCCGGACCGGCCGCCGCGCGTGCTGGTGCGCAATCTCGTGCCGCGCCACGAGGCCGAGGCGATGCCGCGCGCCGCGCCGGAGGCGCCCGGGCCGCTGCGCCTGGTGGCGCTCGGCGCAATGGGCCGGGCGCGCGGCTGGCCGGTGGCGCTCGACGCGCTGGCGCGCGCCGCCGACCGGACGCTCCGGCTCGAGGTGATCGGTCCCTTCACCGACGGCTCGGCCGCCGACTTCGCCGCGACCGCTGACCGGCTCGGGCTCGGCGCGCGGGTGGCGGCGACCGGTCCCCTGCCGCGCGCCGAGGCGCTCGCCCGCGCGGCCGGGGCCCATGCGGCGCTGGTGCTGTTCGCCCCGGGCCCGGCCAATCACGAGGCAGCCCTGCCGCACAAGCTGTTCGAGGCGATGGCGCTCGGCCTGCCGGTCGTGGTGGCCGAGACCTGCCGCCCGGCCGCCGTGCTGGTGCGCCGCACCGGCTGCGGCTTCGTCGTCGATTCGGCCGATCCGGCCTCGGTCGCGACCGCCTTCGAGGCGCTGGCCGCCGATCCCGCGCTGCGCGGGCGGATGGGGGCGGCCGGAAGGCGGGCGCTGCTCGCCGACTACGCCTGGGAGGAGGACGCGGCCCGGCTCGCCGCGCTGCACCGGCGGCTGGCCCGCCCACGCGAGGAGGCGCCGCCGCGCGCGGCGCGACCGGCATCCGGCACGCGACACCCCTAGCCCCGATGGCGGATCCCGATGCACAGGCGACGGCGCCGGTGGTGATCGTCGGCGCAGGCGGCCACGGACGGGTCGTGGCCGACATCTTCCTGGCCACCGGCCGCGCCGTCGCCGGCTTCCTCGACGACCGGGTGGTCGGGCCGGTGTCCGGCCTGCCGGTGCTCGGCCCGTTCGCGCGCGCGCTCGATCCGGGCTTCGGGCGGGGCCGGGCGCTGATCGTCGCCCTCGGCGACACCACGCGGCGGGTCGATCTGTCGCAGGCGATCCTGCGCGCGGGCGGTGCGCTCGCGACCGCGATCCACCCCTTCGCGATCCTGGCGGGCGGCGCGCAGGTCGGCGCCGGCTCGTCGGTCTCGGCGGCGGCGGTGATCGGCACCGGCGCCAAGGTCGGCCGGTTCTGCATCGTCAACACCGCCGCCGTGGTGGACCATGACTGCGCGCTCGGCGACGGCGTGTTCCTCGGCCCGGGCGTGCGGCTCTGCGGCGGGGTGGTGGTGGGCGCGGGCGCCTTCCTCGGCGCCGGCGCGATCGTGCTGCCCGGGGTGCGCATCGCCGCGGGCGGGCGGGTGCGCGCCGGCGCGGTCGTCGACGTGGATTTCGGCCCGGGCTGAGCAGACCGGCGCGCGCCGGCAGTTCACCGGCGCGGGGGCGGGGGTGTATGTCGGCCGCATGAGGCTCCTTGAGCGGCTCCGCGGGCGGCTGACCCGCAGCCAGTCGGTGCTGGCGGCGGACGCGGCTGCGGCGGCAGCGTCCTGGCCGGCAGTGCTGCTGCTCGCCGACCCGGTGGCACTCGCCGCCCGCCCGGCCCTCGGCACGGTGGCGGAGGCGGTGGCGTTCGCGCTGCTCGCCGCCCTCGCCCTGCTGGCCGCGCGCGTGCCGCGAATCGCCTGGCGCTATGCCGGGCTTGCCGATCTCGGCCGCACCGTCGGCGCGGCCGGCGCGGCGGCGCTCGCCTTCGGACTCGCGCTTGCCGCGTCCGGACGGATCGCTGCCTTCACCCCCTTCCTGCCGGCGCTGCACGCGATGACCCTCGCTGGCCTGCTGCTCGGCGCGCGCGCGGCCTATCGCGCCGCGCAGGAGCGCACCCCGGTCGCGGGCGAGGCGACCCCGGTCCTGCTCGCCGGTGCCGGCGACGGGGCGGACCTGTTCCTGCGCGCGCTCGCCCGCGAGGTCCGACCGCGCTACCGCGTGGTCGGGCTGCTCACCGCCGATGCGTCGAGCTCGGGGCGGCAGATGCACGGCGTGCGCGTCGAGGGCTCGGTCGACGACGTGCCGCACGCCCTGCGCAAGCTCGCGCGCAAGGGCCATCCGCCGGCGCTGATCGTCGTCACCGCGCGCGAGATCGCCGGGGCGCGGCTCGAACGCCTGCTCGACGCGGCGGAGGAGGCGGGCGTGGCGGTCGCCACCATGCCGCGGCTGACCGAACTCCGCCCGGCCGCGCGCGACGGCGAGGCGCCCACGCTGACGCTCCAGCCCGTCGCAATCGAGGACCTGCTCGACCGGCCGCAGCGCCCGCTCGACCGCGAGGCGATGGCGCGGCTGATCCACGGGCGGCGCGTGCTGGTCACCGGCGCGGGCGGCACGATCGGCTCGGAGCTCGCGCGCCAGATCGCCGCGCTCGGTCCGGCCGAGCTCGTGCTGGCCGACAACAGCGAGTACGCGCTCTACGAGATCGACCTCGAACTCTCCGAGGCCGCGCCCGAGGTGCCGCGCGTGTCGCTGATCGCCGATATCCGCGACCGCGACCGGGTGCTCGCGCTGTTCGCGCGCCACCGGCCCGAGCTCGTGTTCCACGCCGCCGCCCTGAAGCACGTGCCGATCGTCGAGGCCAACCCGGCCGAGGGCGTGCTGACCAACGCGGTCGGCACGCGCCACGTCGCGGATGCGGCGCGCGCGCACGGCACGCTCGCGATGGTGCTGATCAGCACCGACAAGGCGGTGAACCCGACCAGCGTGATGGGCGCGACCAAGCGGCTCGCCGAGATGTACTGCCAGGCGCTCGACATGCGCGCGCGCGCCGATCAGGCGGGCACGCGCTTCGTGACGGTGCGGTTCGGCAACGTGCTCGGCTCGACGGGCTCGGTCGTGCCGCTGTTCCGCCGCCAGCTCGAGCGCGGCGGCCCGCTGACCGTCACGCATCCCGACATGCGCCGCTACTTCATGACCGTGCGCGAGGCGGTCGGGCTGGTGCTCGCCGCGACCGTGCTGCGCGTCAAGGACGAGGGGCTGCCGGAGGCGGCGCGTCAGGGCGGCATCTTCGTGCTCGACATGGGCGAGCCGGTGAAGATCGTCGATCTCGCGCGCAGGATGATCCGGCTCGCCGGGCTTCGCCCGGAGGTCGACGTGGCGATCCGCTACACGGGGCTGCGCCCGGGCGAGAAACTCTATGAGGAGCTGTTCCACGGCCGCGAGACGCTGGTCGAGGCCGGCGCGCCGGGGCTGCTGATGGCCGCCCCCCGCACGGCCGATCTCGCGCTGGTCGCGCGGGCGATGGACGAGGCGGGGGCGGCGTCGCGCGCCGGGCGCGAGGCGGCGGCACTCTCGGTGCTCGCCGCCCTTGTGCCGGAGTTCACCCGCCCCGGGCAGGCCGGGGGCGAGAGTTCGGCCGCGCCGACGGTGTGACACTCTCCGCACAAAGGTTTGACCTTTGTGCTGAGGGTATCGCGCGCGGGGCTGGTGGGGCGGCCGCGCGCGAAACCAAGCCCAAACCATCCCGCCGAAGGCCAAGGCTTCGGCGGGATGGAATGATCGCCGCCGGCGACGGAATTGCTGCATCGACTCCCCGAGTCCTGTTACCGTTTGGAGATCGGGAGCGGATGGGGAGTCGGGTCATGCGTCCCTCGCGCCGCAAGGTTGTTGCCGGTCTGTCGGCGAGTGCCGCCGCAGCCATGGTGCCTGCCGGCGCGCGGGCCGAGAGAAAGCCGGTTGACGTGCTGCTGGTGCTCGCCGTCGATGTGAGCCGCTCGATCGACGAGGACGAGGCGCGGCTGCAGCGCCAGGGCTACCGCAACGCGGTGGCCGATCCGCGCGTGCTGTCGGCGATCCAGTCCGGCACGCTCGGCGCGATCGGTGTTGCCTACACGGAGTGGGCCTCGGCGGATTATCAGCGCCTGGTGATCCCCTGGACCTATATCGACGGAGCCGAGACCGCGCGCGCCTGGGTCGCGGCGCTGGAGCAGGCGCCGCGCGTGAGCATGAACTGGACCTCGATCTCGGGTGCGATCGAGCACGCGATGCGCGTGCTGGATGACGCGCCGTTCGAGGGCACGCGCAAGGTGATCGACATCTCCGGCGACGGGGTGAACAACTCCGGCGCGCCGGTGACGCTGCTGCGCGATCTGGCGGTCGAGGCGGGCATCGTCATCAACGGCCTGCCGATCCTGAACGACCGCAGCCCGTTCGGCCGGCCACCGTCGATGCCGCTCGACCAGTACTTCCAGGAATTCGTGATCGGCGGTCCGGGCGCGTTCATGGTCCCGGCCGACGACTTCGACGCGTTCCAGGGCGCGGTGCTGCGCAAGCTGATCCGCGAAATCAGCGCCGCACCGATGGAGCGCGCATTCGGCTGAGCCCGTGGTCGTTTCGATTTTGCTGCATGGTGCGGCGGCGCTCGTGCTGGTCACGCTGCTCGCCTGGGCCATCGCAGCCTGGCTGTCGGTGTGGCTGGCTGCGGTGCTGTGGCTGGTCGGCGCCGCCATCATCGTGCTGATGGTCGTGTTCGCGCGCGGCGCACTCGGCCCGCGCGGTGGCGGGTAGCGCGGTCACTCCTCGATCCGGCTCCGGTCCAGGCGCGCGCGCGCCTGCTCGGTGCGCGCCTGCTCGGCGGTGTCGCGCGCACGTTCGGCCTTGCTCCGTCCGTGCAGGGTGCGGTTGCGCGCGGCCTCGCGCTCCGCCGCCTCGCGCGCCTTCGCCTTGCGCGCGCGGCGCAGGTTGATCGTCTCGCCGGTCACGACGGAAGCGAACCATGCGTGCGCGGCGGCGGCAAGCTACAGCCCGCCACGGCGACACGACTCGTAGTCGCCCGCACGCGCCGCGCAGGCCCTGTGCCAGGTGTCGGCATTGGCGACGCAGCGCCAGGTGAGATTGCCGCTGGTCTCGCACCAGGCCAGCCCGGCGCGGCTCTCGGCCGACCGCGCATTTGCCCAGACGAGCTCGCGCGCCAGCCGCTTCAGCACCTCCGTGTCGTAGGCGAGGTCGAGCGTCTGGCAGTAGAGCCGCCCGCCGGGCGCGGGGGCGGGCGCGGCGCCGATCTCGCCGATGCGGTTGCGCGAGAGGCGCGCGAGCCACAGCCACGCGCCGTCATCCGGCACCGGCGGGCCGCCCTGCGTGAGCATCGCCGGCTTCAGCACCAGCACGATGCCGACGTCGCGCCAGCTGCGCCCCCGCTTGATATCCTCGCCCAGCACGTCCGCGACATCGGCCCAGGCGACCGCGCGCGTCCACGGCGTGCAGGCGATGTGCGTCGCGGTGATCCTGAGCGCGGGACGGCCGGCCACCGCCGGCGCTTGGCCCGCGAGCGCGAGGCCCAGCGGGACCGCGCCGAGCGCCAGCGGCACCATCGCCCAGCGCCGGCTCACCCACAGCACTGCGCCGCCGACGCTGAGCAGCAGGGCGCCCGTGAAGAACAGCGCCCCCGTCAGCGGACCCGCGTCCAGCGACCAGGCGAGCGGTACGATCATGACTGCCCGAAATCGAGAAAGTCGCGTATCGTTCCGGTACAACAGCACGACCGCGCGGGATGCGGCAATCGGACTGACATCGCGCCCCGCCAGACCTGGCACACGCCACAGACCGGGAGAGCCTGCCATGACCGATCCGCGTTCAGCGCCGCTCGCGATGCTGAGCCGCCGCGCAGCGCTCCGGCTTGCTGCCGCCTCGCTGCTGTTCGGCGGCGCCGGCTGCGCCCCGCTGACCGGCCGGCCGCAGCGCGTCGTGGTCGTCGGCGCCGGCATCGCCGGGCTCGGTGCGGCCCGCGCGCTCGCCGATGCCGGTCACACCGTCACGGTGCTCGAGGCGCGCACGCGGCTCGGCGGGCGGCTGCACACGGCCGAGATCGCCGGCGTGCCGATCGACCTGGGCGGCGCCTGGATCCACGGCCCCGACGGCAACCCGATGACCGAACTCGCCGACGCCGCCGGCATCCGCCGCATCCCGACCTATGACGCCAAGTCGGCGATCTACGACGTCGATGGGCGGCGCCTTTCGGCCGAGGAGGCGGCGGCGACCTATCAGCGGGTCGAGGCGCTGCTCGGCGACGACCCCGGGCTCGCCCCCGGCGCGCCCGACGTCTCGGTCGCCGAGGCCGTCGCCGCGCTGCGCGACATCGACCGCCTGCCGCCGCGTGCGCGGCGCGAGGCCAGGCTGGCCGCCGATCTGGTCGCCTCCTGGTCGGGCGGCGATGCCGATCAGGTCTCCGCCAAATGGTGGTTCGGCGAGGAGGAGGTGCCGGAGGAGAACCACCTGCTCGATCTCGGCTATGGCGCGATCATCCACTATGTCGCGCGCGGGCTCGATGTGCGTTTCGGCGAGGTCGTCAGCGCGATCGCGCTGACCGCGAACGGCGTGCGCGTCACCACGCGGCGCGGCACGCACGAGGCCGATCGCGTCGTCGTCACGCTGCCGCTCGGCGTGCTGAAGCGCGGCGACGTCACCTTCGATCCGGTGCTGCCGGCGGCCAAGCGCGAGGCGATCGCCGCGATCGGCAACGGCCTCCTGAACAAGATCATCCTCGGCTTCGACCGCGTCTTCTGGCCCGACGACGTCGATTTCGTCCGCGTGCTGTCCGACACGCCCGGCAGCTTCACGCCCGAGGTGGTGAGCTTGGCGGCACATCATCGCGCACCGATCCTGGTTGCCCTCGTCGCCGGCCGCACCGCGCGCGAGATGGAGGGGATGCGCGAGGACGCGATCGCCGCGCAGTTGATGGCGCCGCTGCGGCGCGCCTTCGGCCGGGCGATGCCGGCGCCGAGCACGTTCCGCGTCACCCGCTGGGGCCGCGACATCTACGCGCGCGGCGCCTACAGCTTCATCCCCGTCGGCGCGACCGAGGCTGCCTTCGCGGTCCTCGCCGCCCAGGTCGAGGACCGGCTGTTCTTCGCCGGCGAGGCGGCCTCGACCGAGGCGCCGTCCTACGCCCACGGCGCGCTGCTGGCGGGCAGGCGGGCGGCGCGCGAGGTCGCGGCGGCGGCCTCGGTCTTCGCCTGACGCGCTGCCCCGGCTCGCTACTGGGTGGCGAGGCGCGGCCAGTTCGCGTCCGCCCGGGTGATGTTGCCGGCGATGTCGCGCTCCCAGCGCCGCTGGATCGAGCGGCTGTAGTTCAGGTAGAGCCGGCCCTCGACGATCTTCCAGGCGGCCGGATCGATCGGCGCGGTGTAGCCCTCGGCCACCGCCCAGGCGCAGAACCCGCCGTAGGCCGGGGCGTAGCGTGCCGGATCGGCGGCGAAGGCGTCGCGATTCGCCGCTGTCGCGAAGTGCCACGTCGCGCCCTGCCAGGCGTGGATGAACTCGGTGCGGCCGCGGACCGGCCTACCCTCGCGGACATACGCGACCGGATCGGTGCCGCGGATCGCCACCCCGTTCTCGGCGAACCAACGCCCGCTCGTCGCGGCCCTAG
>CAZHMM010000126.1:0-11260 GCA_964533585.1 uncultured Elioraea sp.
GAGGGCGGGTTCTCTCCAAACCTTGGGACTTGGCCGATTTAGTCTACAAGCTTAAGCCGTTGATCCGGCGACGTATTGCGTTGCAGTGACGGCACGGAAGTTCGCATCTCGATCGCCCGAGCAGTCGGCCATTGCCCACAACCATCTCTCGCGACCTCAAGGTCATCGGCCGCGGATCGGTCGTTGGCCGCAGCTGTCATGCCGCCCATGCGGCTGAGAGAGCCTCGGCCTGGGCCAGCACGTTCTGCACCGCTGCGTCCTGCAGGTCAGGCGGGTAGCCGTACTTGCGGAGGATCCGCTTCACGAGGACGCGCATCCGGGCCCGAGCCGTCTCCCTGTGCATCCAATCGACGGTCACGTTGCCGCGGACGCTCTCCACCAGCTCGTGCGCAATCACGCGGAGCGCGGGTTCCCCCATCACCTCCCGTGCACTCCGGTTCTCGGCCAAGGCGTCATAGAAGGCGATCTCCTCGTCAGAGAGACCGGTCTCCTCACCGCGGGCCCGAGCCGCACGGATGTCCTTGGCCAGCTGGATCAGCTCCTCCAGCACCTGTGCCGTGGTCAGCGCGTTGGTGTGATAGCGCGCAATCGCCGCCTCGAGCCGCTCGGTGAAGCCGCGGGACTGCACGACGTTCCGCCGCGCCTGCGCCCGGACCTCGCCGGCGATCAGCTTCTTGAGCGCCTCGATCGCGAGGTTGCGCCGCCCAAGCTCCCTCACCTCTGCCAGGAACTCATCCGAGAGGATCGAGATGTCCGGGCTCTCCAAACCGGCGGCACGCATGATGTCGACGATCTCGGTCGACACCACCGCACGGCTGACGATCTGCTGGATCGCCAAGTCGCGGTCGGCGGCACTCCGATGGCCCCCGACGACGCTCTTGACCAGAGCCACGCGAATGGCCTGGAAGAAACCGACCTCCTCACGGATCGTGCGCGCCAGATCGCTGGCAGCAGCAAGCGCAAATGCCTTCGAGAGCGCCAGCACCGCGTCGGCGTAACGGCGATGGGCCCGCTTCCTCCCCTCGTCGGTCGTCTCCCGCGCCGCCTCCTGCTGCTGCAGCGTCAGGATCCAGTCGATCGCGCCGGCCATCACCGCGAGCCGTGCCTGGGGGGTCGCGTCCGGACGCAGCGCCGGCCGGTAATCGAACCCACCTGCGGTGTCCGGACGGAACATCGCCTGGACCACCTCGTAGCGCTCGAGCAGCGCCCGCACTGCCTCGGCCTCGTCGATGCCGGTCTGGTCGCGGTCATGCCCGGAGTACTGGCCGAGCGCGCTCTTCAGGTTCTGCGCGATGCCGATGTAGTCCACCACCAGCCCGGCCGGCTTGTCGCGGAACACCCGATTCACCCGCGCGATCGCCTGCATCAGTCCGTGGCCCTGCATCGGCTTGTCCACGTACATCGTGTGCATGCACGGCGCGTCGAAGCCGGTCAGCCACATGTCCCGCACGATCACCAGACGCAGGGGGTCGTTCGGATCCTTCGCGCGCTTAGCCAGCAGTTTCCGCCGCCCCTTGGGCTGCTTGCCGATATGCGGCTGCCAGGACGGCCGATCGGAGGCCGCGCCGGTCATCACCACCTTGATCGCACCGGCCTCGTCGGCGTCGCTGTGCCACTCCGGCCGCAGTTTGACGATCGCGTCGTAGAGCGCCACGCAGATGCGCCGGCTCATGCAGACGAATCATTGATCGGCCCCCATTGGGTGGTCCGCGGGGAATGTTAGTTCAGCGTTGGCCTGGGCGCCACGACTTGTGTGGCTGGTGAAGCTGGTTGGCGTAGTGCCGCGGGCCAAGCGGTGAAGGCCGGCAGCACCACCTCTGGCGCGGGCGGCCTGAAGCCGAGGGACCCGTGCGGGCGTATGGTGTTGTAGTGTCGGCGCCAGCTTTCGATCACCACCTCGGCCTCGCGCAGGCTGTAGAAGATCTCGCCGTCCAGCAGCTCGTCGCGCAGGCGCGCGTTGAACGACTCCACATAGCCATTCTCCCATGGACTGCCCGGCGCGATGTAGGCCGTCTTGGCACCGACCGCCGTGATCCAGCCCTGCACCGCCTTGGCCACGAACTCCGGGCCATTGTCCGAGCGGATGTGCCCAGGCACGCCGCGTAGGATGAACAGGTCGGACAGGAGGTCGATCACGTCGGCCGCCTTGAGCTTGCGCCCCACCCGGATGGCCAGGCACTCGTGGGTGAACTCGTCGATGACGTTCAGCAGCCTGAACTTGCGGCCATCGTGGGTGCGCTCCTCGACGAAGTCGTAGCTCCAGACGTGGTTCGGCCGCTCCGGGCGCAGCCGGATGCAGGAGCCGTCCGCCAGCCACAGCCGTCCACGCTTCGGCTGCCGCGGCGGCACCTTGAGCCCCTCCCGCCGCCAGATCCGCTCCACTCGCTTCTCGTTCACCAGCCAGCCGGCGTCACGCAGCAAGGCGGTGACCTTGCGATAGCCGTAGCGGCCATACTGCCGCGCCAGCTCGATGATGTCGGCCGTGAGCCGCTCCTCGTCGTCGCGGCCCCGCGGCACCTTGCGCTGCGTCGAGCGGTGCTGGCCGAGCGCCGCGCAGGCGCGGCGCTCGGAGACGGACAGCGTCCGCCGCACGTGCTCGATGCAGGCGCGCCGGCGCGCGGGGCTCAATAGTTTCCCCGCGCGGCCTCCGCCAGGATCTGCTTGTCGAGGGTGAGGTCGGCCACCGCCTTGCGCAGCCGGGCGTTCTCCGCCTCCAGGTCCTTCAGCCGCCTCACCTGGTCCGCCTTCAAGCCGCCGAACTCCCGCCGCCAGCGATAGTACGTCACCTCCGTCACGCCGATCGCCCGGATCGCCTCGGCCACGGACTGCCCCTGCGAAACCAAAACGTCCACCTGCCGCAGCTTGGCCACGACCTCCTCAGGCTTGTGCCTCTTGCTCGCCATCTCGATCCTCCTCCGGTCCAAAGCCATACCTCAGGACGGACCACTTCAAAGGGGGAGGATCACCTGAGTCCAGAGCCAGGCGAACACGTTCGATAGCCGGCGTTCGCACACCATGCCGATGAAGCCTTGATTGATTGCGGTCGGGACCATGGCGATGGCCAGATAGCCAATCGGCGCCCGGGACGAGAGCAGCACGCTCCCTGCGGGCAAGAGGCCCGAGCCGATCTGCGCGAGCCCGGCGTTCGTGATGCGGCGCTCCGTGTCGAGAAGGACGGGAGAGGTAAGGGTCGAGAGGTCCTTCGGTGTTGCCCAATGGATGTCACCGTTCCAGTAGCCTGGTTCCTTCGTGCTCGGTGTTGTCCCGCCTAGGACCGTTACTTCATGGCCGATCGTCGACGCCACCCACCCCTCCGGCTTCCCCTCGTCGTCGAGGCGGTCGGGGAACAGCGCCCAGAGGTCGGGGGCGAGGTAGGGCGGGCGGCCGTCCATCTTGGCCCGGGTGGGGCCGAAGGCGACGAACCAGTCCTGGAAGATCGCCCGCGCCATCGCCTCTAGCGTCTCGTTCATCCGCCGGTTCAACTCGATCTTGTCGTCGAGGGCATCGAGGATCGCGCCGATCTTGTCCTGCTCGGCCAGAGGCGGGATCGGAAGCTCGAAGCGCGGCACGTCGGCGCAGCGCAAGCTGTCGAACACCGCGCCGACATTGAGAAACTTGTCGATCTGCTGCCACCAGGCAGGGCTACGCACGAGCCAACGCAGGAATGGAGGTCGAATCCGACGACCATCCGCGCGGAGCAACACGAGGTTCTGCCCCAGGGCGAAATTGCTGAGATCCCCGAACGTCGCGGTTACGCCTGGGTTGGTACGGCGCGATAGCACCACATCGTGCAACTGCGGACGAGCCTTCTTCGTCCACTCGCGAAAATCGGCCTCGCTGATCCGCCGCGCACCGGCGAAGTCGATCTTCCCATCCTTCATCTGGGGAATCGCGATGTACGGATAACCGTCGGGTGCCGCTGCGGGCGTCTTGTGGACGCAGTCAATAAGCGTCACGCCTGCGTCTCGAAGCGAGAGCATGGGCCAGCTAGCCATTGACGCTGACATCAGCGAGAGTGCGCTGAATCAATGCGGCCAGGCGCTCGGATTCCACGAACTGCCGCGCCAGTTCGTCACGAAACTGCCCGAACCGCTCCGCAAACGGCACGTCGTCATCCTCCGCATCCGCCGCCCCGACATACCGCCCCGGCGTCAGCACGTGGTTGTGCGCGCGGATCTCCGCCAGCGTCGCCGACTTGCAGAACCCCGGCACATCCGCATACGCGCCGGCGTCCTTCTCACCGCGCCACGCATGATACGTGTCGGCGATGCGCGCGATCTCCGCGTCCGACAGCTCGCGCCGCGTCCGATCCACCAGCGCGCCCAGCTTGCGCGCATCGATGAACAGCACCTCGCCGCGCCGGTCCCGCCACCCGCCGCCCGGGTTCTTGTTCCTCGCCAGGAACCACAGGCAGGCGGGGATCTGCGTCGAGTAGAAGAGCTGCCCCGGCAGGGCCACCATGCAGTCCACCGCGTCCGCCTCCACCATGGCACGGCGGATCACATCCTCCCCGCTCTGGCCCGAGGACATCGAGCCGTTCGCCAGCACCACGCCGGCCGTGCCGTTGGGCGCGAGATGCCACCAGATGTGCTGCAGCCAGGCATAGTTGGCGTTGCCCACCGGCGGCACACCGAACACCCAGCGCGCATCCTCGCGCAGCCGCTCGCCGCCCCAGTCCGACACGTTGAAGGGCGGGTTCGCCAGGATGAAGTCGAAGCGACGGTCCTTCAGCTCGTCCTTGTGGAAGCTGCCCTCGTTGTTCCAGCGGATGTCAGCGTCGATGCCGCGCACCGCCAGGTTCATCTTCGCCAGCCGCCAAGTGGTGTAGTTGCTCTCCTGGCCGTAGATCGCGATGTCGCCGATGCGCCCGCCATGCTCGGCGACGAACCGTTCCGACTGCACGAACATCCCGCCCGAGCCGCAGCACGGGTCGTACACGCGGCCGCGATACGGCTCGAGCATCTCGACCAGCACGCGCACGACCGAGCGCGGCGTGTAGAACTCGCCGCCGCGCTTGCCCTCGGAGCCGGCGAAGCCGCCAAGGAAGTACTCGTACACCCGGCCCAGCAGGTCCTTCTCGCCATCACCCGGTGCCGCGGTGGCGATACCGGAGATCAGGTCGATCAGCTCGCCCAGCATTACCTTGTCGAGCGCTGGGCGGTTGTAGTCCTTCGGCAGCACGCCGGTGAGGCCGGGGTTGTGCGCCTCGATCGCCGCCATCGCGTCGTCGATGATCTTGCCGATCGTGGGCTGGCGCGCGCTGGCCTGGAGGTGCGACCAGCGCGCCTCCTTCGGCACCCAGAACACGTTCTCGGCCAGGTACTCGTCGGGGTCTTCGGCGGCTGTCGGATCGTCGGCGAGCAGGGCCGCGCGCTTCGCCTCGAACGCGTTCGAGATGTGCTTGAGGAAGATCAGCCCGAGGCAGACATGCTTGTAGTCGGACGGTTCGAGGTTCTTGCGCAGCTTGTCGGCGGCAAGGAAGAGCTGCGCCTCGAAGCCGAGTGTCGCGCCATTGGGCGCGCGCTTCGGGACGGGAGCGTCGGATTTGCGGGGCCGGCCGCGCGGCATGGGCTCTCCTCGGGATCAGGGCTCGACTCGCCCGGCCGCGCGAGGCGCGCGGCCGCCCGTATCCTGGCCAAGAGGCGGCGGGCTGTCACCGTTCTGTGGGTGGACGCCTCCGCCAGTTCCGGACGTGTCGGCGGGCGGCGGATAAGCTCGTTGGAAGGATGCGCCTCGTCCTCCAGCCAGAGCGCCACCTCTCGGCTGCATCCGAGCCGCGGCAACACGGTCGACCATAGATCAGTCGATCCGCTTCTGTTCGACCGGGACAGCTCACCGCCTCCCGACGGTTCGAGCCGGGCGAGCGCCTCGCACCTGTCCACATCGATCAGGGCGGGGGCCTCTGTCGGCAGGCCGCGAGCCAAGCGGCAATCACCACCTCCGACCTGCGCTCCAGCACTCGGACTTGATCCGCCACCCCGTCGACGGTGGAGGCCAGTACTCAGCTCACGATGGCGTCGTCCCAGCCTGCCACGACGTCGTCGCCGGCCTCGATGACCAAGTCCCCGGGGACGACAGAACTTGACGTGTTTCCGCGAACGTCGCTTGCCCGCTCTGTTGATCCGGTATGCGATGGGTGGCCATGCCCGAGGCTTCTCGCGACCGCTCTTTCATCCGTGACCAGGGCGCCCGGTTGCTGGACCGGGCGGCCAAAGCGTGGGTCAAGGTCTCCGAACTGCGCCGCCGGGCGGATGAATCGGCGAACCAGGCGCGTGGCGCCGTTTCCCGGCGGTGGAACGCTTTGAGGACCCGACTGGCCTACCGTTGGATGCTCTGGCGGGCGTGCTGGGCATCGATCGCTCGGCGTCGCGGCGTTGTAGCCGAGGCGCGGCGGCGGCTGTGGGACGAACTGCGCGCAAATGCGCCGGTTCGTTCCTATCTGAATGCGCGCTGGGCGCCTTGGTGGCTCGGCTTCGCACGGCGTTTTCCGGTTCATTGTGCCCTTCTGGCAGCTTTTGTCGTGCTCGCGGTGCCGATTCATCTCGCTTTGTTCGGCGCCGAGCCCGTGATTTGCCGCCGCGAAGCGGGCAGCTGCCACGAGGTCCTGCGCAGCGTCGTCGGCGTCGTTCTGTCCGCTCAGGCCGCGCTGCTCGCGGTCATCTTCCCGGTTGCTGTCGCGCTGGTGACCCTGCTCGGCGGCAATGGTCTCCGACGGCGAGAACGATTGCAGCTCTTCTTTGCTGACACGGAGCTGGCGATTGCTGGCATGTCCGCCCTCTTGCTGGCGGGCACCTCCACCGTCGTATTGACCTGGGGCGAACACGCCTCGCCCCAACTCGCGAGCATCGGCGCATCCCTCTGTTCGGTCTGGTTCGGGCTGAACCTGTCAGGACTTGGCTTCTTCCTTTGGCGCGGCGTCCGCTTTCTGTTGCCCGGTGGGCAGGATCAAGCGCTGCGACGGCAGGTGACGAGCCTGTACTGGCCCGAGGAAGCCGCGCCAAAGCTCGCCGACGTCATGCTGTCTAAGGCGCTCGATCCTGGCGCCAACATGTGGGCAGAGCGCTACCAGCTGTGGCGATCGCCGGCCACGGACGAACGGCGAACGGTGAGCGTGACGCTGACGGCGCCGGCTCGGCTCGTCGAGGTCCAGCACCCCGCCCTTGGATTCGTGGCGCGCGCGCTCGAGTGCCGCTGCCCTGATACCACCGACCCACGGATCGTGTTCCACGTACCGCGCCCCAGGGCGATCGGTACGCCACACGACGGATCGGTGACGTTGGCGAAAGCCACGGTTCCTATGACGGACATGGAACGCTGGCTAATCCGTCGTGCCTATGTGTTCTCGTCGCGCGCTAAGTCTGAGCCTCTCACTGGCGATCGTCTGCTTACGGAACTGGTGACCGACGCGTTGGACGATCTGCGTGGCGGCAACTGGCCAGCGTTCGAGGATAGGATCGATACGATCGCGGCATTGCATGGATTCCTTCTGCGCTTGAGCAGTCGGCGCGATCCTGACGGTCGTCGAAACTCTTATGCCGCCGATCTCGCGGGCAGCTGGCTGGACACAGTGGCGGGAATATGGGCACGGCGCCTGATCCCCCTGTTCACGGACGTCGCCGCTCGATTGCCAGAGACGCGCACTGTTTTCGAACAGGTCGCCTACCTTCCGATCCATCTCGCCTATGAGGCGGGTGACACCGTTCCTCCTGCGGCACTTATAGAAACCGATCGACGGGTCGCCGGGCTGGCCTATCGACTGTTCGAACACGGTGTGGAAGCTGCCGGCCTCCCGCTGCACCAAGGCGGCGTCGCCGCCGACCCGATTGGCCTTCCTCTGACCATACATGATTGGTACGACACCGCATGGATCACACTGTCCGCGGCCTGGGAGCGCCTCACCTTCGATCGTACGCCTCGTTTCAGGGAGGAAGCTCCGCCCGAGGCGCGCTGGACGACATGCCTGGAGCATTGGCAGGCGCTCGGAGCGCATCTGACCTTCACGACGGATCTGGTGGCGTACGCAGCGGCGCTTGGAGAGCTCCGCGGTGGCAGGCGTGCCCTCGATCTCCTGCTACGTTGGCCCTTCACTCTTCCAGAGGCAGGTGCGTCGACAATGTCGATCGCTGTGGAGCCCGGAGACGTGTCGCCGTCCGTCCTCGAACAGGCCGACTGGCTGGCGGTCCAATCGACCGTTCCCCTTCATGCACCAGAGTGGCCGATCGAACCCCAGGCGCTGTTCCAGGCTGCTGTCTGGAATGCATGGTCCGACGAGTGTCTCGCAGTAGCGCTGACCCTGATCGGCTGGACGCGGCAAGCAGCAGCGCACAGCCCGGCCGCGGAGCTGGCGCGCTGCCTGATCCATCGCCGGATCTTCGACGAGCGAAGCACGCCCCGCTCGGACCCTCTCGTGGTCGATCCTTTCGACCCGCGATGGCTCTTGCGCACTGCCACTGGCGTGGTCGCCGAAACCATGCGCTCCCCCCAAGCGTGGCGCCGGTTGGAAGACCGGATCGAGCGACTGCACCGGCCGACCGAAGGGCGCCTGGTACCCGGCCGCGTGTACTCTGGCGGAGGGTTCAGCTTCCGACTCGTGGACGAAACTGCGTCATTCGCGCCGCTGCTGGTTGCGATGGCTCTAAAGCACGGGCAGGTCGGGGCGTGGCCGACCACGCCTGCCGCGCTGGGCCTCGTCGACCCGTCACCGTCTGACGAGCACGTGGCGAGGTTCTTCGACAATGTCGCTGAGACAACAGAGAAGCTGTCTGATCCAGCCTCGCTTGAGTTGCTGCGTGGGCTGGCTCGCTCTCGCGACATCACCGACGAGCGTATCGCCACGGTGCGTAGCGACGTAGTTCGAGTGTGCCAGACGATTGCCCGCAACCTTCGGGACCGCCGCGAGACTGGCCTTCGCGAAGCAGAGGTGGACCCGCACCGGCTCGCTGCCATCGCGAACGCCGCGGAGTCGCATGCCTTCGCGAAAGATGTCTCCGGTCCGCCGGTGTCGTTGTTCGCCACCGTGGAGCGCATGCGAGGTGACCAGCCACTTCCGTTCGGCGTTCGAATGTCACACAGCCGAGGCAGCCTGACGACGCCGGTGCTGGAGCAGCCAGTGAGCAACGAGGCCGAATGGTGGGCACAGACCATGCGGGACCACGTCGCCGCGATCGTCTGCAGGCACCTCATTGACCGAGCCGGTCAGCACACGCAAGTTGAAAGCCCGGAAACGTGGCGGGACACGTTGATCGCCTGGCTTGACCGCATCCGCGTCGCGGGTGGCATACCCGTGCTGCTGTACGGCCGCGACTGGCCAGGGCGCTGGGCTCGCGGTGACGAGCTCGGTCAAGCGATTCTGGAGCGCCTCAACCACACGAATCCCCGGGAGTGGTCAAGGGCTCGCACGCCGTTCCTGGATGATGTGCAGATCGAGCGACTTCCCGTGACTGGCCCCACGCTCGTCGCCCCCGCCTTCTTCTTCCGCCGCATCGTCTTCGGGGAAGGCCCCGATGGTCGGATCGTGAACGCGGACTTCACGCCGAGCACGAATGATCCCACACATGGTGCCCTCACCTCGCGCGGTACCTTCGATCTCGAACTCGACCGGCCCGACCTCGCGCTGGTGATCGAAACGCCTGCTTCACCCGACTGAGCGCGCTCACTGCACTCCCCGCTGCTCGCCCGGCGAGTCTCGGGCCTTCGGCCCCGCCGACTGGGACCGCGGAGGCCTACTATCGCGAACGCCTACTTGAGTACCACGCAGCCCACCATTGATCGCCAAGCGGAGTCTCACGGACAACACTTGGATTCGTGCTGCTGCGCCCAATTGTCTGGAACACCTTGCAGGAGTCTCGGCAGCGTGAGTCCCTCCACCTGCCTCCCCTCGACGATCGCCTCGACGATGTCGGGCGCGAGCAGGGTGAGCTGCAGCAGCCGGCCGAGGTAGCCGCGATCCAGCTTCTCCGCCGCGGCCATCTCGCTGATCGAGGCGTAGCGGCCTTCGTCGAGCATGCGCTGGTAGCGGAACGCGCGCGCGAGCGCCTTCAGCAGCGCCGGATCGGCGCGCGTCGTGGTGTGTGCCGGCAACCCATCCACCACCGGCGTGACCACCGTCTTGCGCCCCGGCTGGCGGCGGATCTTCATCGCGACCCGGACGGTGATGTGCGTCGGCGCGGTCATGCGGCAGCCCTTTCCGCCCCGACCAGCCCGAGGTCACGCACCAGACTCGCGAGCCCCTCGACCCGAAGGCGGATCTCGGCGCCGTCGAGCCCGACCGTGACGCGTTCGACCAGCGATCGGACGATGCGCTGCTGCTCGGCGGGGAACAGCTCGTCCCACAGCGGCTCGAGCCGCGCGAGCGCCGCGCGCACGTCAGCTTCTGTCAGATCGGGATCCTCCGACCTCGCCGCGATCCACGTGCCGACCACGACCTCCGGCTGGCGCAGCAGCGCGCGCAGCTGCGTCATCACTGCCGCCTCGATCTGCGCCGCGGAGACGCGCCGGACGATGCCGTCATCCACCTCGCCCTTTAGGGCCCGCTGCGCCACGTAGTAGCGGTAGAGCCGTCCCCGCTTCCGGCTGTGCGTCGGCGAGAGGGCGCGGCCGTCGGTGCCGAAGATCAGCCCCTTCAGCAGCGCCGGCGACTGCGGCCGGTTCGCCGTGGCGCGGGCGCGGGGACTCACCTGCAGGATTGCGTGCACCCGATCCCACAGTGCGCGCGAGACGATCGCCGCGTGCTCGCCGCGATAGACGTTGCCCCGGTGCGCGACCTCGCCGACGTAGGTGCGCAGGTGGAGGATCTTGTAGAGGTCGCCCTTGTCGATCGGGCGGCCGCTCCGGGTGGTGATGCCCTCGGCGCGGCACTGGCGCACGGTCTCGATACCCGAGCCGGTCTCGGCGAACAGTTCGAACACCCGGCGGACCCGGGCAGCCTCGGCCTCGTTCACCACCAGCTTGCGGTCGCGCACGTCGTAGCCGAGCGGCACCTTGCCGCCCATCCACATCCCGCGCGCCTTCGAGGCGGCGACCTTGTCGCGGATGCGCTCGCCGATCACCTCGCGCTCGAACTGCGCGAAGGACAGCAGGATGTTCAGCGTCAGCCGTCCCATCGAGGTGGTGGTGTTGAACGACTGCGTCACCGAGACGAACGTCACCTCGTGGGCGTCGAACACCTCGACCAACTTGGTGAAGTCCATCAGCGAGCGGGACAGACGGTCGATCTTGTAGACCACCACCACGTCGACCAGGCCGCGCTCGATATCGGCGA
>CAZHMM010000127.1:0-6698 GCA_964533585.1 uncultured Elioraea sp.
CCCACAGAGCTTGAATCAGACCCGCCGTGACCGACGCAATGGGGACAGACCCTAGCGGGATAGTCTCGGTAGAACTGCTCAATCCAGTGATCGCGCGCGCCAGCCGCCGAGAAGCCCGTCTCATCCATACTCGAAATTCAAAGCCGGACACCACCCCTGCCCCCAGGGGTAGCGCCCGCCGCCACCACCCGCTAGAACGCCCCCGTCGCGCGGCCGGGTCCGCCCGACCCGAGGAACCCATGAGCTCAGTCCTTCTCATCATCCACCTGCTGGTGACGCTGTCGCTGATCGTCGTCGTGCTGCTCCAGCGCAGCGAAGGCGGCGGCCTCGGCATCGGCTCGTCCGGCGGCATGGGCGGGTTCATGAGCGGGCGCGGCACGGCCAACCTGCTCACCCGCACCACGGCGATCCTCGGCGCGACCTTCTTCGTCCTCAGCATGGCCCTGGCGCTGATGAACCAGGGCACCCGCCAGCCGCGCAGCTTGCTCGATTCGCCGGCCCCGACGGCGCCGGCGCCCGCGCTGCCGTCGCTGCCCTCCGTCCCGACCAACTGAAAAACCGGCCGTTTGGCTGACCTGCGCCCGCCCCGGTTGTGGCGGGCCACCGATCACGCGTATCAGAGGGGTCCATGACGCGATACGTGTTCATCACGGGCGGCGTGGTCTCCTCCCTCGGCAAGGGAATTGCCTCCGCAAGCCTCGGCGCGCTGCTCCAGGCCCGCGGCTTCCGCGTGCGGCTGCGCAAGCTCGACCCCTACCTCAACGTCGATCCGGGGACGATGAGCCCCTATCAGCACGGCGAGGTCTACGTCACCGATGACGGGGCCGAGACCGACCTCGACCTCGGCCACTACGAGCGCTTCACCGGCGTCGATGCCACCAAGGCCGACAACGCCACCACGGGCCGCATCTACTCCACGGTGATCGCGCGCGAGCGGCGGGGCGACTATCTCGGCGGCACGGTGCAGGTGATCCCGCACGTCACGGACGCGATCAAGGCGACCATCACCGCGCCCGCCACCATGCCCGACGGCGCCGAGCCCGATTTCGTGCTGGTCGAGATCGGCGGCACGGTCGGCGACATCGAGTCGCTGCCCTTCCTGGAAGCGATCCGCCAGCTCGGCAACGAGATCGGGCCGTCGCGCGCCCTCTTCGTGCACCTGACGCTGGTGCCCTACATCCCCTCGGCCGGCGAGCTGAAGACCAAGCCGACCCAGCACAGCGTCAAGGAACTGCTCGGCGTGGGCATCCAGCCGCAGATCCTGCTCTGCCGCTGCGACCGACCGATCCCGGAGGGCGAGCGGCGCAAGATCGCGCTGTTCTGCAACGTTCGCCAGGAGGCGGTGATCCCGGCGCTGGACGTGGACACGATCTACGCCGTGCCGATCGCCTATCACCGTGAGGGGCTGGACCGCGAGGTGCTGCGCCATTTCGGCCTGCCGCACGAGGAGGAGCCCGACCTCGCCGCCTGGCAGCGCATCGTCGACACCGTGCGCGCCCCCGAGGGCGAGGTGACGATCGCGGTGGTCGGCAAGTACACGAACCTGCTCGACAGCTACAAATCGCTCTCCGAGGCGCTGACGCATGGCGGGGTCGCCAACGGCGTGCGCGTCAAGCTCGATTGGGTGGACAGCGAGATCTTCGAGACCCCGGGCGCGATCCACCGGCTGGAGGGCGTGCACGGCATCCTGGTGCCCGGCGGGTTCGGCGAGCGCGGCACGCCCGGCAAGATCGAGGCGGTGCGCTTCGCGCGCGAACGCCGCGTGCCGTTCCTCGGCATCTGCTTCGGCATGCAGATGGCGGTGATCGAGGCGATGCGGAACCTCGCCGGGCAGGAGGGCGCCTCCTCCACCGAGTTCGGCCCCTGCGAGCATCCGGTGGTCGGTCTGCTGACGGAATGGACGCGCGGCAACGAGGTCGAGCGGCGCGACGAGGCCAGCGATCTCGGCGGCACGATGCGGCTCGGCGCGTATCCCTGCGTGCTACAGCCGGGTTCGCTGGTGCGCTCGATCTACGACGCCGCACGGATCAGCGAACGCCACCGCCACCGCTACGAGGTGAACATCCGCTACAAGCCGATGCTGGAGGAGAACGGCCTCTTGTTCTCCGGCATGAGTCCGGACGGCCAGCTTCCCGAGATCGTCGAGCTGCCGGGCCATCCGTGGTTCGTCGGCGTGCAGTTCCACCCCGAGCTGAAGAGCCGGCCCCTGAGCCCGCACCCGCTGTTCGCCTCGTTCATCGAGGCGGCGGTGAAGCAGGCGCGGCTGGTGTGAGCCCGATCGTGCTGCGGCCGATCGGCGTGGTGCGCTCGACGCGCGCCGCGCCGACCGATGACTTCTGGGACGCCGAGACCGCGCGGATCGAGCTCGACGCGGAGTGGTTCGGGGCGGAGGCGCTGCTGGGGCTCGACGCGTTCAGCCATGTCGAGGTGGTGTTCGTGTTCGACCGCGTCGATGAGGCGGGCGCCACGACCGGTGCGCGTCATCCGCGCGGCAACACGGCCTGGCCGCGCGTCGGCATCTTCGCCCAGCGCGGCAAGGATCGGCCGAACCGCATCGGCTTGACGATCTGCCGCGTGCTGCGCGTCGAGGGCACGGCGCTGCACGTCGCCGGGCTCGATGCGATCGACGGCAGCCCGGTGCTCGACCTCAAGCCCTGGATGGCGGGCTTCGCGCCGCGCGGCGCCGTGCGCGAGCCTGGCTGGGCGGCCGAGTTGATGCGGGGCTACTGGTGAGCGCGCGCATCGTCCGCGTCGGCGGGATCGAGCTCGGCAACGACCGCCCGCTCGTGCTGATCGCGGGCCCCTGCCAGATCGAGAGCCGCGACCATGCGCTGGAGGTCGCGGCCGCGCTCGTCGAGATCGCCGCCGCGGCCGGCATCGGCCTGATCTTCAAGGCGTCCTACGACAAGGCGAACCGAACCAGCGTGTCGGGCGCGCGCGGCGTCGGCATGGCGAAGGGGCTCGCGATCCTCGCCGAGATCCGCGAGACGCTCGCCGTGCCGGTGCTGACCGACGTGCACGGCGAGGACCAGGTCGCGCCGGCGGCCGAGGCGGTGGACGTGCTGCAGATCCCCGCCTTCCTCTGCCGCCAGACCGACCTGCTGCTCGCGGCCGGCCGCACGGGCCGCGTGGTGAACGTGAAGAAGGGCCAGTTCCTCGCGCCGTGGGACATGGCCAACGTTGCGGCCAAGGTGGCATCCACCGGCAACCAGAACATTCTCCTGACCGAACGGGGTGCCAGCTTCGGCTACAACACGCTGGTCGCCGACATGCGCTCGCTGCCGATCATGGCCGAGACCGGCTATCCGGTGGTGATGGACGCGACGCACGCGGTGCAGGCGCCGGGCGGGCAGGGCAGTGCCTCGGGCGGCGATCGCCGCTTCGCGCCGGTGCTCGCGCGCGCGGCGGTGGCGGTCGGCGTCGCGGCGGTGTTCATCGAGACCCACCCGGACCCGGACCGCGCGCCGTCGGACGGACCGAACATGATCCCGCTCGCCGAGATGCCGGCGCTGATCGGGCGGCTGATGGCGTTCGACCGGTTGGCGAAAGGGTGATCATCCGGCTGCTGACGCCAGCGGACCGAGCCGCGTTCCGGCGCCTGCGTGCCCGCGCGCTGACCGAGGACCCGGCGAGCTTCGGCCGCACCGCCGAGGAGGAAGCCGGCGTCGAGCGGCTGCCGATGGAGGCCTCGCTGGAGGCGCCGCACCCCGCGACCTTCCTGCTCGGCGCCGAACGTGACGGCGTGCTGGTCGGCATCTGCGGCACCTTCCGGGGCCAGACCGCGAAGACGCGCCACACCGCCGAGCTCGTCTCGGTCTATGTCGCGCCCGAGGCGCGGGGTCTCGGCCTCGGCGCGGCGCTGATCGAGGACGCGCTGGCACGCCTCGCGCGCGCCGGGATCGCGATCGCCAAGCTCTCGGTTGCCGAGGAGTCCGGGCCGGCGCGGCGGCTGTACGAACGGCTCGGCTTCGAGACCTACGGCCGCGAACCGGCCGGCTATCGCTGGCGGGGGCGCGACTGGACGCTGCTGCTGATGCGGCGGGACCTTGCGCCGCCGCCCTGAACTGTCACCCCGCGCGCAGCGTGCCGATCACCGCCTCGCGCTCGAACAGGTGCAAGAGCAGCCGCACCGCTTCCCCGCGCGACGAGACGAGGTCCGGGTCGCGGTCGAGCAGCAGCGCCGCATCGTCGCGCGCGACCGCGATCAGCTCCTTGTGCGCGGGCAGATCGGCGAGACGGAACTGCGGCGGGCCGGACTGGCGGGTGCCCAGCGCCTCTCCACCGCCGCGCAGATCGAGATCGGCCTCGGCAATGACGAACCCGTCATCGGTGGCCGCTAGGGTTTCGATCCGTTTGCGTGCCGTTTCGGTCAATGCCTCGTCGTAGAGCAGCAGCGCGTAGGACGCCTCCGTGCCGCGCCCGACCCGCCCGCGCAGCTGGTGCAACTGGGCCAGCCCGAAGCGCTCGGCGTGCTCGATCACGATCACCGACGCTTCCGGCACATCCACGCCGACCTCGATCACGGTGGTGGCAACCAGGATCGCCGTGCGGCCGGCCGCGAAATCGGCCATCGCCGCGTCCTTGGCCGGCCCCTTCAGCCGCCCATGCACCAGCCCGACCTTGCCGGGGAAGTGGCGCGCGAGATCGGCGTAGCGCGCCTCGGCGGCGGCGAGGTCGGTCTCCTCACTCTCCGAGACCAGCGGGCAGACCCAGTAGACGCGCGCGCCGGCGGCGATCCGTCGCCCCACCGCATCCACCACCTCGGCGATCTTGCCGGCCGGCTTGGCGAGCGTGGTGACGGGGCGGCGTCCAGGCGGACGGCCGGTGAGGCGGGAGACATCCATGTCGCCCCAGGCGGTGAGCAGCAGGGTGCGCGGGATCGGCGTGGCGGTCATCACCAGCACATCGACATCGCCGCCCTTGGCGCCGAGCAGCAGGCGTTGATGAACGCCGAAGCGGTGCTGCTCGTCGATCACCGCGAGGGCCAGGTCGCGGAACGAGACCGCCTCCTGGAACAGCGCATGCGTGCCGATCGCGAGCGCGGCCGAACCGTCGGCGAGGCCAGCGAGCGCGGCCTCGCGCGCGCGTCCCTTCTCGCGCCCCGTCAGCAACACCGTTCGCACGCCGGCGGCCTCGCAGAGCCGGGCGATCGTCGCGTGGTGCTGGCGCGCGAGAATCTCGGTCGGCGCCATCAGCGCGGCCTGCGCGCCCGCCTCGACCGCGCGCAGCATCGCCAGCAGCGCGACGATCGTCTTGCCGGCGCCGACATCGCCTTGCAGCAGCCGCAGCATCCGTGTCGGCGCGGCGAGGTCGGCGTCGATCTCGGCCAGCGCCGCCGCCTGCGCCGGCGTCAGGTCATGGCCGAACGCGGCGAGCGCGACCGCGCGCAGATGCCCGTCGCCCACGAGCGCCCGGCCACGCACGGTGCGGAACCGTCGGCGCGAGAGCGCGAGTGCCACTTGCTGGGCGAGCAGTTCGTCATAGGCGAGCCGCGTGCGCGCCCGATGCTCGGGCGCGAGTGCGGCCTCGGAGTCGGGGTGGTGCACGGCCCGGACCGCATCCGCCCATGATGCCCAGCCCTCGCGCCGCACCAGCGCCGGGTCGGCCCATTCCGGCAACTCCGGCAGCGCTGCCAGGGCCGCCGCGACCGCGCGGCGCATCTCCCAGGGCTTCAGCCCCGCGGTCAGGCGCCAGACCGGCTCGATCGCCGGCAGTTCGCCTGCGCGCTCTGGCGGGAGGATGAAATCCGGGTGCGGCATGGTCAGCCGGCCGCGATCGAGCCTCAGCTCGCCCGAGATCAGCCGCCGCGCGCCCACCGGAAGCTGCTCGGCGCGGCCCCCGCCGCGGCCGAACAGCAGGATGTCGAGTTCGCCCGCGCCATCCTCGACCGTGATCACCCAGGGCGCCGCGTCGCTCCAGGGCTCGCGCCGCCGCCGCACCGTCACCTCGATGGTCGCGACCTGGCCCGGCACCGCCGTGTCGAGTCGGGGCCGGGCGGTGCGGTCGATCACCCCCTCGGGCAGGTGCCAGAGCAGATCGATCGCGCGCGTCCCACCGACCGCGCGCGCCAGCAAAGCCTCACGCCTGGGCCCGATTCCGGGCAGCGAGGCGAGGGAGGCGAACAGCGGGTGCAGGATCTCGGGGCGGCTCACGGGCTGACAGGGGCGGGGGCCGCGCGTATATGACAGGCCCAGGGGGGCTGCCGGAAGGGCAGCCCCCCGTCGCTGTTCGGATGATGCCTGTTTGCCATGGACGCGAGACGCCGCCGCATCCTGTTCCGCGCCCGCCACCGCGGCACGCACGAGACCGATCTGCTGGTGGGCGGCTTCGTCGCCGAGACCGTCGGGGATCTGGACGAGGTCGGGCTCGACGCGCTGGAGGCGGTGCTGGACCTGCCCGACCCGGACCTGTTCGACTGGCTGACCGGCCGCAGTCCGGTGCCAGCCGAGGCGGACACGCCGATGCTGCGCGCGATGGTGGACTGGGCGCAGGCGCGGCGGGGGGTGTCGCGTGGCTGAGCGGCTGACGCTGGCGGGCGCGCCGGAGGGCTACGACGCCTGGCTGCTGGCGCGCGCGCGCGACGAACACCCTGGCCCGATCCTGCATGTCTGCCGCGACGATGCGCGCATGGCGCGGATGGCCGAGGCGCTGGCGTTCTTCGCCCCGGCGGTCGAGGTGCTGCAGTTCCCGGCCTGGGA
>CAZHMM010000127.1:6798-11234 GCA_964533585.1 uncultured Elioraea sp.
GGCACGCGGATCGGGCTGGAGCGCATCGTCGCCTTCCTGGAGGCGAACGGCTACGGCCGCGCCAATACCGTGATCGAGCCCGGCGAATACGCCGTGCGCGGCGGTCTGATCGACCTCTTCCCCGCCGGGCGCGAGGAGCCGGTGCGGATCGACCTGTTCGGCGACGAGGTCGACACCATCCGCAGCTTCGACCCGTTCAGCCAGCGCTCGACCGAGACGCTGGAGCGGGTCGAACTCAAGCCCGTCTCCGAGGTGTTCCTCGACGAAGCCTCCGTCACGCGCTTCCGCACCGCCTATCGCGAGATGTTCGGCGCCGCCGCCAATGACCCGATGTACGAGGCGGTCTCGGCGCGGCGGCGCTTCCAGGGCATGGAGCACTGGCTGCCGATCTTCCACGACCGGCTGGCCACGCTGCTCGACTACCTGCCCGGCGCGCGGGTGAGTCTCGACCACGAGGCCGAGCCGGCGCTGGATGCGCGGCTCGAAATGATCACGGACCATTACGCGGCGCGGCTGAACCCCGAGCTGCGCCGGCTCTCCGAGGGCGAGCTGCCCTACAACCCGCTGCCGCCGGACCGCCTCTATCTCGACCGCGCCGGCTGGGACGCGATGCTGGCGCGGGGCACGGTCGTGCAGTTCGCCCCCTTCGCCCGGCCCGAGGATGCGGATGCCTCGGTGGTCGATGCCGGCGGGCGGCCAGGGCGCGTCTTCGCGGATGTGCGTGCGCAAGGCGGCAACGTGTTCGACGCACTCGCCGAGCACGCCATGGCACTCGCCGCGCAGCAGCGCCGCGTCGTGGTCGCGGCCTGGACCGCGGGCTCGCGCGAGCGGCTCAAGCATCTGCTCGCCGAGCACGGCATGGCGGCGAGCGAGAGCGTCGAGTCGTGGCCGGAGGCGGAGCGTCTGCGGCGCGGCTCGATCGCGCTCGCGGTGCTCGGGCTCGAACGCGGCTTCGTCGCGCCTGGGCTCGCGATCATCGGCGAGCAGGACATTCTCGGCGAGCGCATCTCGCGCCCGCCGCGTCGGCGCAAGCGGGCGGACCAGTTCATCGCCGAGGCGACCGACATCGCCGAGGGCGACCTGGTCGTGCACATGGATCACGGCATCGGCCGCTATGACGGGCTGGTGACGCTTGAGGTGCAGGGGGCCGCGCATGACTGCCTGCGGCTGATCTACGACGGCGGCGACAAGCTGTTCCTGCCGGTCGAGAACATCGAGATCCTGTCGCGCTACGGCGAGGGCGAGGGCGTCGCGCTCGACAAGCTCGGCGGCGTGTCCTGGCAGAACCGCAAGGCGCGGATGAAGTCGCGCATCCGCGACATGGCCTCGGCGCTGATCCAGGTCGCGGCGGCGCGTCGGCTGAAGGACGGTGCCACGCTGCTGCCGCCCGAGGGGATGTGGGACGAGTTCTGCGCCCGCTTCCCCTATGCCGAGACCGAGGACCAGGCGCGCGCGATCGCGGACGTGCTGGAGGATCTCGCGGCCGGGCGGCCGATGGACCGGCTGATCTGCGGCGATGTCGGCTTCGGCAAGACCGAGGTCGCGCTGCGCGCCGCCTTCATCGCCGCGATGTCGGGCGCGCAGGTCGCGGTCGTCGTGCCGACCACGCTGCTCGCGCGCCAGCACCACCGCACCTTCCTCGACCGCTTCCGCGGCTTCCCGCTGCGCATCGCCCAGCTCTCGCGCATGGTCGGCGCCAAGGAGGCCGCCGAGGTGAAGCGCGGCCTCGCCGACGGTTCGATCAACATCGTCGTCGGCACGCATGCGCTGCTGTCCAAGGGCATCCAGTTCAGCGAGCTCGGCCTGCTGATCGTCGACGAGGAGCAGCATTTCGGCGTCGCGCACAAGGAGCGGCTGAAGCAGCTGCGCGCGGACGTGCACGTGCTGACGCTCACCGCCACGCCGATCCCGCGCACGCTGCAACTGGCGCTCACCGGCGTGCGCGAGATGAGCATCATCGCCACCCCGCCGGTCGATCGCCTCGCCGTGCGCACCTTCATCCTGCCGTTCGATCCGGTGGTGCTGCGCGAGGCGCTGATGCGCGAGCGCTTCCGCGGCGGCCAGGTGTTCTACGTCGTCCCGCGCATCGAGGATCTGCCGAAGGTGCGCGAGCGGCTGGCCGAGATGGCGCCCGAACTGAAGGTGGTGGAGGCGCATGGAAGGCTCTCGCCGACCGAGCTCGAACGCGTCATGACCGCGTTCCAGGACGCGCAGTACGACGTGCTGCTCGCCACCAACATCATCGAGTCCGGGTTGGACATGCCGGCGGTCAATACGATGGTGATCCATCGTGCCGACATGTTCGGGCTTGCCCAGCTCTACCAGCTGCGCGGCCGGGTCGGACGCGGCAAGCTGCGCGGCTACGCCTACCTCACCCTGCCGGCCGACCGGAAGCTGACCGCGACCGCGCAGAAGCGGCTCGAGGTGATGCAGGCGCTCGACAACCTGGGCGCCGGGTTCACCCTCGCCAGCCACGACCTCGACATCCGCGGCGCCGGCAACCTGCTCGGCGACGAGCAGTCGGGGCACATCCGCGAGGTCGGCATCGAGCTCTACCAGCAGATGCTGGAGGAGGCGGTGGCGGAGCTGAAGGCGGGCGAGGGCAAGGCCGTCTCCGACCGCGACTGGACGCCGCAGATCAACCTGGGCATGGCGGTGCTGATCCCCGACGCCTATGTGCGCGACCTGCCGGTGCGGCTCGGGCTCTATCGTCGCATCGGCGCGCTCGCCAACGACGCCGAGAGCGAGGCGCTGGCGGCGGAACTGGTCGATCGGTTCGGTCCGCTGCCGGGTGAGGTCGACAACCTGCTGGCGGTGGTGGGCATCAAGCGGCTCTGCCGCGAGGCCGGGGTGGAGAAGCTGGATGCCGGGCCGAAGGGGCTGGTGGTGCAGTTCCGCGGCAACGCCTTCCGCGACCCGGTCGGGCTGGTCGGCTGGCTGCAGCAGCAGCGCGGCCTGGCGAAGCTGCGCCCGGACCACAAGCTGGTGGTGACGCGCGACCTGGCCGACACGGTCGCGCGGGTGCGGCTCGCGCGCGAGGTGCTGGGCGCGCTCGCGGCGCTGGGCGCGCGCGCGAAGGCGGCGTGAAACGCCGCAGCGCCATGCTTGTTCAGTATGGCAAATAAACCGGGCACGAAAACAGTGTCGTGCTGCCCTGAGCGCCCTCCACCCCCCACACCGGAAGGCGCGGCTCCCCAATGCTCTCCCTGGCCAATCTCAAGATCCTGCCGAAGGCGCTGACCGCCCTCAGCGTGCTCGCTCTCACGGGCATCGTCGTCGCCGCCGTGGCGATCACGTCGACGCGGACCGTCAATCGCAACTGCACGGAAGTGCTGGATGTCGACGTCGCGGCCGTCGCCTCCGTCGCGCGCGCCAACCGCGAGCTGTCCGAGTATGGCCTCTTCACCTATCGGGCCATCCTGGCCGCCGCCGACAACCACCGCGCGACGATGGCGCGGATGATGGAGGCCGGGCAGGCCGAGTACGGCAATGTGATCCGGCTGGTCGAGGAGGCCGTGAGGATCGACGCGACGGTGCGCGAGTCGGCCGGACCCATCCTGGCAAGGCTCCGCGACCTCCGTGGCGTGACCGAGGAGGTGGGGCGCGCGGCGCTGCACTCCGCCGAGGAGGCCCGCACGCTGATGCGGACGCGTTGGATGCCGCTCTATGAAGCGATCCAGGAGGCGGCGGCCGGCCTGGCCGATCGCGAGATTGCCGGCATGCAGCGGACCAACGACCTGATGTCCGCGCATACGGGCGATGCGGTGATCAAGACCTTGGTCATTCTCGCGGTCGGATTGCTCGCTTCGGCCGGGCTGGCGATCAGGTTGATGTTGGCCGGCGTCGTGCGACCGATGGCGCGTCTGGCTGCCGCGACCGGCCGACTTGCCGAAGGCGATCTGTCGGTGGAGGTGCACGGCCTTGGCCGCAAGGACGAGGTGGGCGTGCTCGCCGGCGCGATCGATGTGCTGAAGCAGAACAGCCTGCGGGCCCGCGCGCTTGAGGCCGAAGCCAAGACGGCCGAGGCCCAGGCGGCTGAGGATCGTCGACGCCAGCGTGCCGAGATGGCAGGCCGGTTCGAGACCGCGGTCGGCGGCATCATCCAAGGTGTCGCCTCGGCCGCCACTGAATTGCAGGCAAGCGCCGAGACGCTCGGCGGGATTGCCGAGCGCACGAGCGGGCGCGCCCAGTCGGCGGCCGGCCGGCAGCAGCCAGGCGAGCGCCAACGTGCAGACGGTGGCGGCCGCCGCCGAGGAGCTCTCCTCCTCGGTCGCGGAGATCACCCGGCAGGTGCCCGACAGTGCCCGCATCGCCGCCGATGCGGTGGCTCGGGCGCGCGAGACCGACGCGACCGTGCAGGGGCTTGCCGAGGGGGCGAAGCGGATCGGCGATGTGGTGCGGCTGATCAACGACATCGCCGGGCAGACCAACCTGCT
>CAZHMM010000128.1:0-11231 GCA_964533585.1 uncultured Elioraea sp.
TGCCGAGCCGCTCGCAGAGCGCGAAGTAGCGGTAGGTCGCCTTGTCGGCGAGGCTGTAGCCGCGGCTCTCGCCGCGCCATTCCGCGGTGTAGAGCTTCACGCCCTGGATCCTGTGCTTGGCGTGCAGCGCCTCGAGCGCCTCGAGGCCGGCGTCGCCGTCGCGCGGATCGAAGGCACCGTTGAGGATGATGCGGTCGGGATACCGGGCCTTCAGGACGGCGTTCTGCTCGGTGGTGTTGAAGCCGTTCTTGTAGAAGTCGGTGAGGTAGGTCGGCTGAAGGATCGCCATGTCGTCCGGGCCGTCGACGAACATGTCCCGGTGGAACTGCTCGGCCGAATACTTGAGGAACTTCTCCTTGGGCCAGACCTGCTCCTGCGGGCTCAGCCCCTTGTGGTAGGCGTAGAAGCAGTCGATGAACTGCTGCCCGTGCACGTTGCGGATGTTCTCCGGAGCGGCGTCCCACAGGTGGCAGTGGCCATCGATGATGAAAATCTCTTCGCCATCCTTGGTCTTGTACATGACCGTCTCTCCCTTGGATGATTCTTGTTAGCGCTCTAGTAGCTGATGTACTGGAGGGCTTCCTCCATGTCGCCGAACAGCACGACGGTGTTGTCGTCCACCATCACCATCCGCCCGTAATGGGTGGAGGTGCTGATCTCGAACAGGTGCGGCGTCATCGGGCGGCCCAGCGCCTCGCTGATCTCCTGCATGTCGAACACCATCTTGCCCTCGCCGTCGATGCGGATGAGCGCCGGCTGGTAGGTGACGGTGATGCCGGGCTTGGCCGCCATCACCTCGGCGATGGCGCGCGCCTCGACGCTGTCGTTCATCGTCACGCCGCACTGGTGCGAGATCGTCTCCTCGAACCGGACGTCCTTGAGCGGCTTGAAGATCGTGTCGGTGTGGACCTGGCTCATGCGCGGTGCTCCTGCGCGGGGGTTGCGGTTCCGGCGGTCAGCCGATGAGGGAACGGAGGTCGATGCCGATCTCCGCCGTGATGGCGCGGAGCCGGTTCTTCGCCTGCTCGAAGCTGTCGGCGAACTGCGCCGCCTTGACGCGCGGCTGCGACCAGACGGGCTGCAGCTGCTGCGCCGCGGCGACTGCGAGGCCGCCGTGCTTCTCGGCCCAGGACAGAAAAAGCTTGCGGTTGCCCGCGCCGTGCTCGGGGTCCTGGATCAGGAGGCTGCAGAGCTCGACCGTGTTGGCAAGGTTGCGCTCGTAGTCGCCCTCCGCAGCGGAGACGACGGCGGGCGTCATGAAGTCGTTCTGCGCCGCCGCCATCTGCATGACGAAGCCGCTGCGGAACAGCTCGCCCACCAGCGGCTCGAAGATCACGTTGGTGGCGAAGTACTGCTCGAGGTAGTCGGTCGCGCCCATGATCGCCTCGATGGCGTGGCGCGTGCCCTGCCAGACCGGGTCCTCGAGCCAGTGCCGCTTGCCGGCGTCCAGGTCGAAGGCCTCGAGGTCGAGTGCGATCTCGCTGAGATAGAGCGTTAGGTCCTGCGCGAAGCGGAGCTTGTAGGACGAGTTGGTGAGGATCGCGTTGTTGATCATCTGCGTGTAGCCGTAGCGCTGCGCGTGCATCGTCGCGGTGCCGAGGCCGAACTCCGCGTGCTTGTAGGCGCCGAGATGGTCCTGCAGCACCTTGATCCAGGCCTTGTCGAAGCGCTTAACCGCGCCGGAGCGCCGGCCGTTCTCGATCACATTGGTGATCATGCCAACGATGGTGGACTGGCGCTGGTAGTGGTTGCGCTCCCACTCCTGGTCGACGGCGCGGAACCTGTGCCAGTCCGAGGACCTGGCGGCGGTCCAGGACTCCGAGTAGGTGGGGGTGCCGTCGGCGAAGGAGAGGATCCAGTCCTGCAGCAGGTAGCGCTTCGGGTCCGGCTGCACGTCGACGGTCATGTCCTCGTAGTGCGTCGCGCGCCTGCCCTTCGGCTCGAAGTAGTTGAAGCTTCGGCTGTCGGAGCCCGCGAACACCGCTGCCCCCGCTGCGCCGGACTTTGCCGGCTCGGTCTCGCTGGTCACGCTCATCCGTCCTCTCCCTCGCTGTCTAGGCGACCGCCTGGCGTGTCGCCGGGGTGAACTTGTCGAAGTGGATGTTCTCTGGCTCCGCTCCCGCCATGCGCAGGACCGGCAGCACCGCGTCGATCATCGGGGGCGGGCCGCAGGCATAGGCATCGATCTCGCCCGCGAGCCCCTCTGCGCGCAGGTGCCGCGCGACCACGTCGTGGACGAGGCCGGTCTCGCCGTCCCATCCGTCGCCGGGCTCTGCGTGCGAGAGCGCCGGGACGAAGCGAAAATCCGGCAGCCGCGACGCGATCTCGGCGAGCCTGTCGAGATAGAACAGGTCGCGGCGCGCGCGGGCGCCATAGAAGAAGCGGATGGGCCGATGCTCGCCGCTGTCGATGTGGTCGGCGAGGATCGACCAGAGCGGCGACATTCCCGAGCCGCCGCCGACGAGGATCATCGGGCCGGTGCGGCCCTCGCGCCGGAAGCAGGTGCCGTAGGGCCCCTTGACCAGCAGGCGCTGGCCGACGCGCAGGCCGCCGTCGAGCTGCGCCGAGAAGGCGCCCTCCGGATAGCGCTTGATGATGAAGGCGAGCCGCGTCGGCTCGCCCGGCGGGTTGGCCATCGAGAAGGCGCGGGTGATGCCGCTTCCCGGGATCGTCAGGTCGACGTACTGGCCGGCCCAGAAGCGGAGCGGCTGGTCGAGGGTGATCTCGAGGCGGCGGATGTCGTGCGTCAGCGCCTCGATGGCGGAGAGCGTCGCACCGAGCTCCTTCACGGCGATCGAGCGCCGCATCAGCTCCTCGTCGTAGTTCAGCAGCTCGACCACGAGGTCGCTGTAGGCATGCGTGCGGCAGAGCAGGATGTGGCCGGTGTCGCGCTCATGCTCAGGCAGGGCGAAGGTCGAGTACTTGAGGAGCTCGACGTCGCCCTCGACGAGGCGCGACTTGCAGCTCGCGCACTGGCCTTCCTTGCAGCCATGCATCACCGCGATGCCCTGGCGGAACGCCGCCTCGAGCACGGTCTCGCCCTCGGCTACCTCCATCTCGACGCCGACGGGCTCGAAACGGACGGTGTGGGCGGTCTCTGCCATGCTCGGATGCTCCTCGACGTCGCGGCGTGGGCCGTGGGGGCCGGGCTCAGCCGGCCCCCACGCCCCGGGCTCCTCAGTGGATCGGGTTGATCCTGAAGCCCTTCCGGTACTCCGCCGCGGCTGCCTCGCGGCCCTCCGGCGTCAGCGCCCGGAACCCGCGCAGCGGGCTGCCGAGGGTGTGGCCGCGCACGTCGTCGAGCGTCCACATCTTGCTGTCGTCGAAGTGCAGGTGCGGCTGCGGCACCAGGGTCTTGCCGTCGCTTCGGACGAAGCCGAGGTCCTTGATCGCGTCGGCGAGGTCCCAGCCGTGGTAGCAGTCCTCCCACTCGCGGCGGCCGCTGAAGCGGCCCATCGCGGGGGTCGGCCGGCCCTCGTACTCGGGCGCGAACGCGATCTTGTGGGTCCAGCGGCAGATCTCGGAGCAGTAGGTGTAGGTCTTGCCGTCGACTTCATCGTAGCAGAAGTCCTCGCGGATGAGGCAGGGCACCATGCAGCTCCAGCAGCGGTGCGGGTAGACGTAGCCGGTGTCCTGGTTGAACAGGATGTTCGTCTCGCCCCGCTTGCTGAGCTTCTCGTACCACTTCCAGTACATTCCGAACTCGGCGTACCAGCCGGGGTACTTGTGCTCGAACCACTCGAAGTCACGCTCCGTCTGGGCCTCGATGCGCCAGAAGTTGACCGGCCAGCCGACGGAGAAGAACTGCGCGGTCTTGTGCACGTAGTTCTTCTTGACCATGCGTTCCCAGGCGAGGTGCACATCATCGTGGTGGATCTTGATGCCGTACTTCTCGAGCGGGAGCATGTAGGTGCGGTAGTAGTCCTCGTAGATCCAGCGGTGCCAGAGCTCGGCGTAGGACTCCTTCTTCTTGTCGCGGTTGGTCGTTCCGTACTCGATGAAGGTGCCGATCGCGGCGTCGACGATCGCGTGGTTCTGCCAGAAGGCGTATTTCAGGTCGCGCTCGATGAGCTGGTGGTTGTCGGGGTCGTTGATCAGCGACATGAGCAGCGAGTGCCCGTTGCCGATGTGGCGGCTCTCGTCCGACTGGACGGAGAGGAACACCGTCGGCAGCGCGTAGTCGCCGTTGCGCGCCGCCTCGGAGGGCATCGCGACGAACAGCGTGTTGGTGAACGCCGTCTCCGCGACCACCGTCAGGTAGATGTTGGCGGAGGTGATGGCGTCGCCCGTGACGAAGCCCTCGGCGAACTGCCGGCCGATCGTGGTCGCGTAGCAACGGCCGAAGGCCGCCTCGGTGATGTCGAAGCCGGCCGGGTCGATGTAGTTCTCCATGTACCACTTCTTGAGGTTCATCTGGATGGTCGAGTGCCGGAACTCGTCGACCATCTGCATCGCGAAGCCGGTGCGCAGCTCCTCGCCCGGGGCGAGCCGGCCAACCATCGCCATCGAGCGGGCGGCCGAGATCTCGGGGAAGGGGATGATCGCCAGGAACAGCTTCATCCACTCGACCCAGCGCGGCTCGACGTTGCGGAACATGTCGCCCCGCAGCGCCGCGTCGAGCGCCCCGTAGACGCGGTTGTCCTTCTCCTCCTGCATGGGGAAGTAGGACCGCAGGACCTGCTTCATCGGGTCGCGCGGCGCCTTCTTGATCTTGTAGTCGGTCGGGAAGGTCATCGCTTCCTGGACGTAGCTCGGCGTCCAGCCCAGGTCGGCGACGCGGCGCGTCGCCTCGCCGATGCTGATCCCGCGCTGCGCGGTGATCTTGTTGAGGCTCAGTCCTTCGGGCATCGCAACTCTCCTCGGTGTGGTTTCGGTGCTACAGCCCGGCGCAGGCCGTGCCCGGCCGGCGCCGTCCTGGGTGCTGCGGCGGTTGGCTGCCGCTGGTGCTGAGGGAGGGGCGCGCGGCTGCCTTCGCGGCGGAACCGCTTGCGCAACGAGTGGACGTCAGGGCGCTGCTGCGAATGCACGACGATCCCCTCCTCCGCGGCAATCGACGTCTCCTGCAGTCGCCCTGGGCGGCTGCCGCGATTGTCCGGAAGCGGGGGCAGCAAGCCGCGTGCCAGCGCGGCGCAACGGGCGGAATGGCTCATTTGCGCCTCTTGCGTGGCGTGCTCGTTGCGGCATCGGCACCGCGCGGTGTCCCGTCCTGCGACACTCGGGCGCGACACCTGTCGCGAAATCGGACGCTCGCGGGCGGCGCTCACCGGTCGCGCTCCTCGCCTTCGGCCTGCGGGCGAGCGAGCGGCTTGCCCTCGGCGATGAAGCGCGCTGCGAGGATGAGCGTGCCCATCGTGAAGTCCTTGCCGTGCGCGGCGATCATCTCCTCGGCGAGCCTGCCTAGCCGCTCGAAGAAGGCGTCCTTGGACGCGCTCGTCACGCTCATCGGGCACCCTCCGCCTCGGCTGTCCTCGCCTGCTGCCGGAACAGCCGGTCCGGTAGCGCAATGACCGCGAACTCGCCCGCCTCGTCACCGAGCGCAAGCGCCGCGCCCTCCGCCGACCAGGCGAGCCCGCTGATCGCGCCGCCGCCGGAGCCGCGCACGAACAGAACGTCCTCGACCCCGGGCTGGCAGAGCAGCACCGCGCCGTTGTGGTAGCCCGCGGCGACCAGTGGGCGCCCCGGATGGCAGGCGACGCGGGTGACCGGAACCCTGCTCGCGATGCCGCACTCGGCCGGCCCGCCCGGGCGGCCGGGCGGGTCGAAGCGCCAGCAGATCACCCGCGGCGCTCCGCTGGTCGCAAGGAAGCGGCCGTCGCCCGAGAAGGCGAGAGAGCGCGGCTGCCCCGGATAGCCGGCCATCTCGATGTCGCCGCCGTCCGCAACCCGCCAGCCGTGCAGGGCGTTCTCCTGCATGCCGCTCGCGAGGTAGCGGCCATCGGGGCTCCACGCGAGCGCGCGGTGGAGGCCGCGCCAGGCGAGCAGCCGGGGCGGCCGGTCTCCGCCGGCCCAGAGCGTGACGCCGTTGTGGTGGCCGATCGCGAGCAGCCCGCCCGAAGGGTCGAAGGCGAGGGCGGAGACGGAGCTCGGCAGGGCGAGTTCTCCCGCGCCGGGGCCGAGGCGGCGCACCGTGCGGCGGACGGCGAAGGCGCGGGCGCCGCCCGGACCGGCTGCCACCTGGTCGACCCAGCCGCCGGCGATGCGTTCGAGCGTCAGCGTGTCGCCCGATGCGTCGAGATACACGAGCCGGCCGTCGTCGCCGCCGCTGAGGAAGCCGCCGTCCGGCTCCGCGGCGAAGGCGAGGCAGGCGCCCTCGTGCGCGCCGGCGCGGGCGAGAGGTGGCGGCGGCGCCGTCGCCGGCACGAGCTCGAGCCCGCCTCCCGGCCTCTCGCCGAGGCTCGGCGCGCCCTCCCAGGCGGCCCGCGCGAAGGCAACGGTGCCGTCGCCAAGGCCGGCGGCGGCGACCCCTGCCGAAGCATCCCAGGCAACGGCGGTGACCGGCGCGCCAAGCGTCCAGCGCGCGCCCAGCAGGTCGAGCAGGGAACGAGGGCCGCCCGGCGCGATCATCGGTCGGCCACGCAGAGGCCGAGCTCGTTGCCGAGCTCGTCGGCATCGAGCGAGCGGCCGATGAAGACGAGCCGGCTCTCGCGCGCCGCTCCGTCGGGCCAGGGTCCGGCGAAGTCGGCGTCCATCAGCATGTGCACGCCGTGGAAGACGAAGCGCCTGTCGGCCCCGGCGAGTGCGACGATCCCCTTCGCGCGCAGGAGGTCGGCGCCGCGCTCGGCGATCAGCCGCTGGAGCCACGGCAGGAAGCGGGTCCGGTCGAGCGGCCGGTCGAGCTTGAGCGAGACGCAGCCAATGCCGTCGCTGTGCCGCCCGGCTGCGACCAGGCTCGCGCCCCCGTCGCCGTCGTGCGCATCGGCCTCGCCGTCGGCATGGTCGTGGCCGCACTCCGCGTGATCGCAGGGCCCATCATGCGCATGGTCGTGGCCATTGTGATGTCCAGGGCCTCCGGCCGGCGGCTCGGGGCCGAGGGTGAGGCGATCGAGGTCGAAGGCGCCCTGGTCCAGCAGCAGCGCAGGCGGCACCGCGCCCCGCGTCGCCCGCAGCACCCGCGCCGTCGGGTTGGCGCGCCTGACCAGCGCCTCAACCGTCCCCAGCGCCGCCGCATCGACGAGGTCGAGCTTGTTGATCAGCACCGTGTCGGCGAGCGCGAGCTGCTCGGCGGCCTCGCGGCTCTCGGCGAGGCCCTCGGCGAGGTGGCGCGCATCCGCCACGCAGACGATGCTGTCGAGCCGCGTGTGCTGGCGTAGCTCGTCGTCAGCGAGGAAGGTCTGCGCCACCGGCGCCGGGTCGGCGAGCCCCGAGGTCTCGATCAGGAAGCCGTCGAAGCGGCCCGGGCGCTTGATGAGGCCTGACAGGGTCTGCAGCAGGTCGCCGCGCACCTTGCAGCAGACGCAGCCGTTGTTCAGCTCGAACACTTCCTCCTCGGCGCCGATCACGAGGTCACCGTCGATCCCGAGCTCGCCGAACTCGTTGACGATCACGGCGTAGCGTCGGCCCGACGCGCCGGCGAGGATGTGGTTGAGCAGCGTCGTCTTGCCCGCGCCGAGGAAGCCGGTCAGCACGGTGACAGGGACGCGCGCGGGAGCCCGGGCGGGGGTGGCGGGCACAGCCGGCGGCCGCGTCAGGGGATGAGCACAGCGCGGCCCTTGACCGCGCCGCGGTGCAGGTCGTGCAGGGCTTCGTTCGCCTGGCTCAGCCGGTATTCGCGGGTCGCGAGCGTGACCTTGCCGCGATCCGCGAGCGCCATCAGCTCGACCAGCTCGGGGTAGGTGCCCACGAGGTTGCCGACGATCGTCTTCTCACTGGTGATCATGTCGATTGTCGGCAGCTCGATGCGGCCGCCGTAGCCGACGATGTAGTAGTAGCCGCCGTTGCGCGTCATCGCGAGGCCCTTGGCCACCGCGTCGCCCTCGCCGACGAAGTCGATCACCGCCTCGGCGCCGTGCCCGCCGGTCAGCGCCATCACCGCCTCGACCTCGGTGCCGTCCGCCTTCACGACATGCGCCGCGCCGCACTCGCCGGCGAGCTGCAGCGCAAGCGGAGAGCGGTCGACCGCGATCACGTCCGCGGCGCAGAGAGCCCGCAGCACCTGGATGCCGATGTGGCCGAGGCCGCCGGCGCCGATCGCTACCACGTACTCGCCCGGCAGCAGGTGGCGCGACGCCTTCTTCGCCGCCCGGTAGGCGGTGAGGCCTGCGTCGGTGTAGGGGGCAACGTCCTTCGGCGCGAGGCTTTTCGGCAGCCTGATCAGCGAACGCTCGCCTGTCAGGAGGTACTCGGCGTAGCCGCCATCGGCGTTGATGCCGGGGAAGCGGCTGTCGGTCGCGTGCATGTCGTCGCCTCGCCGGCAGGCGAGGCAATGCCCACTCGTGACCAGCGGGTGGCAGATCACGGGGTCGCCGACCCGGACGCTCTCGACGCCGCTGCCGACCGCCTCGACCCAGCCGGCGTTCTCGTGGCCCATGATGTAGGGAAGGGAGACGTTGACCTTGCTCCGCCAGATGCCCTCGATGATGTGGAGGTCGGTCCGGCAGACGCCGGCTCCGCCGATCCGCACGACGACGTCGGTCGGGCGTTCGATCCGCACGTCCGGTACGTCACGGTAACGGACGAACTCGTTGCTGGTCAGCGTTTCGTCGTAGCGCTCAAGGACGGCGGCCTTCATCGCGACATGTCTCTCCGGCTTGGCCAGCGCGCCGAGAAGCCCGGCGCGCCCGCTCGCTGCGCATCGCAGCAGCGAGGGGCTAGGCAAGCCGCGTGCCAGCGACCGGACGGCCGTGATGCCGGGCTTTCGGCGCCATGCCTGTCCCATTTCGGAACGGCATGGCCCTTCACGCTGTTCCGTTTCGGAACAGGAGCGGGCAATGCTGGCATCGCCTACGTACGATGGGCTTCCGTCACGGGGCGGCGGCGACGTAGCATCGTCCCGCGGCAACACCGGGCGCCAAGGCATGAGCGGCCGGGTCCGCCGGGGTGGGAACGGTCATGCTCCTGTCTGCTGAGGAAAAGCTTGCGCGTGCGCGGCTGGTGCTCGAGCGTCGCGGCCTCGCGGCCGACGACCTGCTCGCGCCGGCGATCGCCGAGAGCTGGCGGCGCTGCCTCGCCGCCGGCCTCGACGCGATGCGCCCGCCGCCTCGCCTTCAGGTCGACGAGGGCGCGCTCCACGCGGCGCGGGAGGAGCATGGCGCGATCAGGCGCCTCGCGCTCGGCGAGATGGAGAATCTCTACCAGCAGATCGCCGGCACCAACTTCATGATCGCCTTCGCCTCCCCGAGCGGGCTGCTGCTCGACTGCATCACCGACAGCAGCTTCGATTCAGTGGCGCGCGAGGCGAACATCCGCGCCGGCACGCTCTGGACAGAGACGTCGTGCGGCACCAACGCGCTCGGCACGGCCGCCGAGACCGGGCGGGCGATCACGGTGCATGCCGGCGAGCACTTCTTCGCCCGCTATAGTGGGTTGACCTGCATGGCTGCGCCCGTGTTCGACCCGGCGGGCGGACTGGCCGGGGTTCTCGACGCATCGTCGGACTGCCGGACCCGCCAGCAGCACACGCGCGCCCTGGTGGCGATGGCCGCGACGCAGATCGAGCATGGGCTGTTCCGCGAGCGGCATCGGCGTGACCTGCTGTCGCATTCCACAACCGCGCCGAATACCTGCACACGCCAAGCGCGGCGCTGCTGGCGCTCGACCCCGAGGGCGGCATCCTCGCGGCCAACGCCCAGGCGCGGTTCCTTCTGCAGGGCCTGCCGGCGCTGCCGGGCCGGCATTTCAGGGAGCTGTTCCGAACCCGGCTCTCCGACTTCCTCAAGGCGGGCTGGGACGACGAGCGGCAGCGGCTCGAGGACCGCGTCGGCAGCGTCTTCGCGGCGCGCGTCGAGAACCTGCGGCGCGCCCGAGTCCTGCCCGTGCCGGTGCTGCCGGCGCCAGAGGGCATCGTCGCCGAGGACCCGGCGGTCTCGGCCGGGCTGCGGCAGGTGGCCGCGGCGGCGGGACAGGGGCTCGCCATCCTGGTCCGTGGCGAGACCGGAACGGGCAAGGAGCAGCTCGCCCGGTACGCCCACGTCGCGAGCCGCCGGCCCGGCGCGTTCGTTCCGGTCAACTGCGCCGCACTGCCGCAGAGCCTCGCCGAGGCGGAACTGTTCGGCTACGCGGAGGGTGCCTTCACCGGCGCGCGGCGTGGCGGGGCGGCTGGGCTCGTCGTCGAGGCCGACCGCGGCACCCTGTTCCTCGACGAGATCGGCGACATGCCGTCGCCGCTGCAGGCGCTGCTGCTGAGGCTTCTCGACGACTGGCAGGTGCGCCCGGTCGGCGGCGGGCGCAGCCGCAAGGTGGATGTGCTGCTGGTCGCAGCAACCAACTGCGACCTCGAGCAGGCCGTCGCTGCGGGACGTTTCCGCGCCGATCTCTACTTCAGGCTGAACGTCGTCTCCGTCGAGCTGCCGCCATTGCGCGAGCGAAGCGATCTCGCCGCGCTTGCGCGCCACCTGCTCGCGCGCCTCGACCCGGCCTGCCGGATCACGCCCGATGCGATTGTGGAACTGGCGCGGCGGCCCTGGCCCGGGAATGTCCGCGAGCTCAGCAACCTGCTCGCCCGGCTCGCCCTCGGTCAGCCAGGCGGCGTGATCGATGCGGCTGCAGTCGCACGCCTTGCCGGCGCCGCCCCCGCACCGCACCGTCCCGCATCCGGTCTGCGCGCGATCCTGCGGGCGCGAATCGATGCGGTGCACCGGGAGACGGCGGGCAACGTCAGCGAGACGGCCCGGCGCCTCGGCGTATCGCGGAACACCGTCTACCGGGCGCTGCGGCCCGACGGCCTTTCCACCGGCACGGCGCGGCGGGGGACGCAAGGCGGGGCGCAGAGCGATGCCCCAGGTTGAGTGACCTGCCTCTCGATTTCTGGACCGCCCTTACCTGGAGAGTTCCGGTTTAGGGTTGGGCCGGGAGACGGAGGGATGGCGATGAAGAAGCCGAAGTTCACGGATGCGCAGATCGCGTTCGTGCTGCGCCAGGCGGAGGAGGGGACGGCGATTGGGGAGGTCTGCCGCAAGGCGGGCATCTCGGAGGCGACGTTCTACAATTGGCGCAAGAAGTACGGTGACGTGCTCCCGGTGGTTCCAGCCAGGGATAAGTTGGATCCGTCGAGGAGCAGAGGACGATGCGACGGA
>CAZHMM010000129.1:0-11082 GCA_964533585.1 uncultured Elioraea sp.
TAGCCCCAGTGGACGGTCGCGGGCGAGGCGGCGAGGCGGTGCGTGGCCATGGGGGGACTCCGGAGAGAGGAAGGGCATCGCAGCAGCGCCGCAGCGGGGCGTCAATCGGTCTGGGAAACCGCGCGTTAACCGGATGCCGTGATGATCCTGCTTGGGTTTGCGTGGGCGGAGGGTCGGATGCGCCAAGCGTCGTTCATGGTCGTCGCCGCGTCGTTGCTGGCGCTTGCTGCCTGTCAGGCCGATCCTCGTGGACAGGTGGCAACAGGCGGTGAAGGGGCGTCCGTCGCGGCGATGCGCTGTTCGCCGATGGTCGGTGAGACGCCGGTCAGCGTTCCCGGGGCCAGCGTGATCGACGCCGCAGGGCTCGCGGCGCTCATGGGCGGTCCCCAGCAGCCTCTTCTCATCGACGTGGCCTCCGGGTCCACGCGTCGCACCGTGCCAGGCGCCGTGTGGCTGCCCGGCGCCGGTGCGTGTGATCGAGAGGCGCCCGGCATGCAGGAACGGTTCGCAAGACAGGTTGCAGACCTTCTCGGCAACGACAGGACGCGCCCCATCGTCGTGTTCTGCCCGAACCGGAACTGCTGGTTGTCCTACAACGCGGCGATCCGGCTGGCGCGTGCCGGATACTCGGACGTCCGGTGGTTCCGCGACGGCACGGAGGGATGGCGGGCCTCCGGTCGGGCGCTCGTTGCCGTGGAACCGGGCTGGACGTCCGTCCAGGCCTCCCGCTGAGGTCGGAGCCAAGCGGGGGCACTCAGCCGAACGCCTCGCCGAAGGTCGCCATCAGCGCCGCATCGACCTCCGCCATCGAGGCGGTGATGCCGAGTGCCGCGAGGCTGGTCACGCCGTGCCCGCGCACGCCGCAGGGCACGATGCCGGTGAAATGCGCAAGCTCGGGCTCGACGTTGAGCGCGAAGCCGTGCCACGTCACCCAGCGCGTCACCCGCACGCCGATCGCGCCGATCTTCGCCTCGGTGCCCGCGCGCCGGTCCGGCACCCAGAGCCCGATCCGGTCGGCCCGTGTCTCCGCCCGCACGCCGAGCCGATCGAGAGCGGCGATCAGCCACTGCTCCAGCCCGTGCACATAGGCGCGCACGTCCGGGCCGCGGCGCCGCAGGTCGAGCATCACGTAGCCCACACGCTGGCCGGGGCCATGATAGGTCCACTGCCCGCCGCGCCCGGCGCGGAAGGTGGCGAAGCCCTGCGGGTTGAACAGGTCCTCGTCGCGCGCGCTGGTGCCGGCGGTGAACAGGGGCGGGTGCTCGACCAGCCAAACGCACTCCGGTTCGGTGCCGGCGTGGATCGCCGCGACCCGCGCCTGCATCGCCGCGACCGCCTGCGGATACGGCGTCAGCCCCTCGGCGATGCGCCACTCGACGCCACTGGCCGGCGTTGCGGGTGCGAGGTCCATCCGCTATACCGCCGCCCTCGGCTGGCGGCGCGGTCGTGGCGGAACTGGTAGACGCGCAAGCTTGAGGTGCTTGTGGGGGAAACCCCGTGGAAGTTCGAGTCTTCTCGACCGCACCAGCCGCTTCCCTCCATTGCCCGTTGATCACTCGCGCCGTGCGTGCCTGACTGCCGCCCGGATCACCCGGGGGAGATGTCATGAACCGCGAGGATTTCCGCAAGGCGGCACTCGACTACCACCGCCTGCCCAGGCCGGGAAAGCTCAGCGTCGAGCCGACCAAGCGGCTCGCGTCCAACCACGACCTCGCCCTCGCCTACTCGCCCGGGGTCGCGGTCGCCTGCGAGGCGATCGCCGCCGACCCGGCGACCGCCTTCGACTACACCGCCCGTGGCAACCTGGTCGCGGTGATCTCCAACGGCACCGCCGTGCTGGGGCTCGGCGCGATCGGCCCGCTCGCCGGCAAGCCGGTGATGGAAGGCAAGGCGGTGCTGTTCAAGAAGTTCGCCGGGATCGACGTGTTCGACCTCGAAGTGGACGCGCTCGACCCCGACCGGTTCTGCGACGTGGTCGCGGCGCTGGAGCCCACCTTCGGCGGGATCAATCTCGAGGACATCAAGGCGCCGGAATGCTTCGTGATCGAGGCGGCGCTCCGCGCGCGCATGAAGATTCCGGTGTTCCACGACGACCAGCACGGCACCGCGATCATCGTCGCGAGCGCGATCCGCAACGGCCTGATGCTCCAGGGCAAGCGGATCGAGCAGGCGCGCCTCGTCACCTCCGGCGCCGGCGCGGCCGCGCTCGCCTGCCTCGACCTGCTGGTCGCGATGGGGCTCAGGCGCGAGAACGTCACCGTCACCGACATCAAGGGCGTGGTGTTCGAGGGGCGCACCGAACTCATGGACCCGTGGAAGGCGAAATGGGCACGGGCGACCGAGGCGCGCACGCTCGCCGAGGTGCTGCCCGGCGCCGACATCTTCCTCGGCCTTTCCGCCCCGCGCGTGCTGAAGCCCGAGTGGCTCGCCACGATGGCGGAGAGGCCGCTGATCCTGGCGCTGGCCAACCCCGAGCCCGAGATCATGCCCGAGCTCGCCAAGGCCGCGCGGCCCGACGCGATCATCTGCACCGGGCGCAGCGACTACCCGAACCAGGTCAACAATGTGCTGTGCTTTCCCTTCATCTTCCGCGGCGCGCTCGACGTGGGTGCGACCACGATCAACGAGGCGATGAAGATCGCCGCGGTGGAGGCGATCGCCGCGCTCGCCCGCGAGGAGGCCTCCGACGTGGTCGCGGCGGCGTATGGCGGGCACGCGCCCGGCTTCGGCCCCGAGACAATCATCCCCAAGCCCTTCGACCCGCGGCTGATCCTGCGGATCGCGCCGGCGGTCGCGAAGGCGGCGATGGCGAGCGGCGTCGCGACCCGCCCGATCGAGGATTTCGCCGCCTACCAGGCGCGGCTCGCCGGCTTCGCCTACCGCTCGGGCCAGCTCATGCGGCCGGTGTTCGCGGCCGCGGCGCAACGGCCGATGCGCGTGGTCTATGCCGAGGGCGAGGATGACCGCGTGCTGCGCGCCGCCCAGATCGCGCTCGACGAGGGGATCGCCCAGCCGATCGTGGTCGGCCGGCGCGAGGCGATCACCGCCCGCATCGCGGCCCTGGGGCTGCGCTTGCGCGAGGGCGAGGGGCTGACGATCCGCGATCCGGCCGCCGACGAGGTGTTCGGGCCGATGTGCGAGTCCTATCACCGCCTGGTCGAGCGCAAGGGCATCCCGCCCGACACGGCCGAGCGGCAGCTCCGCACGCGCCCGACCGTCGGTGCCTGCATGCTGCTCATGGCCGGCCACGCGGATGCGGCGATCTGCGGCACGATCGGCTCCTGGATGCGCCACTGGGAGCGGGTGCGCGACATCGTCGGCCGGCGCCCCGATGTCGCGCGCGTGGCGGCGCTGTCGGGGCTGATCCTGCCGGCCGGCCCGATCTTCGTCGCCGACACGCATGTAAACCCCGATCCGACGGCGGAGCAGATCGCCGAGATCGCCGGGCTCGCGGCGGAGGAGGTGCGGCGGTTCGGCATCGAGCCGAAGGTGGCGCTGGTCAGCCACTCCAATTTCGGCTCGTCCGGCTCCGCGTCGGCGAAGAAGATGCGCGCAGCCCTCGGGCTGATCCGCGCCCGCCACCCCGAGCTCGAGGTCGAGGGCGAGATGCACGCCGATGCCGCGCTGATCGAGCCCGTGCGGGCGCGCATCTTTCCCCGCTCGCGGCTCAGGGGGGTGGCGAACCTGCTGATCATGCCGAGCCTGGATGCCGCCAACATCGCCTTCGAGCTGCTCAAGGCGGGGGCGGATGGTTTGCCGGTGGGCCCGCTGCTGTTGGGCATGAACCGGCCGGTGCACATCCTCAACCCGACCGTGACGGCGCGGGGCATCCTGAACGTCACCGCGCTCGCGGTGCGCGAGGCGCAGGAGCAGACGGGGTAGGGCGCCTCACAGCGCCGCCGGCGAGCGTTCCTCCTCGTCCTCGCCGAACACCGCCGCCGCCACCGCATCGAGGTGCTCGCGCATCACGCGCCGCGCCGCCTCGGGGTCGCGCGCGCGCAGCGCCTCGACCAGCCGCTCGCGCAGGCCGGTGCGTGCGGCGCATTGCGCATCGGTCTCGGACTTGGCGCGGATCGTGCGCCACATCGCATGGTTCCGGCTGTCCAGCAGCCGCGGCATCAACTCGGTGAGCGGGGTGATCCCGGCCGCCTCGGCGAGCGCGATGTGCCACTCCACCGCCTCCTCGGCGAAGGGCAGGCCAGCGGCGGCGGCGGCGGCGATCGCGCGCGCCGCGCGGTCGAGCGCGTCGATCTGCTCCGGCGTCGCTACCCGTGCGACCTCGGCGGCGATCTCAGGCTCGACGAGCCTGCGCGCGCGCAACTGCTCGCGGGGGCCCGGCCCCGGGTCGCCCCGCCGCGCCCAGGGGAGCGCCGCACCGCGGCGCGGCCGGCGCAGCACGAACAGCCCGCCGCCGCTGCGCGCGATCACGATCCCGGCGGTCTCCAGCGCGACGATCGCCTCACGCACCGCCGGGCGGCTCACGCCCAGGCTGCGCGCGATCTCGCTCTCCGCCGGCAGCCGCCCGCCGACGGGAATGTCCTGGTCGAGAATGAAGGCCGCGACGCGCGCGGCGATCTCCTCATAGAGCCGCGACTGCCGCACCGGCGCCGCAGTCGGGAAGGATCGGGGCATGGCACGGCAGATGGCATGCGGTGATGGAGTCTGTCGAGTACCTTTACAGTCAAGCTGTCAGACAGCTATTGTGCTGCCACCGGTGCAGCCTTCATCGACGCCGGCGGGACGGAAACGGAGACCCACCATGCTCACCCGACGCCACCTGGTCACGGCCGCCGCCCTCGCCCCGGCGCTGCCGGCTGTCGCCCAGGCCCCCGGCTACCCCTCGCGCCCGGTGCGCGCGATCATCCCCTTCGCCCCCGGCGCGGCGACCGACATCCTGTCGCGGCTGATGGCCGAGCAGCTCGGCGCGGCACTCGGCCAGCCCTTCGTCGCCGAGAACCGCACCGGCGCGAATGGCGCGATCGCCGCCGAACTGGTCGCGCGCGGGCCGAAGGACGGCTCGATGATCCTGACCGGAACCTTCAGCACCCACGCGACCAACCCGCACATCTATCCCCGGTTTCCGTATGACCCGGTGGCCGACTTCGCGCCGGTGGTGCTGATCGCGACCGTGCCGCAGCTGCTCGTGGTGCATCCCGGGCTTGGCGTCTCCAGCGTGGCCGAACTGCGCGCGGAGGCCGGCGCGCGCCCCGGTCAGATCATCGCCGCCTCGGGCGGGACGGGCTCCTCGCAGCACCTCTCGGCGGTGCTGTTCGAGCGCGCGGCCGGGGTGAAGTTCGAGATCGTCAACTACGCGCGCGGCTTCGCCCAGGTGTTGCCGGACCTGCTGGAGAATCGCGTCAACCTCACCTTCGGCGATCCGCTGGCGCTGCTGCCGCTGGTGCGCGAAGGCAGGCTGCGGGCGCTCGCCGTCACCGGGCGCGAGCGCAGCCACCTGCTGCCCGACACGCCGACCATGGCGGAGGTCGGGCTGCCCGATGCCACGTCGCTCACCTGGTACGGGCTGTTCGTCGCCGCCGGCACCGATCCGGCGATCGTCGCCAGGCTCGGCGAGGCGGCGGTCGCGGCGATCCGCAGGCCCGAGGTGGCCGAACGCATCCGCGCGCTCGGCGCGATCCCCGCCGGGCTCGGCCCGGCTGAATTCGGCGCCTTCCAGCGCGCCGAGCACCAGCGCTGGGGCGAGGTGATCCGCGCGGCCGGAATCCGCGTCGAATGAGCCTCCCGTCACGGATCGACCGGGTCGAGCTGCACGAGTTCACCTACGCCGCGGAGGGGTTCGGGCGCGATGCGCACGGCGCTCTCTGCTGCGAGCCCGGCGGTGTGCAGACGATCAACGCGTTCTGCCTGGTGATCCGCAGCGCGGACGGGCTCAGCGGTGAGTACTGCCCGATGCACAGCGGCAAGAACCCGGCGATCGCCGCGCAGGTGGCGGCGCTGGCGCCGCGGCTGATCGGCCAGGATGCCTTCGCGCGCGAGGGCATCTGGCACGCGCTGCGCTGGGCGCAGCGGCATCTCGGCGCGGTCGGGCTCTCGGCGATCGATGTCTGCCTGTGGGACCTCGCCGGCAAGGCGGTCGGCCAGCCGATCGCGCGCATGCTGGGCGGCCATCGCGAGCGCCTGCCGGCCTATGCCAGCACCGTGCATGCGGACCGCAATGGCACTCTGTCCTCCAAGGAGGCGTTCGCCGATTTCGCGCTCGACTGCCGCGCGCGTGGCTACGCGGGGTTCAAGATCCATGGCTGGGGCGAGGGCGACCCGCGCGAGGAGGCGGCGAACCTGCTCGCGGTGCGGGACGCGATCGGCCCCGGCATGGCGCTGATGATCGACCCGGCCTGCACGCTCCGCACCTACGCCGACGCGCTGCATCTCGGCCTCGCCTGCGACGAGGCGCGCTGCTTCTGGTACGAGGACCCGTTCCAGGACATGGGCACGGCGCCGTCCGCGCATCGGCGGCTCCGCGAGCGGTTGCGCACGCCGCTGCTGCTCACCGAGCATGTCCGCACGCTCGAGGCAAAGGTGGCGTGGGTGCAGGAGGGGGCCACCGACTTCCTGCGCGCCGATCCGGAATACGATCAGGGCATCACCGGCACGATCAAGACCGCGCACCTGGCCGAGGCCTACGGCCTCGACGTGGAACTGCACGCGGCCGGCCCGGCGCAGCGGCATGCGATGGCGGCGATCCGCAACAGCAATTTCTACGAGGTGTCGCTGCTTGCGCCCGGACGGCGCAACCCGATCCCCGACATCTTTGCCTGCGGCTACTCCGACGAGCTCGACTGCGTCGGCGCGGACGGGTGCGTGCCGGTGCCGACCGGGCCGGGGCTCGGCGTCACCTATGACTGGGGGAAGATCGCGCGCAGCACCGTGCGCGTCCGGACCTGGCCGGCCTAGCGCCGATCCCGATCCGTGGACTCACCCGATCGCGTGACGATGCGCGCACGCGAGTCCTGGAGCCGTTTCCGACAGGTCGGGACCGGCGCCGGCGAGGGAGGGTTCCCCGGGGTTGCTGCATCGCGGCATCGTCGCTGACGCAGTTGCGTTCCCCATCCGATCCAGGGCGGCTTTCCAGCCGGCCCGGCACCGCCTATTTCATGGGCGGATGACCGGGGAACGCCGTCTGACCGACAAGCCGACCAGCGCCGCCGTCTCGGCGTTCCTCAAGCGCGTCCAGACCATGCCGGCGGTCAGGGCCGGCTCGGGGCGGCGCGGGCGGTTGCTGTTCACGGTCGATGCCACGGCCTCGCGCCAGCCGACCTGGGACCGCGCCTGCTTCCTGACCGGCCACATGTTCGAGGCGACGCGCGCGCTTGGCGGGCTCTCGATGAGCCTCGCCTACTATCGCGGCTACGGCGAGTTCATGGCGACCCCCTGGCTCTCCGACGTGGACGAGATCACGCGGCGGATGACGACCGTCTCCTGCCTCGGCGGACAGACGCAGATCCAGAAGGTGCTCGATCACGCGATCGCCGAGACGCGCAAGGAGCGCGTGAATGCGCTGGTGTTCATCGGCGACGCGGTGGAGGAGAATGTCGATGTGCTCGCCCACCGGGCAGGCGAACTCGGCATGCTGAACTGCCCGGGCTTCTTCTTCCACGAGGGCGGCGACCCGTTCGCCGAGCGGTGCTTCCGCGAGCTTGCCCGGCTCTCGGGCGGCGCCTATGCACCGTTCGACCTCTCCTCGGCGGATACCCTGCGCGACCTGCTCGCCGCCGTCGCGGTCTATGCCGCGGGCGGGCGCGAGGCGCTGTCGCGCCTGCCGGCGCAGACGAGCGGGGCCGCGGCGCTCCTGACGCACCAGCTCGCCGGACGGCGCTGATGTTCTGGTTCCTCGCCGGGATCGCGGCGGTGGCGCTGCTGATCTGGTCGGCGCGCGCCTTCGCCAATGCCCGGGTCGAGACGATCAAGACGGTGCTGAAATGGACGGCGATTATCGTCGGCGGCGGGCTCGCGCTGTTCCTGCTGTTCACCGGCAAGGGCGGCCAGGCGTTCTTCCTCGCGATCGTGCTTGGCCCGCTGCTGATGCGCTGGATCAACCAGTGGAAGGCGAAGCGGACTTTCGGTGCGGGCGGACGGCGCGAGAGCCGCGCGAGCGAGGTGGAGACCGCGACATTGCGCATGCGGCTCGACCACGACACGGGCACGATGTCAGGAACGGTGCTGCGGGGCGTGTTCCGCGGCCGCGAGTTGGCCGAACTCGGCCTGCCGGACCTGATCGAGCTCTGGCTCGACTGCCGCGCGACCGACACCGAGAGCGTGCCGCTGCTCGAAGCGTGGCTCGATCGCGCCTTCGGCGAGTCCTGGCGCGATGCGGCCGAGGATGCCGCCGGGGAGGCGCGTGGCTCGTCGCGCGAGGGCGGCACGCGCACCACCGGGGCGATGACGCGCGACGAAGCTTACGCGATTCTCGGTCTGCGCGCCGGTGCGACCGACGAGGAGATCCGCGAGGCGCATCGGCGGCTGATGCGCACCGCGCATCCGGATCGCGGCGGGTCGGACTGGCTCGCCGCGCGAATCAACCAGGCCCGCGACCTGCTTCTGGGAGGATGAGAATGACGGATTTCGCCGCGCGCCGGGCGGCGCTGGCAGCGCGTCTGCGCGCGCGGACGTTCACGGTGGTACCGGGGATCTACGACATGATCTCGGCGAAGCTCGCGGATCGCGCGGGGTTCCCGGTGCTGTACATGACCGGCTACGGCACGGTCGCGTCCCTGCTCGGTCTGCCGGATGCAGGGCTCGCGAGCTACACCGAGATGGTCGAGCGGGCGGGACGGTTCGCGCATGGGATCTCCGTGCCGCTGATCGCCGACGGCGATACCGGTTACGGCGGCCTGCTCAACGTTCGGCACACCGTGCGCGGCTACGAGGCGGCGGGCGTGGCGGCGATCCAGATCGAGGATCAGGAGTTCCCGAAGAAGTGCGGCCACACGCCTGGCAAGCGCGTGGTTCCGTTGAAGGAGGCGGTGCGGCGGATCGAGGTCGCGGTGGACAGTCGCAGCTCGGCCGATTTCCTGATCGTGGCGCGCACGGATGCCCGTGCCCCCTTGGGGCTGGACGAGGCGCTGCGTCGCGCGGAGGCGTTCGATCGGGCAGGTGCCGATGTGATCTTCGTGGAGGCGCCGGAGAGCGAGGCCGAGATCGAGGCGACGATGAAGGTCACGTCGAAGCCCGTGCTGCTCAACCTCGTGGAGGGCGGCAAGACGCCGATCCTGCCGCCGGATCGCCTGCGCGCGCTGGGTGTGACGATCTCCCTTCACCCCACCGCCGGCTTCCTGGTCGCCGGCGAGGCGCTCCGGCGCGGCTACGCGGCGCTGGCTGAGCGCGAGACGACGCTCGACCTGCCGGTGCCGTTGCACGACTTCCGCGCCTTCTCCGAGATGATGGGTTTCCCCGAGGTGTGGGCGTTCGACGCGCGCTGGGCGGAGTAGTGCAGGGGGCGTGGGGGACCAGCGTGGTCCCCCACTGTTTTCTTTCTTGAGGAGACTGAGATGCGCGAATACGCGATCGCGGCGATTCCGGCGGACGGCATCGGCCCAGAGGTGATCGCTGCCGGTCTGGAGGTGTTGCGCGCGCTCGAGCAGCGCGACGGCGGGTTCCGGCTGAAGGTCGAGGAGTTCCCCTGGGGGTCCGACTTCTACAAGCGCCATGGCGTGCTGATGCCGGCGGACGGGCTCGATCGCCTGCGTGCGTTCGATGCGATCTATTTCGGCGCGGTCGGCGCGCCCGACGTGCCCGACCACGTCACGCTCTGGGGCCTGCGTCTGCCGATCTGCCAGGGCTTCGACCAGTACGCGAATGTGCGCCCGACGCGCATCCTGAAGGGCCTTACCGCGCCGCTGCGCAACTGCGGTCCGGGCGATCTCGACTGGGTGATCGTGCGCGAGAACTCCGAGGGCGAGTATGCCGGCCATGGCGGGCGGGCGCATCGCGGGTTTCCCGAGGAGGTCGCGACCGAGGTGGCGATCTTCACGCGTGTCGGCGTGACGCGGATCATGCGCTATGCGTTCCGGCTGGCGCAGTCCCGGCCGCGCAAGCTGCTGACGGTGGTGACGAAGTCGAACGCGCAGCGGCACGGCATGGTGATGTGGGACGAGATCGCGGCCGAGGTGGCGGCCGAGTTCCCGGATGTGACCTGGGACAAGATGCTGGTCGATGCGATGACGACGCGGATGGTGCTGAAGCCGGCGAGTCTCGACACGATCGTCGCGACCAACCTGCATGCCGACATCCTGTCGGACCTGGCGGCGGCGTTGGCGGGCAGTCTCGGTGTGGCGCCGACCGCGAACATCGACCCCGAGCGGCGCTTCCCGTCGATGTTCGAGCCGATCCATGGCTCGGCGTTCGACATCACCGGCAAGGGCATCGCCAACCCGATCGCGACGTTCTGGACCGGGGCGCAGATGCTGGAGCATCTGGGCGAGGCGGGTGCGGCGGCGCGGCTGATGCGTGCGGTGGAGCGGGTGACGGAAGCTGGCATCCTGACGCCCGATCTCGGTGGGAAGGCGACGACGCGCGAGGTGACGGATGCCGTGTGCGAGGCGTTGCGTGTAGAGAACGTCTAGCCGCGGTCCATTTCCGGATCACGCGCAGGCGACGGGTGTCTGAACGGATCCGATAACATTCCGGACATCGCGCAGATAAGCTCACGCGGGAAGGTGCCTCCAGTCACGTTCTGGAGGATCTCCCATGCGCACTCATCTTCTCGCTGCCGCCGTCGCGGCATGCTTGCACGGCGCGGCGAACGCAGCCGTCACGCTCGACCAGTCGCTTACTGGCGCAACCAACATGAACACGCGTTTCTCGGTCGTCGGCTACGACGCGTTCCGCCGTGCGCAGACTTTCACCGTCGGTGTCGAGGGCGATCTGATCCAGGTGGATATCGAGCTGCGCGACGCCGGCGCAACCACCTTCGCCGGCCTGAACGTCCTCGCCACCGTGAACGGCGCGCCGACCGACACCGTGGTCGCGACCGGCAGCTTGCTCTACGAAGCCGGGGGCTTCGCGATGTTCGGCGTGCCGCCGCGCGACATCCCTGAACCCGGTTCGGTGGCGTTGCTGCTGGCGGGG
>CAZHMM010000130.1:0-11048 GCA_964533585.1 uncultured Elioraea sp.
GGGGGCCGCTCCCGTTGGTCGCGGCCCGCGCCCCGACCAACGGGAGGGGCGCCCTCCCGGGGGGTGTGGGGGGCCAATGGCCCCCACAGCTCTCTTGGAGTGTCCTTGATGGGCTTCAACTGCGGCATTGTCGGCCTGCCGAACGTCGGCAAGTCCACCCTGTTCAACGCGCTCACCCAGACCGCGGCCGCGCAGGCGGCGAACTACCCGTTCTGCACGATCGAGCCGAACGTCGGCCGCGTCGCCGTGCCCGACCCGCGGCTCGACACGCTCGCGCGCATCGGCAAGTCCGCCAAGATCATCCCCACGTCGCTGGAATTCGTCGACATCGCCGGGCTGGTGCGCGGCGCCTCCAAGGGCGAGGGGCTGGGCAACCAGTTCCTCGCCAATATCCGCGAGGTGGACGCGATCATCCACGTGCTGCGCTGCTTCGAGGATCCCGACATCGCCCACGTCGACGGCGCGATCGATCCGATCCGCGATGCCGACACGGTCGAGACCGAACTCATGCTGGCCGACCTCGAAAGCCTGGAGAAGCGTCTCACCGCGCTCACCAAGCGCGCGCGCGGCGGCGACAAGGAGGCAACCGCCCAGCTCGCCCTGATCGAGGCGCTGATCCCGGCGCTGCAACGGGGAGAGCCAGCGCGCGGTGCGATCCCCCGCGGCCAGGAGACGGCAGCGCGCGCGCTCAACCTGATGACCACCAAGCCCGTGCTCTATGTCTGCAACGTCGAGGAGGGCGCGGCAGCTTCCGGCAATGCCTGGAGCGCCAAGGTCGAGGCGATGGCGAAGGCCAAGGGCGCGGTCTCGGTGGTCGTCTCGGCGGCGATCGAGGCCGAGATCGCGCAGCTGCCGGAGGCCGAGAAGGGGCCGTTCCTGGAGAGCCTCGGGCTTGCCGATAGCGGGCTCGACCGGGTGATCCGCGCCGGCCACGCGCTCCTTGGCCTGATCACCTTCTTCACCGTCGGGCCGAAGGAGGCGCGCGCCTGGACGGTGGTGCAGGGTACGCGCGCACCCCAGGCCGCCGGCGTGATCCACGGCGACTTCGAGCGCGGCTTCATCGCCGCCGAGACGATCGGCTATGACGATTTCGTCGCCTGCGGCGGCGAGGTGGCCGCCAAGGAGGCCGGCAAGATGCGCGTCGAGGGCAAGGACTACGTCGTGCGCGACGGCGACGTGATGCTGTTCCGCTTCAACGTCTGACCCTGCCGGCTTCACGCTTCGTCTAGGGATTCAGCCTAGCGTCCTTCGAAGTCATGGGTCTGGCTGGCACGGCGTGGCGCGCAGGCGCTCCGGCCTTCATTGCCGCGGGCCCCGACATCGGGGCTGTCCCTTGGCGGATGCGGTGCGCGGCTGATGGCGAATGTATTCGACGAAGAGTTGCTGGCCGAGCTTGCGGCCGACCTCGGGGCTGACGGGTTGTGTCGGGTCCTCGACGTCTTCACCGCTGACCTCGCGCGCCGGCTCGAAGCCATGCGTGCGGCGTTGCAGGCGGGTCAGACGACCACCTTCGCCAACCTCGCCCACCAGCTTGCCGGCGCGGCGGCGGCGATCGGCGCGAGCGCGCTGGCGGAGGAATGCCGCCTGGCCATGCGGGCATGCGATGAGGGCGCCCCGCCCTGCACCCCAGGTCTGAACGCGATCGAACGCCTCGCCGGCGATGTCGCCGACGCGATCGCGGCGCGGCGCGCCGAGGCACCCTTCGCATGACCGCGACCTCTCCCCAGCGGCCGCAGGCGCAGCCGCTCGCGCGCAAGTCGATCCTGATCGTCGAGGACGACCCCACCTGCGCGGCGGTGGCCGAGGGGGTGTGCCGCCGGCTCGGCGCCAGGCGGCTCCGTACCTGCGCCAGCGCCGCCGCTGCGCTGGCCGCGTTGCAGGACACGGCAGTCCACTACGACGTCGTGCTGCTCGACATGATGCTCGGCGACGCCGACGGGCTGTCCGCCCTGTCACCGTCGGCCGAGCGGCCGATCGCGGCCGCGCTCGTTCCGGTCAGCGGCAAGGATGCGCGCATCCTCGACGCGGCAAGCCGGCTGCTCGCGACCCGGGGCCTCAGCGTCTGCCCGCCGGTGCGGAAGCCGCTGACCGCGGCGAAGCTCGTGCAGTCGCTGGCTTCGGGGGCGACGCGTCACGCCGCCGCGCCGTCCGCGCTGCCGCAGCCCGATCATGCGACGCTCCGTGCGGCGCTCTCGGCCGGCGAGCTCGAGCCGTGGTTCCAGCCCAGCTGCGATCTGCGGACCGGCGCCGTGCTCGGCGTCGAGATGCTGGCACGCTGGCGGCATGGCGATGGCCGTCTGATCCTGCCGCAGCACTTCATTGCCGGCATGGAGGAGACCGGCCTGATCGGGCCGGCGACCGAGCTCCTTATGGCGCGGGCGGCGGGCGAGATTGCCTGCCTGCGTGCCGGCGGCGAGCCGCTTGGCCTCGGCGTCAACCTCGCGCCGCGCATGCTGACGGACCCGGAACTGCCCGACCGTCTGGCCGAACTCGCCAGGGCGCACGGTCTGCCGCCCCGCCTGATCACGCTGGAGATCACCGAGAGCGCCATCGCGCGCGAACCGCTCTCGCTGCTCGATGCGATGACGCGGCTGCGGCTGCGGGGTTTCCAACTCGCGCTCGACGATTTCGGCACCGGCGCCTCGACGCTTGAGCAACTGCGCGACCTCCCCTTCAGCGAGCTGAAGATCGATCGCGGCTTCGTCACCGGCGCCGCCCTGGACGACAACCGTCGGGTGATCCTGGACAGCGTAACGGTCATGGCCAAGCGTCTGGGCCTCAGGGTCGTCGCCGAAGGCGTGGAGACCCAGCAGGATCTCGCCGTTCTCCGCGAACTGCCGGTCGATCGTGTGCAGGGCTGGCTGCTTGGCCATCCGGTGGATGGCGCGGCGCTGCATGCGCGCCTTGCCGCCGAACGCCCCCCCTCGGCCCCCTGATCTGCGCAAGGACCGACCCATGCCGACCCGCCGCCGCACCCGCCGTGAGACGCTGCTCGCCGGTCTCGGCCTGTTCGCCGGATCAGCCGCGCCGGCCGCGCGGGCGACGCAAGCGGTGCCGGCAGGGCCCGTGCTGCTCGAGGTCAGCGGCGACATCGGCGTGACGAACGTGCCGGGCCGGATGCTGTTCGATCGGGCGATGCTGGAGGCGCTGCCGCAGACAGGCTTCACCACTGTCACGCCTTGGCTCGATGGCCCCGCGCGGTTCGACGGTGTCGCCGGCGCGACGCTGCTGTCCGCGCTCGGCGCGCGCGCGCGCGCGGTGCATGCGCGCGCGCTGAACGACTACAGCGTGACGATCCCGGGCACGGACTTCGACCCGGGTGGCGTGCTGATCGCCATGCGGCTCGACGGCGCAGCGCTGCCGATCCGGGCCCGCGGTCCGCTCTGGATCGTCTACGACTACGGGTCGCACCGGCGCTTCCGCGACGAGACGTACTATAGCCGGTCGATCTGGCAGCTGCGCTGGCTCGACATCCGCGCCTAGCCCGATGGCGGGGTGGGTCGGCCTCAGCGCGCGCGCCGCGCTGATCACCGTCGCCGCGATCCTGGCGATCGTCTCGCTCGGCACGGCGGTGGCGCTCTACGACTGGTCGCGCCGGCAGGCCGAGGCGGTCGGGCTGCCCTATGACAATCTGCAATGGGCGGCCTATCAGGGCGGCCTGGAGGCAATCCGCCTCTATCTTGCCTTCGTCGCCGGCGACGCCAACCGCCCGGATGACGATATCGGCCTGCGTCACGAGATCTATCAGAGCAGGCTCGTCACGATCGCCAGCGGCTCGACGGGTGCGTTGCTGCGGCGTGACCCGGACGCGGGGCAGCTGCTCATCGAGCTCGAGCGCCTGGGCGCCCGGTTCGACGACGCGCTGGGCTCCGGCGCGGCGCTGCGGCCGGAGACCTGGTCGAGCCTCGCCCTCGATCTGCGCCGGGCGCTCGATCTGCACGCCGCGCTTGGCGTGCGGGCGATGCAGGTCAGTGCCTGGCTTCGCACGCAGGCGTTGCTGCGGCTTGAGGACCGCAAGGCCTCGGTCACGAGGCTCGGCAGCGTGGCCGTGGGCTGCGCGATCGGGCTGTTCATCATCGTCACCCTGCAGATGCGCCATCTGGCCGTGGCGCGCAGGCGCGCCGAAGCGGCGAGCGTGGCAAAGAGCGCGTTCCTCGCCACCATGAGCCACGAGCTGCGCACGCCGCTGAGCGGCGTGATCGGCACGCTCGACCTGCTCGCCGACGACCCGCTGCCGCCAGCCGCCCGCGAGCGCGTGGCGATCGCCCGCCGTTCGGCCGAGCTTCTGCTCGAGATCATCGGCGATGTGCTGGATGCCGCGAAGCTGGAGAGCGGCCGCATGGCGATCGAGACGTTGCCGCTCCGGCTCGACCGTCTGGTCGAAGACACGCTCGCCGGCTTCGCTGCGACGGCGCAGGCGAAGGGAATCGCGCTCTGCGCCGAGATCGCCGCGCCCGCGGCCGGCTGGTTCGGGGGCGATCCAACCCGATTGCGCCAGATTCTCGCCAATCTGATGTCGAACGCGCTGAAGTTCACCGAGGCCGGCTCGGTCACGGTGCGGGTGACGGCGCAGCTGGGCCAGGGCGACGGCCCCGCCACGGTCACCATCGCGGTCGCCGACACCGGGATCGGCATTCCGGCCGAAATCCTGCCGCGTCTCGGCACGCCGTTCCAACAGGCCGACAGCTCGACGACGCGGCGCTTCGGCGGCACCGGCCTCGGCCTGGCGATCTGCCGCAGCCTCGCCGAGGCGATGGGTGGCACGCTCGACATCCGCAGCAGGCTCGGCCAGGGCACGACGGTGACAGTCACGCTGGCGCTGCCGCGCGCCGAGGCCGCGGAGGCCCAGGCGTCCCCACCGGCGCCGGGGGCAGGCGAGGGTGTTGCTGCGCTGCTGGTGGACGACAACGAGGTCGGACGGCTGACCGTGTGCACGATGCTCCGGCGCCTCGGTGCATCCGTCGAGGTGGCCACCGACGGCGCCGAGGCCGTGGCGAAGGCGGCCGCGCGGCGTTACGACCTGATCCTGATGGACCTGCAGATGCCGACCATGGACGGGCTGGAGGCCACCCGTCGCATCCGCGCCGGCGGCGGCGCCTCGGCCGGCAGCATGATCGTGGCGCTGACCGCCAATGCCTTCGCCGAGGACACGGCCCGCTGCCTCGCCGCTGGCATGGACGCCCACCTGGCCAAGCCGCTGCGCAGGGCGGCGCTCGCCGCACTGCTCGGCCGGCTGCGCGCGCGTCGGGCGGTTGCCGTGGCGGCCTGATCGGGCGGGCCCGCGCGTCAACGCCGATCTCCCGGCCGCCGCGCCGGATCAGCCCGCGCATTGGTCCGCCCGCCGGCGACAGCTTCATGGAAATTTCGCCGCCGCGCTGCGCCGGCCCGGCTAGCGTCGCTTCCGCCATCCATCGGGAGAGCCGCCATGACGACCTCGCGACGCAGCCTGCTCGCCGGCGCATCCGCGCTTGCCGCGGCCGGCCTGCTCGACCACCTGCCGGGTCGCGCCGCCCGCGCCGCCGAACGCGTCGGCACGCTGAAGATCGCGCTGCTCGGCCTCGACACCTCCGACCCGCATCGCCACACCGGCTCGATCGCCGTGCAGCAGGTCTATGTCGAGGGCCTGACCTCGATCGCCGATGACGGCCGCGCGATCCCCTATCTTGCCGAGTCCTGGCAGGTCGAAGACCAGGGGAAGCGGTACGTCTTCCGCATCCGCGAGGGCGTGCGCTTCCACAACGGGCGGGTGATGACGGCCGCGGACGTGAAGGCGAATGCCGAGCGCGTGCGCGACCAGATCGGCCGCGGCTGGCTGTCGGCGCCGATGAAGCTCGTCACCAGGCTCGACGCGCCGGATGCGCGCACCTTCGTCATGGAGATGAGCGAGCCCTACGGTCCGCTGCTGAACCTGCTCTCCGAGCTCTGGATCATGGCGCCGGAGAGCGAAGGATGGTCCGGAACGATCCGTCAGCCGATCGGCACGGGGCCGTTCAGGTTCACCCGCTGGGTGCCGAACGAGCTGTTCCGCGGCGAGGCGCATGACGGCTACTGGCAGGCCGGCCTGCCGCGCGCGGAGGCGGTGGAGTTCGTGCTGCGCGACATGGACGACCCGTCGCTCGCGCTGCGCGCCGGCGATCTGCACATCGCCCGCGCCCGCTTCGCCGCGCTGCCCGAGCTGAAGGCCGATCCCAACGTCGAGCTCCAGTTCATGAAGGACACCACCTGGTACTTCTGGTCGTTCAACAACCGCCGCCCGCGCCCGCCCTTCGACCGGGTGAAGGTGCGTGAGGCGATCGCCTATGCCATGGACAAGCCTGGGCTGATGCGGCTGATCGCCGGCGATGCCGGGGTGGTGACCAACCAGATGGCGGCCCCCGGCCAGTTCTACTGGGACGAGGCGATCCACGCCGCCGACCGCCACGCCACCCCCGATCTCGACCGCGCGCGCGCGATGCTGCGCGCGGAGGGGGTGGAGCCGGCGCGCACGCCGATGCGCATCGTCTCCTGGCAGGCCGAGTACGCCCAGGCCGCGGCGCAGGCGATGCGCGGCCTCGGCTTCCAGGTCGAGCATCTGGCCCTGGATGATCTCGGCGCGCAGCGGCGGCTGAACCAGTACGACTGGGACCTCGCGCCGTTCGCCTCGGGCCCGCGCGCCGACATCTTCCTGCGCTTCATCCGGATGCTGTCGGACGGGCCGAATGTGGGGTTGTGGGGCGGACCGCAGGACGAGGCGTTCGACACGCTGGTCAAGCGCGCGGTCGCGGCGATCGATCTCGCCGAGCGGCGCGACCTCTATCTGCGGGCGTGGCGGCATGCGATGGACCGCTACTGGACCGTCGTGATCGGTCACGCCGCCGAGGCGATCGCCAACCGCACTGAGGTCACCGGCTGGAGCCCCGGCTTCACCTGGGGCGCCAACCGCGTCGACGGCGGCGCGGCCTTCGCCAAGATCGGCTGAGCGGAACCTCATCCTCGTCCTCGCCCGCCCATGGCCGGGGGTGGGTGAGGGCAGAGGCTGTTCGCGATGCCCGAAGCGCCGCTTCCGACCTGGCACATCGGCGCGACCGTCGCCGAGCCGGTCGCGCCGCCAGTGTCCCCCTGGCGCGCCCCGCTCCTGCTGCTCGGCCTGGTCGCGCTGCTGGCGCTGCTCGGACCGCTGATCGCGCCGCAGGACCCGCTCTGGCAGGACCTCGCCGCGCGCAACCTGCCGCCGCAGCCGGCGGCCTGGCTTGGCACCGACAATCTTGGCCGCGACGTGCTGTCCCGGCTGCTCGCAGGGGCGCGGATCACCGTGCTGGTCGCGGCCGGGGCGAGCGCGCTCGCGCTCGCGGTGGGCGCCGGGCTCGGCCTTGCCGCGCTCGCCGCCGGTGCGCTGCCGGCCGCGCTGGTGTTCGGCCTGATCGACATGATCCGCGCACTGCCGTCGGTGCTGCTCGGGCTCGCGCTGATGGTGGCACTCGGCACCGGCGTCGGGCCGGTGACGATCGCGATCGGCCTCTCCTTCGCGCCCACCTTCGCAGTGGTGGCGCGCCAGGCCTGGCTGCGCGAGCGGGCGGCCGCCTATGTCGAGGCGGCGATCGCCTCGGGGACCCATCCGGCGGTGATCCTGCGGCGGCATATCGCCCCCAATGTGGCGGGCGCGCTGATCACCCAGGCAGCGATCATCCTGCCGCGCGCGGTGACGACCGAGAGCGTGCTCTCCTTCCTCGGCCTCGGCGTCTCGCCCGAAACGCCGACCTGGGGACGGATGATCGCCGCCGGCCTGCCCTTCGTCGAGCGCGCCCCGCACGGCGTGCTGGCCCCCGTGCTCGCGCTGTCGCTGCTGACGCTCGTGCTGGCGCTCGCCGGTGACCGCATCCGCGCCGCGGCCGATCCGCTGCGGACGGGGACGGGCTGATGCGCCTTGCCGCGCCGGTGCTGCGCCAGCTGCTGACGGCGGCCGCGATCGGCGTGCTGGTGTTCCTGCTGATGCGCGTGATCCCGGGCGACGTGGTGGACGTGCTCGGCATCGAGGGCGACCTGACCGAGGCCGAGCAGGAGGCGCTCCGGGCGGAGCTCGGCCTGGATGCCGGCTGGGGGGTGCAGTTCCAGCGCTGGGTGGGCGGCGCCGTTGTCGGCGATCTCGGGCTCAGCCTGCGCTACAACCGACCCGTGGCCGAGATGATCGGCTACGCCCTGCCGCATACGCTGATGCTCGCCGCGCTGGCGCTCGGCTTCGGCCTCGCGCTCGGGATCACGAGCGCGGCGGTGGCCGCGGCGCGGCCGCGCGGGGTCTGGCCCCTGCTGGTGCAGGGGCTGAACGTCTGGTCGATCGCCCTGCCGACCTTCTGCGTCGGGCTGGCGGCGATCCTGGTGTTCTCGATCTGGCTCGGCTGGCTGCCGGTGCGCGGGCAGATTCTCATGCCCGTCCTGGTGCTCGGCATCGACATCGCCGGGCAGGTCGCCAAGCCGTTGCACGAGGAGCTGAAGGAGATCCTCGCAACCCCCTTCATCCGCGCCGCCCGGGCCAAGGGGTTGGGGCCGGGGGCGATCGTGCGCCGCCATGTGCTGCCGAACGCCGCCGGGGTGCTGAGCGCCGTCTCGGGCCTGATCCTGGCCGGCCTGGTCTCCGGGGCGCTCACCATGGAGGTGCTGTTCGGCCTGCCGGGGCTCGGCAGCCTCGCCTTCCAGGCGATCGCCGGGCGCGACTGGACCGTGCTGCAATCGGTCATCCTGCTGTTCGCGCTCGGGGTCATCGGCGCCAACCTGCTGGCCGACCTTGCGCACCGGCTTGCCGACCCGCGTGTGCGCTGAGCGCGGGCCAGCCCCCCGCCGGCCGCGCGAAGCTTGCAATTTCGGCCGCTCTCCGTCAGAAAGCGCGCCATCCGGAAGCGCGGCGCGGTCGAGGCGGTGGCGAGCACCCCCGCCGGCCGCGCCCGCAGTTTTTCACGAGACCCCGGCAGGGCCGGGTGGACGACCAGGAGGCCGCCGTGCCGCGTACGATCCCGCTGTCGCGTATCCGAAACATCGGCATCACCGCGCATATCGACGCGGGCAAGACGACGACCACGGAGCGCATCCTCTACTACACCGGCCGGACCCACAAGATCGGCGAGGTGCATGACGGCGCGACCACCACCGACTACATGGAGCAGGAGCGCGAGCGCGGCATCACCATCACCTCCGCCGCCGTGACGGCCGAGTGGAAGGACCATCGGATCAACATCATCGACACGCCCGGGCATATCGACTTCAACATCGAGGTCAACCGGTCGCTCCGCGTGCTCGACGGCGCGATCTTCATCATCGAGGGTGTGGCCGGCGTCCAGCCGCAGAGCGAGACCAACTGGCGCCTCGCCGACCGCTACAACGTCCCGCGCATCATCTTCATCAACAAGATGGATCGTACCGGTGCCGACTTCTACAAGGCCGTGCAGTCGCTGATCGACAAGCTGGGCATCGTTCCGCTCGAGCTGCAGCTGCCGATCGGCGCGGAGGACAGGTTCCTCGGCGTGGTCGATCTGGTCGAGATGAAGGCGATCGTGTGGGACGGCTCGGAGCTCGGCGCGTCGTTCAAGGACGCGCCCATCCCGGCCGACCTGATGGAGAAGGCGAAGGAGTACCGCCAGAAGCTGCTCGACACTGCGCTCTCGGTCGATGACGCGGCGATGGAGGAGTATTTCGACAAGGGCGACGTCGCGGTCGAGACGCTGAAGCGCTGCATCAAGATCGGCACGATCGCCGGCACGTTCCGCCCGGTGCTCTGCGGCACGGCGTTCAAGAACAAGGGCGTGCAGCCGCTGCTCGACGCGGTGCTCGACTACCTGCCGGCACCGAACGAGGTGCCGGGGATCAGGACGGTCCCGCCGGAGGGCTCCGAGGAGGAGGGCCGCGAGATCGAGATCAGCGAGGAGGCGAAGTTCACAGGCCTCGCCTTCAAGATCATCAATGACAAGTACGGCACGCTGACCTTCGTGCGCGTCTACTCGGGCGTGCTGCGCTCGGGCGACCAGGTGCTCAACACCACGAAGGGCAACAAGGAGCGCATCGGGCGGATGTTCCAGATGCACGCCGACAAGCGCGAGGAGATCAAGGAGGTCTATGCCGGCGACATCGCCGCCTTCATCGGCCTGAAGGACACCCAGACGGGCGACACGCTGGCCGATCCCTCCGACCCCGTGGTGCTCGAGCGGATGGCCTTCCCGGTGCCGGTGATCGACATCTCGGTCGAGCCTAAGACCAAGGACTCGGTCGAGAAGATGACGCTCGGCCTGCAGAAGCTCGCGGCCGAGGACCCCTCGCTCAGGCTGCGCACCGACCAGGAGACGGGCCAGACCATCCTGTCCGGCATGGGCGAGCTCCATCTCGAGATCATCATCGACCGGCTGAAGCGCGAATACGGCGTCGAGGCGAATATCGGCGCGCCGCAGGTCGCGTACCGCGAGACCATCACCCGCAGCCACACCGAGACCTACACCCACAAGAAGCAGACCGGCGGCTCGGGCCAGTACGCCGAGGTGAAGATCGTGTTCGAGCCGCTCGACCGGAACGGCGGGGTGGTGTTCGAGAACGCGGTGGTGGGCGGCGCCGTGCCGCGCGAGTACATCCCGGCGGTCGAGAAGGGGATCAAGGTGCAGGCCGATACCGGCGTGCTCGCCGGCTTCCCGACCGTCGACTTCAAGTACACGCTGGTGGATGGCAAGTACCACGACGTGGACTCCTCGGCGATGGCCTTCGAGATCGCCGCCAAGGCCTGCTTCCGCGAGGGCATGAAGAAGGCCGGGCCGATCATCCTCGAGCCGATCATGGACGTGGAGGTGACGACGCCGCCCGATCATGTCGGCGACGTGGTGGGCGACCTGAACCGCCGGCGCGGCATGATCCAGAGCCAGGACATCCTCGGCACCTCGGTGATCGTGCGCGCGCATGTGCCGCTCTCGGAGATGTTCGGCTACATCTCGGACCTGCGCTCGATGTCGAAGGGGCGGGCATCGTTCACGATGCAGTTCCACCACTACGACCCGGTGCCGCGGAACATCGCCGAGCAGATCATGGCGAAGTCGGCCTGA
>CAZHMM010000131.1:0-10775 GCA_964533585.1 uncultured Elioraea sp.
CCCCCCCCCCCCCCCCCCCCCCCCCCCCCCCCACGCTCGTTCCCTTATTCCGCCGCCGCAGGCGCGACCGATGCCGCGCGCGCCGAGCCCGCCGTCAGCACGGCCGCCGCCAGCAGCGCCGCCGACACCAGGAACACGGCCGAGGGCGCGCCCAGGTCCATCAGCCACCCCATCGGCGCCGGCGCCAGCGCCCCACCGAGCGGCAGCCCTGCGGAGACGAAACCGAACACCTGCCCCGTCGTTCCCGCCGGCGCCGCCTGCCGCACCAGCAGGTCGCGCGATGGCATCACCACGCCGAGACAGAACCCGGCCAGCGCCGCGACCGCGATCACCAGCGCCTCGCCCATCGGCACGACACCAAGCAGCACCACCAGCCCGGCGCAGGAGAACATCATCGCCGCCACCACGCCGACCAGGTTGCGGCTCCGATCGGCGATCCACCCGCCCGCCAGCGTGCCGAAGGTGCTCGCGATCAGCCAGGCGGTCAGCGCGGCCGCCGCCGCCGCCACCGACACGGCATGGATCAGCGGCATCGCCGCGACCATGAAGGTCTGCACGCCCGAGGCACCCATCGCCAGCAAGGCCATGAAGGCGAACAGCAGCAGGATCGGCCGTGATCCGAGCACCGCACGCGTCGAGGGCGCCTCATGCCGGCGCTTCGACTCGCTGCGCAGGATGCCCGCGAAGGCCGCGATCGCCACCGTGCACGGCAGGCCGGCGAGCCCGACCGCGATCAGCGCGCCGCGCCAGCCGAGCCACGCCTCGAGCGCGATCATCAGGGGCGGAGCGGCGGCGAACCCGGCATAGCCGGCCGCGGTGTGCAGGCTGAACGCGCGGCCCATCCGCCGCTGATCGATCGACCCGGCCAGGATCGCGTAGTCGCAGGGATGGATCGTCGCATTCCCCAGCCCCGAGACGATCGCCGCCAGCAGCAGCACCGACCAGCCCGGCGCGAGCCCGAGCCCCACCGTGCCGAGCGCCATCAGCGCCGTGCCGCCGATCAGCCAGGGTGCGGCGCCGCGCCGGTCCACCCACACGCCGATCGGCGTCTGGCCCAGTGCCGTCACCGCCGAAAGCACCGCCGTGATCGAGCCGAGCGCGGCGTAGGAGAGGCCGAGTTCCGCGCGCATCATCGGGAACATCGGCGGGATGCAGAGGATGTAGAAATGCGACAGGAAATGCGCCGCCGCGATCAGGGCGATCACGGCGGCATCGCGCCGCTTCGGCGGGGTCGCGCTCATCGGGAAAGGTCAGGCGGGAGCATCGCCGGGCGAGGCTAGGCCCGGCCCGCTGGCCCGTCCACCGGTCGCGTCACAGCTCCAGGTCGTCGTCCAGCGCGTCGCCATCCGGCGGCTCGGTCTCGGCCGCCTCGGCCTCGCCGGCCAGCATCGAGGCGAGCGCGCCGCCCAGCAGGAACCCGCCCATCACCGCAAGCGCGGTCGTGCCGGCCGTGCCGACGAAGCCGCGCCCGTGGTCGAACATCCCCGGCCGGTAGCCGGGCGCGTGCGTCGCTGGCGGCGGCAGCCGCTGCTGCGGGTTGCCGAACAGCCCGCCGAAGATGCCGCCCGTCGAGTGCGCCCGCTCGAGCTGCCATTCGAGCTGGTTGACGCGGTTGTTCGCCTCCGCCAGCGCGTGTTCCTGGAAGAACGCCATCTGGGCGATCCGGTAGCGCGCCTCCGGGTGCCGCGCGAACAGTTCGGCCAGCAGCGCGTCCGCCTCCGGATCGATCTCTTCGCCGCCGGCGCCGACCACCCGCTCGACGAACTCGGTGATCAGGCGGCGTTCCTCGTCGGTCATTGCGGCTCTCCCGGTTCTGCGTCGTCCGCAGGTGGCGGCCCGCGCGCGCCGCATCAAGCGCGCTCGCGCTGGCGTCAGCGCCCGCGGCTCGGCCACGAGCGCGTGTCCGGACACGCGCGCGGCTTGCCGGGCCGCCCAGCGCATGCATCTCTGCCCCATGCCCAACCTGATTGCACGCCTCCTTGCGCCGCCGCCGGTGGTGGCGGTGATCCCGCTGGCCGGCATGATCGCGCCGCGCGCGGCCGTGTTCGGCCGCCAGCCGCTCGCGGTCGAGACGCTGGGCCCGGCGATCAGTCGCGCCTTCAAGCTCCGCCGGCTCGCCGGCGTCGCGCTGGTGGTGAACTCGCCCGGCGGGTCGGCGGCGCAGTCGGCGCTGATCGCCGCACGCATCCGCCAGCACGCCGAGGAGAAGAAGGTCCCGGTCACCGCCTTCGTCGAGGATGTCGCCGCCTCGGGCGGGTACTGGCTCGCCTGCGCGGCCGACGAGATCCTGTGCCTGGAGACCTCCATCCTCGGCTCGATCGGCGTGATCTCCACCGGCTTCGGCTTCGCCGGGCTGATGGAGCGGATCGGCGTGGAACGGCGGCTCTACACGGCGGGCGAGAAGAAGTCGCTGCTCGACCCCTTCCGCCCGACCCGGGAGGAGGACGTCGCCCGGCTGCGCAGCATCCAGGATGCCCTGCACGAGCGCTTCAAGGCGTGGGTGCGCGAGCGGCGCGGGGCGAAGCTGAAGGCCGAGGAGGCGGCGCTGTTCTCCGGCGAGTTCTGGGCCGGCGAGCGGGCGGTCGCTCTCGGGCTCGCCGACGGGATCGGCGAGTTGCGCGCCGTCATGCGCGCGCGCCACGGCGAGCGGGTGCGCTTCGCCGTGTTCGGCCGGGTGCGCCGGGGCTGGTGGAGCCGGTTCCTGCCCACGCCCGAGGGGCTGATCGCCGCGGCCGAGGAGCGCGCGGCCTGGGCCCGCTTCGGGCTCTGAGGTCTCCGCGGCCGAGGTTCCGGTCTGTCCCGGCGCGCATCTTTGCCCGATCGGGTGTCCCACCCGATCGGGATCTGCGCTAGAAGCCGCGCGGTTCCGTTGAAAGGTGGCGCGTCGTGATCCGCTTGGTGCTGCTCGGCCTGGTGCTGGCCGGGGTCTGGTATCTCTACCGCATGGTGACGCAGCAGGGTCCGGGCGCGACTCCGTCGCCCTCGCCGCCGCCCGCCAACGATGCCGGCCCCGCCGAGGCGACCCCGTCCGAGGAGCAGGCCGAGGAGATGACCGAGTGCCCGATCTGCCGGGCCTACCTGCCGGTCAGCGCGCATGAGGGCTGCGGCCGGCCGGATTGCCCGATCCCGGCGGTCGCGGCGGCGCAGGAGGAGGAGGCGACCGAGCAGCCCCCGCCCGAGGAGTCGCGCCCGGGGGAGCCGCGCCCGGGGGAACCGCCGAAACCGGCGTGACGCCGTTCAGCCGACCACCTGCCGCAGCCAGTCCTGAAGGTTGTAGTGGTTGCTGATCCGCGCCACTCGGCCGTCGCGCAGGTCGAAGAACGCACCGGCCGGCAGGACATAGGTCTGGCCGCGCGCCTCCGGCAGGCCAGGATCGGTGACGAGGTAGCGGCCATGGACGGTGAACTCGGCCGCCGCGCGCGTTCCCGACGGCTCGGTGAGCACGACCAGGTCCTCGATCCGCTCGGCGTAGCAGCGGTTCATCCGCGCCATGAACGCCCGGAATGCCTCGCGCCCGGTCTCGCGCGGCCCCTGGTTGATGTCGTGCACGACATCCTCGGTCAGCGCCGCGAGGAAGGCCTCGACATCGCCGCGGTTGAAGGCCTCGTAGTAGGCGCGGACCGTGGCCTCGGCCTGGGCGCTGGGATCGCTCATCTGCTGCACCTGCGAAGTGTTGCCGCTGTCAGGGGCGGCGGATAAGGTGCCGGCCCCCGCGCCGCAAGAGCCGAAGACGCCCGCCACAATGGATGTCCGCCCGCCCCCGCGCAGCTTCCAGGAGGTCATCCTGCGCCTCAACGCCTTCTGGGCGGCGCAGGGCTGCGTCATCCTGCAACCGTATGACCTGGAGATGGGGGCCGGAACGTTCCACCCGGCGACCACCCTGCGCGCGCTGGGCCCGCGCCCCTGGAACGCGGCCTATGTGCAGCCCTGCCGCCGGCCCTCGGACGGCCGCTACGGCGAGAACCCGAACCGGTTGCAGCACTACTACCAGTACCAGGTGATCCTGAAGCCGTCGCCGCCCGATCCGCAGGGCATGCTGCTCGCCTGCTATCGCGAGCTTGGGCTCGATCCGCGGCTGCACGACTTCCGCTTCGTCGAGGATGACTGGGAAAGCCCGACGCTCGGCGCTTGGGGGCTCGGCTGGGAGGTCTGGTGCGACGGGATGGAGATCACCCAGTTCACCTATTTCCAGCAGGTGGGCGGGATCGCCTGCGAGACGCCCTCGGCCGAGCTCACGCTCGGGCTGGAGCGGCTGGCGATGTACATCCTCGGCGTCGAGAACGTGTACGACCTGCCGTTCAACGACCCCGACAGCGCCGCACCGCTGAGCTATGGCGACGTCTTCCTGCGCGCCGAGCGTGAGTTCAGCGCGCACAACTTCGAGCACGCCGACACGGCGCAGTTGTTCCGCCACTTCGCGGACGCAGAGACGGAGTGCGCGGCGCTGCTGGCGCGGGGCTTGGCCCTGCCGGCCTATGACCAGTGCATCAAGGCCTCGCACCGGTTCAACCTGCTCGATGCGCGCGGCGTGATCAGCGTCGCCGAGCGGGCCGCCTATATCGGCCGGGTGCGCAATCTCGCGAAGGCCTGCTGCGAGGCGTGGCTCGTGGCGGAGACGGCCTCGCTCGTTTCTACCAATTCGGCGTGATATTCTACCGCCATGGGACACCAGCTCAACATCAAGTCCGACGAGGCCTACCGGCTGGCCTCCGAGCTGGCTGCGCTGAAGGGCGAAAGCCTGACCGAGGCCGTGACCGCCAGTCTGCGCGAGCGGCTGGAGCGTGAGCGGCGCGGGGCCGCGATGGAGGCGCGCGCGGCGCGCATCGAGGCGCTGACGCGCGACATCCCCACCAGGCTCAAGCCCGGCACGACGAGTGCCAGCCACGACGAGCTCTACGATCCGGACGGGTTGCCGACGTGATCGTGGATACGTCCGCGCTGCTGTCCGTGATGCTCCACGAGAAGGATCGTGCACGCTATCGGGACGCGATTCTTGCGGCCGTCCGCCCGGCGATCTCGGTGGCCAACTGGCTGGAGGGCGCGATCGTGCTCGAACGCCGCGGCGATGCGACCGCCGCCGCCCGCTACGAGCCGGTCTGCGAGGCGCTGGGGCTCACCATCGAGCCGGTAACGCCGGCCCAGGCTCTGCTTGCGCGCGATGCCTACCGGGCCTTCGGCAAGGGCCGAAATCCGGCGGGCTTGAATTACGGCGACTGCTTCGCCTATGCGCTGGCGAAGGAGCGCGACGAGCCGTTGCTGTTCAAGGGTGGCGACTTCGCCCGCACCGACGTGAAGCAGGCGCTCTGATGCCCGAACTGCTGCTGGAACTGTTCTCCGAGGAGATCCCGGCGCGGATGCAGGCGCGCGCGGCCGAGGATCTGGCGCGGCTGGTCAATGCGGCGCTGGCACCGCTGCTGCCCGAGGACCTGCGCACGGTCCATGGGCCTCGCCGACTGGCGCTGGTGGCGCAGCTCGCCGCCGGCACGCCGGAGACGCGCAGCACCGAGCGCGGCCCGCGCGCCGGCGCGCCGGAACAGGCGCTTGCCGGGTTCCTCAAGAAGCACGGCGCGAGCCGCGACTCCGTGCGCGAGGAGGGCGGGTATCTGGTGCTCGACCGGGTCGTTCCGGCGGTCGATGCCGCGACCATCATCGCGCGCGAGCTGCCCGGGGTGCTCCGCCGCTTTCCCTGGCCCAAGTCGATGCGCTGGGGCGGCACCTCCGGCTTCGCCTGGGTGCGGCCCTTGCGGCGCATCCTCTGCGTGCTCGACGGCGCGGTGGTGCCGTTCGACCTGCGCGACGGCGCGGATGACGGGCATGGGTTGGCCTCCGGCAACGAAACGGAAGGGCATCGGTTCATGGCGCCCGGCGCCTTCGCGGTCGCCGGGTTCGCGGACTACCGCGCCGAGCTCGCCGCGCGCCACGTGATCCTCGACGCCGAGGAGCGCGTCGCGCTGATCCGCCAGGACGCCGCGCGGCTGGCCGAGGCGGAGGGGCTCTCGGTGGTCGAGGACGAGGGGCTGATCGCCGAGATCGCCGGGCTGACCGAGTGGCCGGTCGGGCTGGTGGGTCGGATCGACGCCGCGTTCATGGACCTGCCAGCCGAGGTGCTGCGCACCTCGATGCGGGTGAACCAGCGCTATCTGTCGTTGCGCAACCCGGACGGGTCGGCGGCCGCGCGCTTCATCGTGTTCGCCAATGTGGTGCCGGCGGATGGCGGCGCGGTGATCGTCGCCGGCAACGAGCGCGTGCTGCGCGCGCGGCTGTCGGACGCACGCTTCTTCTGGGACCAGGACCGCCGGCAGCCGCTTGAGGCGTATCTGCCGAAGCTCGCCGAGGTGACGTTCCACGCCAAGCTCGGGACGCAGCGCGATCGTGTGGATCGGCTCGTGCGGCTTGCCGGCGAGATTGCGTCCCTCGTCGGTGCCGACCGCCTGCTCGCCGAGCGCGCGGCGCTGCTGTGCAAGGCCGACCTCGTCACCGGCATGGTCGGCGAGTTCCCGGAGCTGCAAGGCGTGATGGGCCGCTACTACGCGCTCGCGCATGGCGAGGACGGGGCGGTGGCGAACGCGATCCGCGACCACTACGCGCCGCGTGGTGCCGACGACGACGTGCCGGCGGAGCCGGTCGCGCTCGCGCTCGCGTTGGCCGACCGGATCGATACGTTGACCGGTTTCTTCGCGGCCGGCGAGAAGCCGACCGGTTCGGGCGATCCGTTCGCGCTGCGCCGTGCCGCGCTCGGCATCATCCGCATCCTGCGCGACAACGGCGTGCGCATCGATCTGCGGCACTTCGTGGATGCGGAGGTGCTCGACTTCCTCGCCGAACGCCTCCGTGTGCAGCTCCGTGCCGAGGGCAAGCGCCATGACATCGTCGCCGCGGTGCTCGCGCGCGGAGCGGACGGCGACCTGATGCGCGTGCTTGCGCGCGCAGAGGCGATCGAGGCGCTGCTCGGCACCGAGGACGGCGCCAATCTGCGCACCGCCTATGCCCGCGCCGCCAATATCCTGCGCATCGAGGAGAAGAAGGACGGCCGTGCCTACGACGCCGCCCCCGATCCCGCGCGCTACCGCGAAGCGCAGGAGCACGCGCTCGCCGCCGCGCTCGACACGGCGGAACCCGCGATCGCCGCCCACCTCGCCGCCGAGGATTACGTCGCCGCGATGACTGCGCTCGCGAGCCTGCGCGTCCCGCTCGACGCGTTCTTCGATCACGTCACCGTCAATGCGCCGGAACCGGCGCTGCGCCAGAACCGTTTGCTCCTGCTGGCCCGGGTGCGCCGCGCCATGGACCAGGTCGCCGACTTTTCCAAGCTCGAAGGGTGATGCAGATGCGTGTCGTTGCCGATACGAAGTGGGTTTACGCCTTTGGCGCCGGCCGCAACGAGGGCCGCGCCGAGCTGCGCAACCTGCTCGGCGGCAAGGGGGCGAACCTCGCGGAGATGGCCTCGATCGGCCTGCCCGTGCCGCCCGGCTTCACCATCACCACCGAGGTCTGCACCGCGTTCTACGCCAACGACCGCCGCTATCCGGACGGGCTCGAGCGGCAGGTGAAGGACGCGCTCGCCGCGGTCGAACAGGCGGTCGGGCTGAGATTCGGCGACCCCGCCGCACCGCTGCTGGTCTCGGTGCGCTCAGGCGCGCGCGTCTCGATGCCCGGCATGATGGATACGGTGCTGAACCTCGGCCTGAACGACGCGACCGTGCAGGGCCTCGCCGACGCGTCGGGCGATCCGCGCTTCGCCTGGGACTCCTACCGCCGCTTCATCCAGATGTTCGGCGGCGTGGTGCTCGGCGTCGATCACCACCGCTTCGAGGACATCATCGAGGAGGTGAAGCACGAGAAGCTGGTGACCGAGGACACGGCACTCACCGCCGCCGACTGGCAGCGTGTGGTCGCCGGCTACATGGCGATGGTGGAGGAGGCGACCGGCAAGCCCTTCCCGCAGGACCCGATGGACCAGCTCTGGGCGGCGATCGGCGCGGTGTTCGGCTCGTGGATGAACACCCGCGCGATCACCTATCGCCGCCTGCACGACATCCCGGCGGACTGGGGCACGGCGGTGAACGTCCAGGCCATGGTGTTCGGCAACATGGGCGATGACTGCGCCACCGGCGTCTGCTTCACCCGCAACCCGTCCACCGGCGCGAACGAGCTCTACGGCGAGTTCCTGGTGAATGCGCAAGGGGAGGACGTGGTCGCCGGCATCCGCACGCCGCAGCCGCTGTTGCGCTCCGCCGCCAAGCCCGGCGAAGTGGCGATGGAGGAGGCGCTGCCGGAGGTCTTTGCCGAGCTTCTGCGCGTGCGCGAGACGCTGGAGCGGCACTACCGCGACATGCAGGACATCGAGTTCACCGTGCAGCAGAAGCGGCTCTACATGCTGCAGACGCGCAACGGAAAGCGCACCGCCGCGGCGAGCCTGCGCATCGCGGTGGACATGGCGAATGAGGGGCTGATCACCAAGGAGGAGGCGATCCAGCGCGTCAGCCCCGCCGGGCTCGATCAGTTGCTGCACCCGATGCTCGATCCGAAGGCGAAGCGGACGCTGCTTGGCAAGGGTCTGCCGGCCTCGCCGGGTGCGGCGAGCGGCACGGCGGTGTTCTCGGCCGACGAGGCCGAGGCACGGGCGCAGAAGGGCGAGAGCGTGATCCTGGTGCGGATCGAAACGAGCCCCGAGGACATCCACGGCATGCACGCCGCCAAGGGCATCCTGACCACGCGCGGCGGCATGACCAGCCACGCCGCGGTGGTGGCGCGCGGCATGGGGCGGCCCTGTGTCGCCGGCGCCGGCGGCATCATCGTCGACTACGCCGCGCAGACCGTCGCCTCGGGCGGTAGGATCATCCGCTCTGGCGAGACGCTGACGATCGACGGCACCACCGGGGAGGTGTTCGTCGGCTCGGTCGCGATGATCGAGCCGCAGCTCTCCGGCGACTTCGCCACCCTGATGGAGTGGGCGGATACCGTGCGCACGCTGAAGGTGCGCACCAATGCCGACACGCCGACGGATGCCGAGACGGCGCGGCGCTTCGGCGCCGAAGGGATCGGCCTCTGCCGCACCGAGCACATGTTCTTCGATCCCGAGCGGATCGTCGCGGTGCGCGAGATGATCATGGCCGGCGACGAGACCGGCCGGCGGCGCGCGGTCGCCAAGCTGCTGCCGCATCAGCGCAAGGATTTCGTGGCGCTGTTCCGCATCATGGCGGGCCTGCCGGTGACCATCCGTCTGCTCGACCCGCCGCTGCACGAGTTCATCCCGCATGGCGAGCACGAGCTCGCCGAGGTTGCCGAGGCGATCGGCGCGGATGTCGAGGCGATGAAGCAGCGCGTGCTGGCGCTCTCCGAGGCGAACCCGATGCTCGGCCATCGCGGCTGCAGGCTCGGCATCTCCTATCCCGAGATCTACGAGATGCAGGCGCGCGCGATCTTCGAGGCGGCGCTCGAGGTCGCGGCCGAGACGGGGGCGGCGCCGATCCCGGAGATCATGATCCCGCTGGTCGGGCTCCGCAAGGAGCTCGAGATCACCCGCGCGCTGGTCGAGGAGACGGCGAAGGCGGTGTTCGCCGAGAAGGGCGGGGCGGTCGAGTACCTGGTCGGCACGATGATCGAGCTGCCGCGCGCCGCCCTGACGGCGGACCGCATCGCCGAGGTGGGCGACTTCTTCAGCTTCGGAACGAACGACCTGACGCAGACCGTGTTCGGTCTCTCGCGCGACGACGCCGGCAAGTTCCTGCCGCTCTATGTCGAGAAGGGGATCATGCCGAAGGACCCCTTCGTCAGCCTCGACATCGAGGGGGTGGGCGAGATGGTGCGGATCGCCGCCGAGAAGGGCCGCAAGACCAAGCCCGACCTGAAGCTCGGCATCTGCGGCGAGCACGGCGGCGATCCGGCCTCGATCGCGTTCTGCCAGAGGGTCGGGCTGGATTACGTCTCCTGCTCGCCCTACCGTGTGCCGGTGGCGCGTCTTGCGGCCGCGCAGGCCGCCCTCGGCTCGGGCGGGGTGGACCGGACGGCGTAGGCGGTCAGGCCGCGTCGGCGAGCGCCTCGGCCCCCGCCTGCATCGCACCCGCGACCGCGCCGTAGGCGGCCGCCCACGCGTCTTCCGCTTCCGGTGTGAATGCCTCGCCCAGACCCTGGCGCAGCGTCCAGAGCAGCGCCGCGCCGACCGTGCCGTACTGCGCCGCCCTCACGCCATAGCCGGCGTGCTTCGCGCCAAGCGTGGCAAGCACGGGCGTGATCCGCTGCATGTCGCGCAAGCTGCCGACCACGAGGCCAATGGCGGCCATCAGCTTGCGGCCCTGCTCCGTGAGATCGGTGGCGCGGAACAGCGGGGTGGTGGTGGGATCGGTCTCGAACAGCCGCGCGTAGAACAGCGCGGCGGCCTGCTCCGCGATCGGCGCGACCTGGCGGAAGCCGGACTGGACGAGCTCGATCTGGCGTTCGGTCAGCATGGCGGCCTCCTGTGGTTGGCCGCGCGCGGCGACCCGGCACCGTGCAGCGTGGACGTGGCGGATTGCCGTTACGTGTCGCGCAAGGTTTCCAATGTTGCAGCCGCGCGCCGGACTGCCCCTGCCTGCATGATCGCCGCAACCTCGGTGTAGGCGGCCGCCCAGGCGGCTTCGGTCTCGGCGTCGAAGGTCTCGCTGAGTGTCGCGCCCAGGGCCGCGAGCAGGGCGGTGCGCACCGAATCGTAGTGTGGCGGGGTGACGCCGTACTCGGCGTGGCGGGCGCCGAACGACTCCAGCATCGGCCGGATCTCGTCCATGAAGCGTAGCCCG
>CAZHMM010000132.1:0-10767 GCA_964533585.1 uncultured Elioraea sp.
CGGTCCGCCTGCGGCGGCAGCGCCGGCTCGGTGCGGCGGCCGAAACCGCTCATCGGCCGAACAGGCGGCCGAGCAAGCCGCCTTTGCGCGCGCCCACCCGCACGCCCGAGACCTCCTTGGTCAGCGCCTGCATCGCCGCGCAGAAGGTCTTGTTGCGCGACGCGGCCGGCACGCCGAGATCCGCCGCCAGCGCGAGATGCTTGGGGATGTCGGGGATCGTGAAGTCGATCTTGGATTGCAGGCCGCGCTCGACGAGCTTGCCGTCCACACCGCCCGGCAGGCCGGCGTGGTTCAGCACCGTCACCGCCTTGTCCGAGCCGGTTACGGCCGTGAGCATCGCCTTGTAGCGCGCGGCGTCGCGGATCGAGACGACGTCGGGCGTCATCACCAGCAGGCGCATCTGCGCGATCGTGTAGATCGACAGCAGCGCCGCATCCGCCGGTGTGGGCATGTCGACGACGATGTAGTTGAAGCGGCGGCGCAGCAGCGTCATCAGCCGTGAGACGCCCTCCGCCGTCGGCCGCGGCGGCGCCTCGAACGCCTCCTCGGCGGCGAGCAGGCGCAGCCGGTCCGACACATTGACCGCCGTGCGCTCGAGGAACAGCGCATCGACGCGGTCGGGCTCCTCCAGCGCGACGCGCAGCCCCGCGCCGGGCTTGACGCCGAGCATGGTCGTCGCCGCGCCCGTTTGCAGGTTGAGGTCGAGCAAGGCGACGAAGCCGCGCGTGGTCTCGGCGAGCTGGACCGCGAGATTGACCGCGACCGTGGTGGTGCCGACCCCGCCATGGGTGCCGGAGACGGTGATGATGCGCCCGCCGACCTGCTCGGCCCCGCCCGGCATCCGCCCGTGCACGACCGGCAGGAACAGGCGCGCGACGTTGTCGCGCGTCAGCGGCTTGTAGAGATACTCGACGACGCCGAGGCCGCGCGTGATCTCGCGGTAGAAGCCCATGTCGGTGCGGTCGCCGATCACCAGCACCTTCACGTCGGGCTCGCAGACGCTGGCGAGGTCATCGAGTGCCACCAGCGGATCGGCGGCGTCGCTGACATCGACGATCAGCACCTGCGGCGTCGGGCTGCGCGCAAGCTCGCGGATGGCGACGCTGACATTGCCGCGCACCAGGGTCAGCTTGTCGGCAAGGTCGGCCATGGCCGTGCGCAGCGCGGCTTCAGCCTCCGGGTCGGCGGTGTAGGCGGCGACCAGCGGCCGGCTCAGCCCGATCGGCCGCGCGGCCTCGTCGGCGGTCTTCCTGTCGAGATCCAGCATCTGGCCTCCGGCTTCCCGTCTAGCGCCCGACCTGCGAGGCGCGGACATCCGGCAGCGGCTTGAGGTCGTCGTCCTCCAGCCGCTCGATCGCGTTGGTCGCGTGCCGGCCGCGCCCGGTCGGATCGCTCACGCCCTGCTGGAGATGCGACGGGTCGGCGATCATCGCGCGCAGGTTGGCGGCATTGGCGCCGCTCGGGCGCCAGGTGCCCTCGCGCTGGGTCGGATCGCTGGTCGCACCGCAGCCGGCCAGCAACAGAAGCCCGACCAGGGCCGGAACGGGACGGCACGGCATGGCGACTACTCCACGATGAAGCCGATCTGCCCGGGCACGCGCGGCGGCGGCATCTCGCGGGAGAGCTGGCGATGGAACAGGATGCGCTCGATGTCGTTGGCCGGGCGCAGGCCGTCGGTCGGCAGCGCGAGCCGGCCCGGATCCGAGACCGGCCGCACCAGATAGGGCGTGATGATGATCACGAGCTCGCTGTCGTTGCGGCGGAAGCGGTCGGACTTGAAGAGCGCGCCGAGCACCGGCACTTCGCTGAGGAACGGCAGGCCTGACGAGGCGATGCGGCTGCCGTCCTGCAACAGCCCGGCGATGGCGAAGGACTGGCCGCTGCCGAGTTCCACCGTCGTCTCCGCGCGCCGCACGCGCAGCGCCGGAATGCGCACCACGCCGCCCGCCACCGGCAGGCTGATCGCGCCCTCCTCGGAGAGCTCGCTGACCTCGGGGCGGACCTTCAGGCTGATCCGGCTCGCATCCATCACCGTCGGCACGAAGGCGAGCGAGACGCCGAACTGCTTGAACTCGATGGTGACGCGGTCGTTCTGCGCCGCCACCGGCACCGGGAACTCGCCGCCGGCGAGGAAGGAGGCGGTCTCGCCGCTCTGCGCCGTCAGGTTCGGCTCGGCGAGGATGCTGATCAGCTGATCCGCCGCCAGCGCGTCGATCAGGCCGTTGATGTCGAACGAGGTCGAACGGTAGCCGCCGGCGATGAAGTTGCGCCCGGCCTCGCCGCCGAGGCCCGGGATGAGCTGGGAGCCGGCGAAGGCGCCGGTCAGCAGCCCGAAGGTGAAGCGTCCGGTGCTGCCGAGCGCCTGCCAGTTGAAGCCGAGATCGCGGGTGATCGTGCGCGACACCTCGGCGACGCGCACGCGCAGATTGACCTGCAGCGCGCCGCCGATGCGCAGCTGATCGAGCACGCGCTCGCCCTCGGGCAGGCCGCTGCGGGCGATCGCGAAGGCGCGCTGCGCGTCGGCCGCGGTCGGCACCTCGCCGGCGAGCATGACCCCGCCGGGCACGCGCCGGACCGAGATGTTCGTGCCGCCGGGCACGATCGAGCGGATCGCCGCCTCGAGGGCAGCGAGCGCCGGGGCGGCGGCCACCGCGGGGCCCGGCGCGCCGGGCGGCCGCGGCGGCGGGCCGACGGTGACCTCGTAGCTGGCGATCTCGGAGCCGTCCGCCGCGGTCGCGACGACCACGGTGCGGCCACGCCCGACGCCGGAGATGAACAGCGTCGTCGGCGAGGCCGCCTGCACGCGCGCGACGCGCGGATCGGCGGCGAACACGGTCGTGGCGGCCTGCGGCAGGGTGACGAGCTGTCCGCCGCCGGGCTCGATCGTCAGCGTACCGCGCGTCTGCGCCTCCGCCGGACCGAACCCGCCGGGCCCGATCACGCTGACCGGGGCAGCGAGGCAGAGCGCGAGCAGGAGGGGGCGGAGACGGCGCCGGATCATTGGAAGACGACCTCCTGGCGGTCGTTGCCCTGGATGATGCGCATCCGCGCGCCGACCGGCCGGTCGCTGCGGTCGCTCTCGGACAGGGCGGGCGAGACGTCGCCGCCGAACACCGAGCGGCGCGCGCGCTCGGCGCTCGTCGCATCGCCGTCCATCGCGCGGATCGTCAGCGAGAGCCGGCCGAGCTGGCCAGCCACCGCGACGCGCTCGGCCTCCTCCGGCGTCACCTCAAGCGTGACGGTGCGCGCCACCTTGCCCTCGGGCGAGGCGTTGGCGCCGGCGGCACCCTGCGTCAGCTGCTGGTCGACCGCGATCACGCGGACGTCGTTCAGCACGGTCTCGCCCACCACCCGCCGCGAGAGCTGGGTGACGCGCTCGTCGAGCGACTGCGTCAGCAGCAGATCGACCCGGTCGCCCGGCCAGATCAGGCCGGCCGTGCCGGTGACGGCGTCCACACCGACGGTGATGGCGCGCATGTTCGGGCGCAGCACGGCGGCGAGGAAGCCGCGGTCGCGCGGGCGGAGCACGTCCTCGATCGCGATCCGCTCGCCGCTCTCGAGATAACGGCGCACCAGGGCACCGGCGAGTTCGGCACGGGTGTCTGGGGTGTCGCGCAGCACGCCCTCGCCGGCCTCGCTGGTCGGCACCTCGCGCACGCCGAGATCCTCGGTGCGGATCAGCGATCCGGCGGGGATCGGGCGGGCGGCGACCAGCGTGCGCACCAGCAGCGGCGGCGGCGGCTGGCTCGGCACGGGGTCGGAGGCGACGGTGCGGACGGGCTGGGCCGGCAGCAGCGCCTGCATGCCGACGAGCGACAGGCCTGCGGCCGCGAGGACGATCAGGCCGATGAGGATGATGCGGATAGCCATGGCATCATTCGACCACCATAAGATTGCCAAAGGCTATAAGACTGCCCGCAGCGATCGCCACGCCGTACGGTAGAGGCCCGCGACGGTTGAAACGCCAGCGTTCAATTACTACCACACGAGTCACGATTCCGTGAGTCGCGCCGAGCGGCTTGACGCGCGGCACACCGAGCCGGTGCGCGAGGATGTAGCCGAGCGACAGCACCCCACCGACCAGCGCGGTCGCCACCACCAGGGTCCAGACGCCGGCGGGCGGCAGGCCGAGCGCCGCGGCGGTCGCGAGCTTGACGTCGCCGCCGCCCAGCACGCCGCGCGCGAAGCCGGCGAACAGCACGATGAACAGCAGGCCCGCGGCGGCGAGCGTGGCCGCGAGCGGGCCCGGCCCCTCCATCGTCCGGAGCGCCAGGCCGGCCAGCGCCACCACCGCCGAGGCCGCGTTCGGTATCCGCCGGACGGCGATATCCGAACAGGCGGCCGCGATCAGTGTGGCGGCGATGACCAGGAGCAACAGGGTCACCATGGTTGCCCTAACCCTCCCGCGGGTCGGAGCGCGGCCTGAACCGGCCGCAGAACGCAAGCGGGGCCGCATGTGCGGCCCCGCCAAGCCCTCGCCGCGGCACAGGCGCCGCGGCGAGAGAAGCAGCGCGGATCAGCCGCCGCCGCCGCTGTTCGACTGGAGCGACGAGTTCACCGTGGTGAACACGCCGTCCAGCGTATTGCCGATCGACAGGAAGGTCGCGAGACCGATGACGATCACGACCGCGGCGATCACGCCGTATTCGAGCGCGGTAACGCCCTTCTCGTCGCGACGCAGCGCACCGAGCCGGGACTGAACGAAGCTGTAGGCCTTCAACATGTCCGGTCTTCCTTCCGCCATGGACACCCCGCGGGAACGCTGGCAGTGAATCGTTAAAGCTTCGTTGCCGCGATCACGTCCTCGGGTGGATGGAGGAAGAAAAAACGTATTCTGCGCATAGCAGTGTATGGTAAACAGACGATTGTCTGGTTTACGAATGGAAGACTGGGCTTTTTCGAGTTCAGTGACTGCTGCGATCAACAGGCATGTCGAGAATACGCGCGCCGTACAGACGTGTGTGCGCCGACGAGAGTTAGTGATACGGCAATAAACCGTTAACCACCGCCTTCTAAGGTTGCCCCGCGCCTCGCGCAGGACACAGGGCGGACAACATGACACTGCGCACAGCATTCCTCCTTCAGGCTTGCCGAGACGATGGCGCGCGCGCGCTCGCGCGCCTGTTCCGGTGCAGGAATGGGGCGACCGCGATCACCTTCGGCGCGATGGCGACCGTGCTGGTCGGCTTCGCCGGCGTCGCGGTCGAGGGCGGCTCCTGGTACGTCACCCGCCGCGCTGCCCAGACGGCGGCCGACACGGCCGCGCAGGCCGCGGCCGTGGCGGTGGCGTTCAACCGCCCGGCGGCGGCGGCGGCGCAGGAGACGAGTGCGCGCAACGGCTTCACCAACGGCACGAACAACACGCTCGTCACCGTCAACCATCCGCCGGCGACCGGCCCGAACGCCGGCGACGCGACCGCGGTCGAGGTGCGCGTGCGGCGGACCACGCCGTTGCAGATCGCCGCCCTGTTCATGGGCGGCAACGCGGTGATCGAGACGCGCGCGGTCGCGCGCTCGCTGATCATGGGCGGCGGCTCGGCCTGCATCCTTGCCCTCGGCCAGGCCGGCGGCAGCCTGGTGCAGGAGGTCGATCTCTCGCTCGGCGGCAATGCCAGCGTCACGGCGGCGGCCTGCAGCCTCGCCTCGAACACCTCGATCAAGCAATTCGGCAACTCGAAGATCACGGCGTTCACCCTGGCCGCGGTCGGTTCCGTGCAGATCGGCAACCCGAACAACGTCACGCTCGAACGTCCGCCCTCGTCGTATCAGCCGCCGATCCAGGATCCCTTCGCGCCGGGCGTGCCCGGCACGGGGATTCCACTGCCGGCGCAGAGCGGCACCTGCAACCAGACGAACTACTCGCTCAGTCCGAACCAGACCCAGAACCTCTCGCCGGGACGCTACTGCGGGGGGATGGACCTCAAGGGCACGGCCGTGCTGTCGCCCGGCGTCTATGTGGTCCAGAACGGCGATCTCACCGTGAACGCGCAGGCCACCATCACCTGCCCGTCCTGCACGCCGGGCAACGGCGTCACCTTCGTCTACACCGGCCAAGTGAACCAGATCGGCGGGCCGAAGATCAACGGCGGCGCCACCATCGACCTGATCGGCGGCAGCGCGGGCTATCCCGGCATCCTGATGTACCAGGACCCGCGCGCGCCGGCCGGCAACGACGTCAAGCTGAACGGCGGCGCCAACATCACCACGCGCGGGCTGTTCTACTTCCCCTCGGCGGATCTGACGATCAACGGCAATTTCGGCGGCAACAACACCACCTGCAAGGCGTTCATCGGCGAGTCGATCACGCTCACCGGCACCACCGAGCAGACCGTGATCGTGGACGGCTGTCAGGCGCTCGGGCTCGACCCCGACACCGCGCTGCCGCAGATTCGCATCGTCCGGCTGGTGGAGTAGCGCGATGCCGGGCCTGCTCTCCCGTCTGCGACGCTGCCGCGAGGGTGTCTCGGCGGCGGAGTTCGGCATGATCGCCCCGGCGATGATCGTGCTGCTGGCCGGTCTGGTCGATCTGGCCGGGGCGATGCAGCAGAGCATCCGCCTGGAGAACGCCGCCCGCGCCGGCGCGCAGTACGCGATGAGCTTCCCCGAGGACACCGCCGGGATCATGGCGGCGACCGCGGCCGCGGTTGGCGGCGCGGGCGGGACGGTCGCGGTGGTGCCGGCCTTCTGCGCCTGCCCGGGCGGCGGCACGACGACCGTCTCCTGCGAGGGCACGCCCTGCGGCGGCGGGCCGTCGGGCGTCTATGTCGGCGTCAGCATCACCCGGCCCTATGCCGCGGTCATCGGCATCGGCGGCTATGTGCTGCCGAGCACGCTCACCGGCTCGGCGGTCGCCCGTGTCCGCTGAGCGCGCACGCCGCAGGGGTCTGGTCACGCCCCGCCGCGGCTGGAGCGCCGGCGGCGCCGCGCTGGAGTATGCCGTGGTGGCGCCGGTGTTCCTCGCGCTCGTGTTCGGCATTGTCGATTTCTCGCGCTACGCGTTCTCGCTGATCTCGGTGCGTCAGGCCGCGGCCGAGGCGGTGCGCGCGGCCTCGATGGGCCGCACGGAGGCCGAGGTGCAGCAGATCGCGCGGGCCCAGGCGCCGTTTCTCGGCAACGCGCTGACGGTGAACTGCACCGGCTGCGGTGTCACCGACCCGGCGGTCGCGCGGACCTACAGCATCACGGCGAGCGCGCCGTTCACCTTCCTGCTGCCCTATGTGCCGACCGGCACGATCGTGATCAGCGAACAGACGCAGGTGACGTACTGACGGCCGGGCGGCGTTCGCTCACGTAACGGTCCTGCCGGGCCGGGGGAGCGCGCTCGCCAGCTCAGGCGTTCCGTGGAATGGGCTCAGCCGCGTGGCGTGCGACTCCTGCGTCGCGCGAACCGCTCGTTGCGGGGCTATCCGCCTCCGGCCGCGCCGGCGACCGTGGTGTTGACGCGCTGGTAGTAGTGCGTCGCCAGTTGCTCGCCGAGCGGGGCGAAGGCCAGACCGAGGGTGAGGACGATGACGGCGGCGATGATGCCGTACTCGAGCGCCGTGGCGCCGCGCCGGTCTGCAACCAGGCTGGATACGGAACTCGGCATCGGACGGCCCTCCTGTTCGTCAATGCCGGATCGTCCGCGGCAGGCCGCCGCCGAGCGACCCCTCAAGCGGCCCTCCGGGCCCGGGGGAAGGCAGATCGCGGCCAGCTGCTGAAGATGCCAATGGTGCGTCCGCATGATCCATCTCACGAGCGCCAGATCGCATGATCGCACAGCGCGCCGGCCCTGCAAAGTAAAAAACAGACCTGAGTTGACATGCCTTTGTAAACAATTTTCCTAACCCGCATCAAATCGTGGTCATGTGTCAACAAAGCCAACGCGCCCCCATGTATTCGTGAAGTCGCCATGCGCGGGCTGGCCAACCGCGCGCGGCCGTGCCACGGTCGCGCCGAACGCAGGGGCACGGCGCCAACGACGCGCGCGCCGCCGTGGCCCCGACCCGTGACGCCCACCCCACGCACGAGAGACCTGTCATGACGCTGAAGGCCGCGGTGCTGCCTGTGACACCGCTCCAGCAGAACTGCTCGATCTTCTGGGATGACCAGGACCGGCGCGCCAGCGTCATCGATCCGGGTGGCGAGGCTGACCGGATCGCCGAGGCGCTGGGCGAGCTCGATCTCACCGCCGAGCGGATCCTGCTGACGCATGGCCATATCGACCACGCGGGCGGCGCGGCCGCGCTCGCCGAGACGCTCGGCGTGCCGATCTGGGGCCCCGCGATCGAGGACCGGTTCCTGCTCGACGGGCTGGAGGCGCAGGGCCGCGCCTACGGCATCCCCGAGGCGCGCGCGGTCACGCCGGACCGCTGGCTCGCCGAGGGCGACGTGGTGCCGATCGCCGGGCTCGATTTCGCCGTGCTGCACTGTCCCGGCCATACGCCCGGCCATGTCGTGTTCGTCTCGACCGCGGCGCGCGTGGCGATCGTGGGCGATGTGCTGTTCCGCGGCTCGATCGGCCGCACCGACTTCCCCTATGGCGACGCCGAGGCGCTCGTCAGCGCGATCCGCGACAAGCTGTTCCCGCTCGGCGACGACATCGTGTTCCTGTGCGGCCACGGTCCGGGCGGCACGTTCGGCGAGGAGCGGCGCAGCAACCCGTTCGTCGGCGAGGGACGCTGAGCCGCGGCCCCGGCGGCGTCAGACCGTCGAGATGTCCGGCGCGTCCACCGCCTTCATGCCGACGATGTGGTAGCCGCAATCGACGTGGTGGACCTCGCCGGTCACGCCCGAGGCCAGCTCCGACAGCAGATAGACGCCGGCGCCGCCCACGTCCTCGATCGTGACATTCCGTTTCAGGGGCGAATTGTACTGGTTCCACTTCAGGATGTAGCGGAAATCGCCGATGCCGGACGCGGCCAGCGTCTTGATCGGCCCGGCGCTGATCGCGTTCACGCGGATCCCCTCGGGCCCCAGATCGGCGGCGAGATAGCGCACCGAGGCCTCCAGCGCCGCCTTGGCGACGCCCATGACGTTGTAGTGCGGGGTGACGCGCTCGGCGCCGAGATAGGTCAGCGTCAGCAGCGACCCGCCCGGCTTCATCAGCTTCACCGCGCGCTGGCAGATCGCGGTGAACGAGTAGCAGGAGATGTCGAGGCTGCGGATGAAGTTGTCCCGCGTGGTGTCGAGATAGCGGCCCTTCAGCTGGTCCTTGTCCGACCAGGCGATCGCGTGGACCACGAAGTCGAGCCCGCCCCAGTCCTTCTCGAGCGCGGCGAAGACCGCGTCGATCGAGGCCTCCTCGGTGACGTCGCAGGGCAGCACGTGCCGCGAGCCGACCGACGCCGCCAGCGGCTCCACCCGCTTGTGCAGCGACTCGCCCTGGTAGGTGAAGGCGAGCTCGGCCCCCTGCGCGGCGCAGGCGGCGGCGATGCCCCAGGCGATCGAGCGGTCATTCGCCACCCCCATCACCAGGCCCCGCCGTCCCTGCATCAAGCTCCCGGAAGGCGCCGTCACGCGGGCCGTCGCGGCATCATCCATCGCCATCCTGCCATCCTGCCTCTGCGCCTTGGTGGCACGTGGCACGCGCGCCGGGCAAGAGGGTCTGGACAGGCCGTCCGCCGCGCGCACATTCGCGGCTGAGCAACGGAGAGCGGATGTGGCGGAGCCCGAAGACCCGATCGCGCGGTTCGAGGCCTGGCTGGCCGAGGCGGCGAAGACCGAGCCGAACGACCCGAACGCGGTCTGCCTCGCCACCGCCACGCCCGACGGCCGGCCCTCGGCGCGGATGGTGCTGCTGAAGGGCGTCGATGCGCGCGGTTTCGTGTTCTACACCAACCTGGAGAGCCGCAAGGGCGGCGAGTTGGCCGCCAACCCGCACGCGGCGCTGTGCTTTCACTGGAAGAGCCAGACCCGCTCGGTGCGGGTGGAGGGGCCGGTCGAGCCGGTCGAGGGGGCGGAGGCGGATGCCTACTACGCCTCGCGCTCGCGCGGCTCGCGCATCGGCGCCTGGGCCTCGAAGCAGTCGCGGCCGCTGGAGGGGCGCTGGGCGCTGGAGAAGGCGGTCGCCGAGTACACCCTGAAATTCGGGCTCGGCGAGATCCCGCGCCCGGCGCACTGGTCGGGCTTCCGGCTGCGGCCGCGCGCGATCGAGTTCTGGCGCGACATGCCGTTCCGCCTGCATGAGCGGCTGGTCTACCGGCGCGACGCCGCGGAGGCGCCGTGGCGGACCGAACTGCTCTATCCGTGACGGACCCGGACGGCCAGGCGGAGATCGTCGCGTTCCTCGGCCGCCTCGCCGGCGGCCCGCCGGTCGAGACGCATATCAGCCGCGTCTTCGTCGGCCGCGACACGGTGTGGAAGCTGCGCAAGCCCGTGCGCCTGTCGTTCCTCGACTTCTCGACCCTGGCCGCGCGCGAGCGGTTCAGCCGCCGCGAGCTCGCCTTCAACGCGCCGCACGCGCCCGGGCTCTACCGCGACGTCGTGGCGGTGACGCGCGCGGCCGACGGCCGGCTCGCCCTCGGCGGCGAGGGCGCGGTGGTGGACTGGGTGGTGCGCATGGCGCCGGTGCCGGCCGAGGACTTCCTCGACCGCGTGGCCGCGCGCGGCGGGCTCACGCCGGCGCTGCTCGATGCGCTCGGCGATGCGGTCGCGGCGATGCACGCGGCGCTGCCGGCGGCATACGGCGTCGATGCGCCGGCGGCGATGGCGCGCGTGATCGCCGGCAATGCCCGCGCGGCCGAGGACGCGGGACTGCCGCCGGAGGCGGTCGGCGCGTGGCGGGCC
>CAZHMM010000133.1:0-10737 GCA_964533585.1 uncultured Elioraea sp.
ATGAGCCAAATCGCTTCATCCTCAACCCGCTCCACCAAATGCCGGGACTAAACAACTAGACCCTCCTACCGGGTGCGTGCCAAGCCACCGCTCGTTCTCCTTTCGTAGCGTATCGAATCTGCCCCGGCCATTGGCCGGGGCGGCGTATCTAGGGCGCTTGCGTTGGACGCGTCAATGCCTTAATGCCATGCCGCGTGTGATGGCCATCGCGGAGGCAGAACGCAATGGATGACTTCGAGACGTTCGCGCGGGCGAAGATCGCCGCACTGCGGACTGAGGCAGACCAGCTTGAGCGGCTACTACGGGAGTTTCAGGCCAAGCGGCGGCAGACGGGTGGAACTGGGCACACCACGCCGCAGTCGGCGGATTCACGGGATTCCGCACCAACGCCACCGCGTCGGCGCGAAGGCTCAGCCTTCGGCAAGATCATGGAGGCGGTTCAGGCCGCCGGGCCGGACGGCATGTCGATTGATGACATGGTGGCCGCTGCTGCTCGCGAGGGCGTCACCATTGAGCGCAACACGCTCCGATCACAAATATGGCATGAGAAGCGAAAGGGCCGCTTGATCCCGCTCGCCAACGGACGATATGCGACGCCCGCCGCGACGCGGCAAGCGGGCTCGTCGCAGCCTAGTCTGATGCCGATTTCTTCCACCTAGCCAGCGCTGCTTGGCGCGCGACCGCCGAGCGCTGACGCGGCGTCATGGCTTCGGCTCTGGCTTTGCCGCCCTTCAAGCCGCCACGCCGACCGAGGGCGGCCGCTTCCGATGGGGCGGCGTCTTCCGGGGCCACAACGTCGCCCGCTGCAATATCCACGATCAGTCTTGCGAGCTGGTTCGGGTCGCGGGGACGTTTCGGTGTCTTGGCCATGCGGATATTCTACGCGACCAGGGCGGAGGGCGCACGCGCGGTCGATCCGGCTTCGGCTGCCAGCCGATTTCAGACTGAGACACTACCGCAGGCCGCGCCCCCGCGACAGGCGCAACGGTTTGCCGTAGAAGCCTTCGCATGTGCGGCATCGCCGGCCTTCTCGCCCCCGGGCTCGCGCCCGAGACCCTCGCCGAGCGCGCCCGCGCCATGGCCGCCTCCCTCGCCCATCGCGGCCCGGACTCGCACGACATCTGGACCGACGCGGCCGGCGGGCTCGCCCTCGCGCACACCCGCCTCGCGATCGTCGATCTCTCGCCGGCCGGCCACCAGCCGATGGTCTCGGCCTGCGGCCGCTACGTGATCGCCTATAACGGCGAGAGCTACAACGACGCCGAGATGCGGGCCGCCCTGCCGCCGCACAACTGGCGCGGCCGCTCCGACACCGAGACCATCCTGGAGGGCTGCGCGCGCTGGGGGGTGGAGGAGACGGCGCGGCGACTGAACGCGATGGCCGCCTTCGCCCTGTGGGACACGCAGGAGCGCCGGCTCTGGCTGGTGCGCGACCGTGTCGGCATCAAGCCGGTCTATTACGGCCAGTTTCCAGACCTCTTCCTGTTCGGCAGCGAACTCAAAGCGATGCGCGCGGTCCCTGGGTGGATGCCGGAGCTCGATCCGGCCGTGCGCGCGGCCTATCTGCGCTGGGGCTACGTGCCCGGCCAGCACGCGATCTATCGCGGCGTCGCAAAACTCGAGCCCGGCTCGATCCTGTCGGTGCGCGCGGGCGAACCGCCGCGCATCAGCCGCTACTGGGACGCGCGCGAGGCCGCGCGCGCCGGCATCGAGCGCCCGCTCGCGGTCAGCGAGGACGAGGCGGCCGAACGGCTCGATGCGCTGCTGACCGACGCGGTGCAGCGCCAGCGCGTCGCCGACGTCCCGCTCGGCGCCTTCCTGTCGGGCGGCGTCGACTCCTCCACCGTCGTCGCGCTGATGGCGAACGGTGCCGTGCCACGCACCTTCACGATCGGCTTCGACAGCGCCGAGCACGATGAGGCGCCGCACGCCGAGGCGGTGGCGCGCCATCTCGGCACCGACCACACGGTGATGACGGTCGGCGAGGCCGAGGCGCTGAAGGTCGTGCCGACGCTCGCCGACATCTACGACGAGCCCTTCGCCGATGTCTCCTCGGTGCCGACCGCGGTGGTCTGCCGGCTGACGCGCAGCCAAGTGACGGTGGCGCTCTCCGGCGATGGCGGCGACGAGCTCTTTTCCGGCTACACCCGCTATGTCCAGGGGCTGGCGATCTGGCAGCGACTCGGCCGCATCCCCGCGCCGGTCCGCCGCGCCGCCGGTGCGGTGCTGCGCGGGGTGCCGGCGCGCGCGGGCGACGCCATCGGCCGGCTGCTGCCGCCGAGGTTTCGCGTCGCCACCGCCGGCCACCGCATCAACCGGCTCGGCGCGGTGCTCGCCGACGGCAGCTTCCGCGGCCTCTACAGCGAGATGATCCGGCTCTGGCCGAGTGCGCCGGTGCTGACCGCGCCGGACGAGGAGGCGGCGCCCCCCGCGGTGCCGACCGGCCTCGCGCCGCTCGACCACATGCGGCTGTTCGACACGCTGGCCTATCTGCCGGACGACATCCTGACCAAGGTCGATCGCGCCTCGATGGCGGTCTCGCTCGAGGTGCGCGTGCCGCTGCTCGACCACCGCGTGCTGGAGTTCGCCTGGTCGCTGCCTCCAGCGCTGAACGGCGCCGAGGACCGGGGCAAGCGCATCCTCCGCCGCGTGCTCTACGCCCGCGTGCCGCGCGAGCTGATCGAGCGGCCGAAGCGCGGCTTCGCCCCGCCGGTCGGCGCCTGGCTCTGCGGCCCGCTGCGCGACTGGGCGGAGGATCTGCTGACGCCGGCGCGGCTCGCCGAGGGCGGGCTCGATCCCGCGCCGATCCGGGCGCTCTGGGCGCGGCATCTCTCGGGTGCGGTGAACGAGCAGTACCGGCTCTGGGCGGTGCTGATGCACGAGGCGTGGCGGCGGCGCTGGCTGCCGTGAGTGCGTGCGCGTCCTGCATGTGATCACCGGCCTCGGCCAGGGCGGGGCCGAGACCATGCTGGCCAAGCTGATCGAGGCACTGCCCGCGATCACGCATGTGGTCGTGCCGCTGACGCGCGACCTCGCGCTCCGCGCCCGCATCGAGGCGGCGGGAGCGCAGGTGCACCCGCTCGGCATGCGCGGGCCATACGGGCTGCCAGCGGCGGTGGCGCGGCTGGCGCTGCTGATCCGGCGCGCCCGTCCGGACGTGATCCAGTCCTGGCTCTACCATGCCGACCTTGCCGCCACGCTCGCGCGCGCCGCGGCGCTCTCGCGCGCCCCGCTCGCCTGGTCGCTGCGCTGTTCGGACATGGACCTCGCGCGCTACGCCCCGGCCACGCGGCTGGTGGTGCAGGCACTCGCGCGGCTCTCGGGCGCGCCGGCGGTGGTCGCCTCGAACAGCGAGGCCGGGCTCGCCTGGCATCGCCGGCTCGGCTACCGGCCCCGGCGCACGGTCGTCATTCCGAACGGGTTCGACACGGACCGGTTCCGTCCCGACCGGGAGGCGCGCGCGCGGCTGCTCGCGCGCGCCGGCTGGCGCGAGGATGCGGTGATCGTCGGGCTGGTGGCGCGGGTGGATCCGATGAAGGACCACGCGGGATTCCTCGCCGCGCTCGCGCGCACGCCCGATGCCCTGCGCGCCGTGCTGGTCGGGCGCGGCACCGAGGCGCTCGCGATTCCGCCCGCACTCGCCGGGCGCGTCGTGGCACTCGGGCCGCGCGAGGATGTCGCCGCGCTGACGGCCGGGTTCGACATCGCCTGCCTCGCCAGCCGCTTCGGCGAGGGCTTCCCGAACGTGCTCGGCGAGGCGATGGCCTGCGGCGTGGCGTGCGTGACGACCGATGTCGGCGATGCTGCGGCGATCGTCGATGCGGCCGGCGTGGTGGTGCCGCCCGGCGACCCGGCCGCACTCGCCGCGGCGCTGACCGGGCTTGCCGCCGACCCGGAACGGCGCCGCGCGCTCGGCGCGGCGGGGCGCGCGCGCGTGCTCGCCGAGTACGCGCTGCCCGCGATCGCCGCCCGCTACGCCGCGCTGTGGCGCGGGCTTGCCGGCGGCTGAACCTGGGTCAGAACGACAGCGGCGTCGCCTGCTTCACCAGCGGCAGCCCACGCACCGCCTCGAGCACGTCGGGGCGGACCGGCTCGTCCACGCTGACCAGGCAGATCGCATCACCGCCCGGCGCGTTGCGGCCGAGGTGGAAGGTGGCGATGTTCACCTGCGCATCGGCGAGCGTGGTGCCGAAGCGGCCGATGAACCCGGGCTTGTCCTCGTTGGTCACGTAGAGCATGTGGCGCGAGAAATCCGCCTCCACCGGGATGCCCTTGATCTCCACGAGGCGCGGCCGCGCACCCGCGATCAGCGTGCCGGCGACCGCGCGCGTGTCGCGATCCGTCGTCACCGCGACCCGCACGAGCGTCTGGTACTCGGACGGGCGGTCGTGCACGGTCTCGGTGATCTCGATCCCCTTCTCGCGCGCGGCATGGGGGGCGTTCACCATGTTGATCCCCTCCATCAGCGGGCCGAGCAGCCCGGCGAGCGCGGCGGCCGTCAGCGGCGTGTGGTTGAGCTGCGCGGCCGCGCCCTCGTACTCGATCGTGACCGAGCGGAAGCCGCCATCGCGCGCGACCGAGAGCTGGCCGGCGAAGGCGCCGAGCAGCCGGCAGAGCTCCATGTAGGGCTTCAGCCTGGGGGCATCCTCGGCCGAGACGGAGGGCATGTTGATCGCGTTCTGCACCGCGCCGGTGAGCAGGAAGTCGCTCATCTGCTCGGCGATCTGCAACGCGACATTCTCCTGCGCCTCCGCGGTCGAGGCGCCGAGATGCGGCGTGCAGACGACGTTCTCGAGCGCGAACAGCGGGCTCTCGGTCGCCGGCTCGGTCTCGAACACATCGAGGGCCGCGCCGGCGACGTGGCCGGCGACGAGCGCGTCGTGCAGATCCTGCTCGACGATCAGCCCGCCGCGCGCGCAGTTGATGATGCGCACGCCGCGCTTCATCTTCTGGATCGCGCGCGCATCGATGATGTTGCGCGTGCCCTCGGTCAGCGGCGTGTGCAGGGTGATGATGTCGGCGCGGGCGAACAGGTCGTTCAGCTCGACCTTCTCGACGCCGAGCGCCACCGCGCGCGCCTCGGACAGGAACGGGTCATAGGCGAGCACCTTCATCTTCAGCCCGACCGCGCGGTCGGCGACGATCGAGCCGATATTGCCGCAGCCGATCAGCCCAAGCGCCTTGCCGGAGAGCTCGACGCCCATGAAGCGGTTCTTCTCCCACTTGCCGGCCTTGGTGGAGAGCGACGCCTCTGGGATCTGGCGGGCGAGCGCGAACATCAGCGCGATCGCGTGCTCGGCCGTGGTGATCGCGTTGCCGTAGGGCGTGTTCATCACCACCACGCCGCGCGCGGTCGCCGACTTCACGTCCACGTTGTCCACGCCGATTCCGGCACGGCCGACCACCTTCAGCCTGGGCGCGACCGCGAGCAGTTCGGCCGTCACCTTGGTGGCGGAGCGGATCGCGAGCCCGTCATAGTCGCCGATAATGGCGCGCAGCTCGGCCGGGCTGAGCCCGGTCTTCACATCCGTCTCGATGCCGCGCGCCTGGAAGATGGCGACCGCGGCGGGCGACAGCTTGTCGCTGATCAGAACCTTCGGCATGGGTCAATCACTCCGCAGCGGGAACGGTGGCGAACCGGGCGGCGACGGTCGCGGCGGCCCAGTCGAGCCAGGGCAGCACCGCCTCGATGTCGGCGGTCTCGACCGTGGCGCCCCCCCAGAGGCGCAGGCCCGGCGGCGCGTCGCGATAGCCGGCCGCGTCCAGCGCCACGCCCTCCTGCTCCAGCAGCGCGGCGATCGCCTTCGCCGCCTCCGCCTGCTGTTCGGCCGGGAGTGCCGTGAACCAGGGCGCCGTGATCGACAGGCAGATCGAGGTGCAGGACCGCGTCGCCGCGTCCTCGGCCAGGAAGGCGTAGTTAGGCGTGCGCTCCACCCACGCGGCGACCGCGGCGAGGTTCGCCTGCGTGCGCGCGATCAGCGCCGGCAATCCGCCGATCGCCTCGGCCCAGCGCAGCCCATCGAGCGCATCCTCGACGCACAGCATCGACGGCGTGTTGATCGTCTCGCCCTTGAAGATCCCCTCGATCAGCTTCCCGCCCGAGACGAGGCGGAACACCTTCGGCAGCGGCCAGCCGGGCTTATGGCTGAGCAGCCGGTCCACCGCGCGCGGCCCGAGGGCCAGCATGCCGTGCGCCGCCTCGCCGCCCAGCACCTTCTGCCAGGACCAGGTGACGACATCGAGCCGGTCCCACGGCAGGGCCATCGCGAAGGCGGCCGAGGTGGCGTCGCAGATCGCCAGCCCCTGCCGGTCGGGCGCGATCCAGTCGCCATTTGGCACACGCACCCCGGAGGTGGTGCCGTTCCAGGTGAACACCACGTCGCGCGACCAATCCACCGCCGAAAGGTCGGGCAGACGACCGTAGGGCGCAGCCAGCACGCGATGCTCGATCTTCAGCTGCTTGGCGACATCCGTGGCCCAGCCCTCGCCGAAGCTCTCGAAGGCGAGCACGTCCACCGGGCGCGGCCCGAGCAGGCTCCACAGCGCCATCTCGACCGCGCCGGTGTCGCTGCCCGGGACGATGCCGAGGCGCCAGGCGGGCGGCAGGCCGAGGATCGCGCGCGAGCGTTCGATCACCTCGGCGAGCTTCGCCTTCGGCCCCTTGGCGCGGTGGCTGCGGCCGAGGGCGGCGCTTTCGAGCGCGGCGAGCGACCAGCCCGGCCGCTTGGCGCAGGGGCCGGAGGAGAAACGCGGATTGTGCGGGCGGATGGACGGACGGGTGGCGTCATGCGCCATGGCGGCTGCTCCCTTCCAGAAGCGAAGCGTCCCGGTGGGGGGACGTGGCCGGCCGCGGCGATTACTCCCGCGCCGGGCGGGGCGCAAGCATGACTTTTGTCAAGTCGGCGCTTAAGCCGGTCTTCAGCCTCGCCGGCCTAGGGTTGAGCGATGCCGCCTGCCCCATTGCCGCCGGACGAATCCGAACGCCTTGCCGCGTTGCGCGCGCTCGAGATTCTCGACACGCCCGCCGATGAACGGTTCGAGCTGTTCACCCGGCTGGCCGCCCGCACGGCGGGCACGCCGATCTCCGCGCTCACGCTGCTCGACGCCGACCGGCAGTGGCTGATCGCCGCCCAGGGCGTGGGCGCGCGGCACACACCTCGTGAGATGGCGTTCTGCGCGCACGCGATCCTGACGCCGGATGCGCCACTGGTGGTGCCCGACGCGACACGCGATCCGCGCTTCTCCGACAATCCGCTGGTCACCGGCCAGCCCGGAATCCGCTTCTACGCCGGCGTGCCGGTCCGGGGACCGAGCGGGCACGCCCTCGGCGCGCTCTGCGTGGTCGATGTCTCGCCGCGCGAGCCCCCGCCCGGCTTGATCGAGACGCTCACCGATCTCGCGCGGGGTGTCACCGATGCGCTGGCGCTGCACGACACCACGCGCCGGCTCGCCCGGCTCGCCGCCGCCGATGCCCTGACCGGGCTTGCCGACGCCACCACCTTCGAGCGGCGCCATCGCAGCCTCGGTGAGGGTCCGGTGCCGGTGCCACACGCCCTCCTGTGCCTCGATCTCGACCGCTTCGAGGCGGTGAACCACCTGTTCGGCCACGCCGCCGGCGATGCGGCGCTGACCGAAGTGGCGGCCCGGCTCGCCGCCGAGATCGGCCCGGGCGACCTGCTCGCCCGGCTTGGTGGCGACAGCTTCGCCGTGCTGCTGCGCGACCCGGCGGCGGCGGCATCGATGGCTGCGCGCATCCAGGCCGCCTTCGCGCGGCCCTTCGCGATCGCCGGCCAGCCCTTCGTGCTGCGCGTCTCGATCGGCGCGGCCGCCTGCCCCGACGACGCGCGCGATCCCGTGCGCGTGGGCGAGCTCGCCGACATCGCCCTGCTCGCCGCCAAGGCGCACGGCGGCGGCCGGACCTGCGAGGCCCGCGAGTGCACCGAGCAGTTCCCGCGGCTGCATCCGAGGCGCGGGCCAACCGGCATCGCCGCCGCCCTGCGCGCGGCGCTGATCCCCGGCGGGCAGGAGCCCTTCGCCCTCGCCTGGCAGAAGGTCGCGCATGCGGCAACCGGCGCGATCACCTCGCTGGAGGCGCTGATCCGCTGGCCGCGCCCCGGGCGCGAGCCGCTGATGCCGTCGGACTTCGTTCCGGTGGCGGAGGCGCGCGGCCTGATCACGCATCTCGACCGCTGGGTGCTGCGCACCGCCTGCGCCGAGGCCGCGCGCTGGGCCGTGCCGGTGCCGATCGCGGTGAACGTCTCGCCGCCCAATCTGTTCCTCGCCGACGGTATCCGCTTCATCGAGCACGTGCTGCGCGACACCGGGCTTCCGCCCGCACGTCTCGTGCTCGAGGTGACCGAGGGCGTGCTGATGCACGACAGCGGCGCAGCGCTCGCCGCGATCGGCGCGCTGCGCGCGCTCGGCCTGAAGGTCGCGCTCGACGACTTCGGCGCGGGTCACGCCTCGCTCGGCTACATGCGCGACTTCCCGTTCGACAAGATCAAGATCGACCGCGACCTGATCAGCCGCGCGCCCGGCTGCCGCCGTTCGCTCGCCCTGTTGCGCGCGGTGCTGCGGCTCGCCCGCGATCTCGGCGCGGCGACGGTTGCGGAAGGCGTCGAGACCGAGGCGCAGGCCGCCTTCCTGCGCGCCGAGGGCGTGGACTCGTTGCAGGGCTGGCTGATCGGCCGGCCAGGCCCGGCGCCGGACGACCTGGTGAAGGGCTGCGGATCGGATGGCCTGACGGCGCCATGGGCATCCCGGGCGCCGCCCGCGCCCCGACGGCCGGGCGGCAAGGGCGGCTTCGTGCCGTCACCCGTCTCCTGCTGACCGCTCAGCGCGCGGCAATCCCGACGATCTCGCCGCGCGCGTAGAGCCGCGCCGCCCCGCCCATCAGCACGCGCTCACCGGCAAGGCGGCAGTGCAGCGTGCCGCCGCGGCGCGACGCCTGCACGCAGGTCAGCCGGTCCTTGCCCAGCCGGGCGGCCCAGAGCGGCACGAGTTGCACATGCGCCGCGCCCGTCACCGGGTCCTCGGGGATGCCGATCTTCGCCGCGAAGTAGCGGCTGACCACATCCGCCCCACCATCGCCCGGCGCGGTGGCGATCAGCCGCGACGTCTCGCCCGGCAGCGCGGCGACGCGCGCGTGATCGGGCCCGAGCGCCCGCACCGTCGCCGCGTCGTCGAACACCGCGATCCAGTCGCGCGCCTTCCACACCTCGCGCGGCATGGCGCCCAGCGCCTCGACGAGGCCCGGCGGCGCCTCGGCCTGCGCGGGCGGATTGGCGGGAAAGTCGAGTACGTAATGATCGCCCTCGCGCGTGACGCGCAGTTCACCCGAGCGGGTGCGGAAGGCGAAGGGTGGGGCAAGCCCGCGCTCGGTCGCGAGCACGAAGGCGGTGGCGAGGGTGGCGTGGCCGCAGAGCGCCACCTCGATCGTCGGCGTGAACCAGCGCAGGTGCAGCCCCGCCGGTTCGGCGACAACGAAGGCCGTCTCGCTGAGGTTGTGCTCGGCGGCGATGCCTTGCAGCACCGCGTCCGGCAGCCACGTGTCGAGTGGCACAACCGCGGCGGGGTTGCCGGCGAAGGCGCGGTCGGCGAAGGCATCGACGACATACAGCGGCAGGGTCGGCATGGCCATCATCCTGTGCGATCGATGAACGTCTTGCATAAACATCGACACGACGGCATGATGATCGCAAGGGATGCCGCGCGGGGGCGCGGAGGAGAACGAGGGGATCCGACATGAACCGTCTGTCGTTGTGCGCCGTCGCCGTGGGCGCGTCGCTGCTGGCCGTGCCGCAGGCCGCGGAGGCGAATTTCCTGCTCAACGGCAGCCTCGAGGCCACGGTCACGGTCGGGAGCTCTGCCGGCGGATTTCCGGTGCCGGCACCGCCGGGGACCCCGGATTTCAACAAGCGCATCGCATTTGAGGACTGGGCAGCGTCGGCCTACAACGCACTCGGCGGCATGGAGGGGTTCGCGTGCCCGGCCGCCTTCGGCGCCGGCTGCTCGGACAAGGGGAGCTACGTCGCGTCCATGCAGAGTGACGCGACGGCCAGTGCCCTGCCGCGGCCCGTGGCGATGTACCAGACGGTCGCCCTGCAGGCGGGCGAGTATCGCTTCGGCGGCGATGTCGCGATGGCCATGTTTGCCGCCGCGGTCGGTGACAACGAGAGCGAGGCGTTCCTGCGCATCTACGCGGGCGAGATCACCTTCGGCAGCGGCGGCGCGCCGAACGGCGCGAGCGGCGCGCTGCTGGCCTCGATCGACCTTTCGCCCGCACAGTTCGACACGGGCGATTTCTCCATCACGCTCGGCGGAACCGGCGCCTTGAGAGGGCGGCAGTTCGAGACCTTTGAAGAGGTCTTCACGCTCGACAGCGACAGCCTCGTGACGATGCAGCTGGTGATCCTTCCGAAGCGAGTGAGCCTGGTGACGGCGCCGCCCTACATCGATACGGGCGAAGCCGGCCGCATCGAGGCGTCATCGCTGACGCTCTGGGCCGACAACCTGTTCATCGAGGCGACCCGCATCCAGCCCGTCCCCGCACCGGGCGCGCTCGGCGTGTTCGCGGTCGCCCTCGCCGGGCTCGCGCTCGCGCGGCGGCGCAAGGCGGGGTGAGCGTCTAACTCCGCGACAGCGCTGCGACGCGCGCGGGATCGACCGTCACCGCGTGGTTCAGCGGCCCGTGCCCCCGGCCATAGCCGGGGGCCGAGGCCATCGCCATCAGCACGT
>CAZHMM010000134.1:0-9237 GCA_964533585.1 uncultured Elioraea sp.
GACCGCGGCGGCGCGCGTGCTGCTGCGCGCCCGCGAGCAGACCTGGGTGATGCTGCGCGCGCCGTCCTCCGGCCAGGTGGTGCTCGACCGCGTGCTCGCCGCCGGCGAGACCTTCGCGGTGCCGGATCGCACCGACCTCGTCATGACGGTGGGCAATGCCGCCGGGCTTCAGGTCGTGCTCGACGGCGAGACCCTGCCGGCGCTCGGCGGCGAGGGCGTGGTCCGCCGCAACATCCCGCTCGACCCCGCCGCGCTGCGCCAGGCGACCGCGCCGCGCGCGCCGGCCGCCGAGCCGGCCCCGCCCCCGGCGCCGATGACGGCGGAAGGCGCACCCGGGCGCATCGTGCTCCGCGCGCGCGACGAGACCTGGGTGCAGGTGCGCGAGCGCGAGGCGGGCACCGTGCTGTTCGACCGTAGCCTGCGCGCCGGCGAGGTGTACGAGGTCCCTGCCCGCTCGGGCCTGCTGCTCACCACCGGCAATGCCGGCGGTCTGGAGGTGAGCGTCGAGGGCGAGGTGCTGCCGCCGCTCGGCGCCGATCGCGCCGTCCGCCGCGACGTGCCGCTCGATCCGGCGGCGCTGCGGCGCGCCGTCGTCGTCGGCGCGCGCTGAAGCCGGTTCCGACCTGTCCCAACCGGCTCCAGGGCCTTCTTGCGCGCATCGTCACCCGATCAGGTGGCACCACCTGATCGGGATCTGCGCTAGCGCCGCAGCAGCGACCAGAGGGTTCGCCGCCGCGGCATCTTCTCGGTGCTCCGCACCGCCGCGATCTCCTGCGTCAGCAGCTTGATCGCCGTGCGGAACGGCCCCGGCCGCGTCACCGCCGGCTTGCCGAGATTGGCCGCCGCCGGCAGCACGCGCGGCAGATAGGGCACGACCACGTCGGGCGCGAGCTTCAGCGCCTCCTCGACCTGCTTCTGCGTCAGCGCGCCCGGACGGCCCGCCTGGTTCAGCACCACGACCGCGCGGCTGGTCTGCGCCGGCGCATTCGGCACGGCGAGGTAGCGCGCCAGATCGCGCGTGTTGGCAACGTCCGGCGCCATCACCAGCACGCGCTGGTGGACGCGGTCGAAGGCGTCGCGCACCAGCGGCGGGAATCCCGCCGGCGCATCGATCACGATGTGATTGAACCGGTCGCGCAGCAGCTGGATCAGGTGCGCGACCGCATTGCCCGCCGGATGGACGGCGGTGGCGAAGCTCTCCTCGGCGGCGAACACGCGCAGCCGCTCGCCGACCGGCTGGCCGGCGCGATCGAGGAACAGCGTATCGACCTTCTCCGGCGCCTCCAGCGCGATGCGCATCCCTGTCGAGGGCCGCGTGCCGAGCAGCAGCGCCGCGCTGCCGGTGTAGAGGTTGAGATCGACCAGGGCGACGTGGCGGCGCGCCTCGTCGGCGAGATGCACGGCGAGATTGGCCGCGATCGTGGTGGCGCCGACGCCGCCGCGCACGCCGGCGATCAGCACGACCCGCCCGCCGCGCGCGCTGAGCTCGCTCGGCGCCTGGTTGGCGATCAGCGGCAGGAAGGTGCGCGAGACCGAGTCGCGCGTCAGCGGCTTCGGCAGATACTCGGTGACGCCGAGATTGCGCGTCAGGTCGCGGTAGAAGTCGACCTCGTCGCGCTCGCCGACCACCAGCACCTTGACGTCGGGCTCGCAGACCTGGGCCAGCGCATCGAGGGCGGCGAAGGGCTCGGCGTTGTCGGCGATGTCGACCAGCAGCACCTGCGGCGTGGCCGAGCGGGCGAGGTGCTGGGTCGCGGTGGTGATGTCGCCGCGGCGCACCTCGGCGCCGTCCGGACCGTTGTCGGCCAGCACCTCGCGCAGCACCTGCTCGCTCCGCGCATCGGCCAGGAAGGCGAGGAACGACAGGCGCGGCGAGTGCGCCGGCGTCGGCACCGGCGCGGGCGCGGCATCAGGCGCGAGCACGCCGCCGTCAGCCATGGCGCGCCTGGCCGCCCGACCGCACCGCACGCACCTCAGCCGGCGCGCGGCGCACGCGGCCGCACCCGGGGTGCGAGGCTCTGCCTCCCACCGTGTGCGCCGCGGCAGCCGCGCGCTCCGGCAGGACGCCCGGGGCGGACGCGGAGGATGCGGAACGCTGAAACATATCCACGCCATGGTCCGCGCTGGCGGTTAAGGCGAGGTTGCTGGCGGTCGAGATTCCCCGCCGGCACGGCGGGCAGGCCGGCCGGCGCGGCCCCGGCCCGCCACCCGCGCGGGCTCACGTCTGCGCGATCCGCCTGTCCGCCCCAGGGTGGCGGCACCGCCGGGGGGCCCCTATCCTCGGCGCGATCACCGCCGCGAAGGGAGTCCCGCCGTGCAGACACGCGCCGCCGTCGCCTGGGAGGCCGGCAAGCCTCTGAGCATCGAGACGATCGAGATCGACGGCCCGCGTGCCGGCGAGGTGCTGGTCGAGATCAAGGCGACGGGCATCTGCCACACCGACGCCTACACCCTCTCGGGCGCCGACCCCGAGGGCCTGTTCCCCGCCATCCTCGGCCACGAGGGGGCGGGGATCGTGCGCGAGATCGGCGCGGGCGTGACCTCGCTCGCGCCGGGCGACCACGTGATCCCGCTCTACACGCCCGAATGCCGGCAGTGCAAAACCTGCCTCTCGCGCCGCTCCAACCTCTGCACCGCGATCCGCGCCACCCAGGGCAAGGGCGTGATGCCGGACGGATCGAGCCGGTTCCGCTGCGAGGGCAACGCGGTGTTCCACTACATGGGCTGCTCGACCTTCGCGAACTTCACCGTGCTGCCCGAGATCGCGCTCGCCAAGGTCCGTCCGGACGCGCCGTTCGACAAGATCTGCTACATCGGCTGCGGCGTGACCACCGGGATCGGCGCGGTGATCAACACCGCCAAGGTGTGGCCCGGCGCCAATGTCGCGGTGTTCGGCCTCGGCGGGATCGGGCTCAACGTGATCCAGGGGGCGCGCATGGTCGGCGCCGACCGGATCATCGGCATCGACCTCAACCCCGCCAAGCGCGCCATGGCCGCACGCTTCGGCATGACCGACTTCGTCAACCCCGATGAGGTCGGCCGCGACAAGGTGGTGCAGGCGATCATCGACCTCACCGGCGGCGGCGCCGATTTCAGCTTCGAGTGCATCGGCAGCGTGCACACGATGCGCCAGGCGCTGGAGTGCTGCCATCGCGGCTGGGGCGAGAGCATCATCATCGGTGTGGCCGCCGCCGGGCAGGAGATCGCCACGCGGCCGTTCCAGCTCGTCACCGGGCGGGTCTGGAAGGGCACCGCGTTCGGCGGCGCGCGCGGGCGGACCGACGTGCCGAGGATCGTCGACTGGTACATGGACGGCAAGATCGAGATCGACCCGCTGATCACGCATACGATGGCGCTCGACGAGATCAACACCGCCTTCGACCTGATGCACGAGGGCAGCTCGATCCGCTCGGTGGTGGTGTACTGAGCGGCCCATGGACCCGGCGTCCTTCCGCGCGAGCCTCGATGCCCCTGCCCCGCCCGCGGGCCTCCCCGCCGCGCTCGAAGCCCTCTGGTGGGATGCGCGCGGCGACTGGGAGCGCGCGCATGCGGCCGCGATGAGCGACGAGGGGGCAGAGGCCGCCTGGGTGCACGCCTACCTGCACCGCAAGGAGGGCGACCACGCGAACGCCGCCTACTGGTATCGGCGGGCGGGCAAGCCGATGCCGGACGGCGCGCTGGCGGCCGAGTGGGAGGCGATCGCCGCGGCGCTGCTGTCGCGCTGACGTCATCTTCCCCGTTGCCGAACGGCCGCGGTCCTGCCAATGCTCGCGCCCGGATGGCGGACCGGGTTCAGGGGAGACGCGGGTGGACTACGCCCTGCAGCAACTCGTCAACGGGCTGACGCTCGGCATGATCTACGGGCTGATCGCGCTCGGCTACACGATGGTCTACGGGATCATCGGCATGATCAACTTCGCCCACGGCGACATCTTCATGGTGGGCGCCTTCACCGCGCTGATCGGCTTCCTGCTGCTCGGCATGGGCGGGATCACCTTCGTGCCGCTGGCGCTGATCCTGGTGCTGGTGCTGGCGATGGCCTTCACCTCGCTCTACGGCTTCACGGTCGAGCGGCTGGCCTACCGCCCGCTGCGCGGCTCGTTCCGCCTGGCACCCCTGATCAGCGCGATCGGCATGAGCATCTTCCTGCAGAACTTCGTGCAGGTGACGCAGGGGGCGCGCGTCAAGCCGCTCGAGCCGGTGGTGCAGGGCGGGGTCGTGCTGAGCCGCGGCGGCACGGTCGAGGTCACGCTCTCCTACATGCAGATGAGCATCATCCTGACCACGCTCGTGGTGCTGACCGTGTTCACGCTGATCATCGCGCGCACACCCTTGGGCCGGGCGATGCGCGCCTGCGAGCAGGACCGGCGCATGGCGAGCCTGCTCGGCATCGACACCGACCGCACGATCAGCCTGACCTTCGTGATCGGCGCCGCACTCGCCGCGGTCGCGGGCATGATGTACCTGCTCTACTACGGCGTGATCGACTTCTTCATCGGCTTCGTCGCCGGCATCAAGGCGTTCACCGCCGCGGTGCTCGGCGGCATCGGCAGCCTGCCGGGTGCGGTGCTCGGCGCGCTGCTGATCGGCCTGATCGAGACCTTCTGGTCGGCCTATTTCTCGGTCCAGTACAAGGACGTCGCGGCGTTCTCGATCCTCGCCATCGCGCTGATCTTCCTGCCCTCGGGAATCCTCGGGCGGCACGAGGTCGAGAAGGTCTGACGTGGCGGGCGCCTGGCCGCGCGGCATGGCCGCGATCATCAGGGATGCCGCGCTGGCGGCGCTGATCGCGCTCGGCATCGGCGCGCCGCTGCTCGGCCTCAGGACCGAGCCCATGGGCCGCTCGCTGACACTGATCCCGCGCCCCGGCCTGCTGCTCACGGCCGTCGCCGCCGTGTTCGTCGGCCGCATCCTGGTCGGGCTGTTCATGGCGCAGCGCGAGCTCCGCCGCACGATCGTCTCGCCCGCGCCGCGCGCGGTGCTGGTGCCGCCCGGCTTCGGCTCCTGGCTTGGCAAGGCCGCCGGACCGGCGATGCTGGCCTTCGCGATGCTGCTGCCGTTCATGCCGGGGGTCGGACGATACGAGATCGATCTCGGCACGCTCGTGCTGACCTATGTCATGCTCGGCTGGGGACTGAACATCGTGGTCGGCCTCGCCGGCCTGCTCGATCTCGGCTACGTCGCCTTCTACGCCGTCGGCGCCTACAGCTACGCGCTGCTCGCCAAGCATCTCGACATCGGCTTCTGGGCGGCGCTGCCGCTGACCGGCGTCTGCTCGGCGATCTGGGGCATCATCCTCGGCTTCCCGGTGCTGCGCCTGCGCGGCGACTACCTCGCGATCGTTACCCTCGCCTTCGGCGAGATCATCCGCATCGTGCTCTTGAACTGGGTCGGCCTCACCGGCGGGCCGAACGGGATGAGCGGCATCCCGCGCCCCTCCTTCTTCGGCCTGCCCTTCTCGATGGCCGGCGGCGAGGGCAGCTTCGCCGGGTTCTTCGGCCTGGAACCCTCGCCGCTGCATCGCATCATCTTCCTCTACTACCTGATCCTGGCGCTGGCGATGGTGACCAATTTCGTCACCATCCGGCTGCGCCGGCATCCGATCGGCCGCGCCTGGGAGGCGCTGCGCGAGGACGAGGTTGCCTCGCGCGCGCTCGGCCTCTCGGTCGTCGCGGTCAAGCTCACCGCCTTCGCCACCGGCGCGCTGTTCGGCGGCTTCGCCGGCGCCTTCTTCGCCACCCGCCAGGGCTTCATCAGCCCCGAGAGCTTCACCTTCATCGAGAGTGCCTTGATCCTCGCCATCGTCGTGCTCGGCGGCATGGGCAGCCAGATCGGCGTCGCCACCGCCGCGGTGGTGATGATCGGCGGCTTCGAGCTGTTCCGCGACCTGGAGCAGTTCCGCATGCTGGTGTTCGGGCTGGCCATGGTGGCGATCATGGTGTGGCGCCCGCGCGGGCTCGTCTCGTCGCGCGAGCCCTCGGTGGCACTCGGCGCGCGCAAGATGGTCGGCGCCGAGCACGTGGCGGAGGGACGCGGATGAGCGCCGATCCGATCCTCGTCGTCGAGGACCTGACGATGCGCTTCGGCGGCCTCGTCGCGATCGACGCGCTCAGCTTCGCGGCCGAGCGCGGCGACATCACCGCCATCATCGGCCCGAACGGCGCCGGCAAGACCACGGTGTTCAACTGCCTCACCGGCTTCTACCGCCCGACCGGCGGCAGCATCGTCATCCGCCACGAGGACGGCACGCAGTATGCGCTGCACCGGCTGGTGCAGCACCGCATCGCCAAGCACGCGCGCGTCGCCCGCACCTTCCAGAACATCCGCCTGTTCGGCGGCATGACCGTGCTCGAGAACCTGATGGTCGCGCAGCACAACCGGCTGATGGGCGAAGGCGGCCGCACGCCCTTCGCGCTGATGGGCTTCGGCCCGTTCCAGAAGCGCGAGGCGGCGGCGGTGGAGCGCGCGCGCGTCTGGCTCGACCGCGTCGGCCTCACCCCGCGCGCCGACGATCCGGCGGCCTCGCTGCCCTATGGCGCGCAGCGGCGGCTGGAGATCGCGCGGGCGATGTGCATGGAGCCGGTGATCCTCTGCCTCGACGAGCCGGCCGCCGGGCTCAATCCGCGCGAGAGCGAGGAGCTGAACGATCTGCTGCGCTCGATCAAGGCCGAGGGCACCTCGATCCTGCTGATCGAGCACGACATGAGCGTGGTGATGCAGATCAGCGACCGCGTCGTCGTGCTCGACTACGGCCGGAAGATCGCCGACGGCCCGCCCGCCGCGGTGCGCGACGACCCCAAGGTGATCGCCGCCTATCTCGGCGTCGAGGAGGAGGAGGCGCTGGCGGTGGACGCCGCCCTGCACCAGGAGTGAGCGCGCCCGCGAACGGCATGATGCTGGCGGTCGAGGACGTCACCACCGCCTATGGCGCGATCGTCGCGCTGCGCGGCGTCTCCCTGACGGTCGGGCGCGGCGAGATCGTCACGCTGATCGGCGCGAACGGCGCGGGCAAATCGACGCTGATGATGACGATCTGCGGCAGCCCCGCGCCGCGCGAGGGAAGGATCGTGCATGACGGGCGCGAGATCACCGGCTGGCCCACGCATCTGATCATGCGCCAGGGCATCGCGCACGCGCCGGAGGGGCGGCGCATCTTCCCGCGCATGACCGTGCTGGAGAACCTGCGCATGGGCGCGGAGGTGCTGAACGGCACCCATTTCGACGAGGATCTGGAGAGGGTCTGCGCGCTGTTCCCCCGGCTGAAGGAGCGGCTCGGCCAGCGCGGCGGCACGCTGTCGGGCGGCGAGCAGCAGATGCTGGCGATCGCGCGCGCGCTGATGAGCCGGCCCAGGCTGCTGCTGCTCGACGAGCCCTCGCTCGGCCTCGCGCCGATGGTGGTGCGCCAGATCTTCGCCGCGATCCGCGATCTCAACCGCGAGACCGGGCTGACCGTGCTGCTGGTCGAGCAGAACGCCTATCACGCGCTCCGCCTCGCCCATCGCGGCTACGTCCTGGTGAACGGACGGATCACCATGACGGGCACCGGGGCGGAGCTGCTCGCGCGGCCGGAGGTGCGGGCGGCCTATCTGGAGGGCGGCCGGGCCTGAGCCCGCCCCCGGATCGCGCTTTTCCCTCTTTGCCGCCGGCCATCCGCTTCACTACGCTATGGCACCGGCCGCCTTCCGCGGCCAGGGGACAGCAGACGGAGGGAGACTTCCATGTTCAGAAGGACGCTGGTGGCGGCCGCCGGTGCGGCCGCGCTGGTGGCTGGCAGCGGGCTCGCCCAGGCGCAGCTCCGCATCGCGACGGTCGGGCCGATGACCGGCCAGTACGCCGCGTTCGGCGAGCAGATGCGCGCCGGCGCCGAGCAGGCGGTGGCCGACATCAATGCGGCGGGCGGCGTGCTCGGCCAGCAGCTCGTGCTCGAGGTGGGCGACGATGCCTGCGACCCGCGCCAGGCCGTCTCGGTGGCGAACCAGCTCACCGGCCGCGGCGTGCGCTTCGTCGCCGGGCATTTCTGCTCCGGCAGCTCGATCCCGGCCTCGAAGGTCTATCTCGAGGAAGGCGTGCTGCAGATCAGCCCCGCCAGCACCAACCCGCGCTTCACCGACGAGGGCGGCTGGAACACCTTCCGCGTCTGCGGCCGCGACGACCAGCAGGGCATCGTCGCCGGCACCTTCATCGCGCGCAACTTCCCCGGCCAGAAGGTGGCGATCCTGCATGACAACTCGGCCTACGGGAAGGGCCTCGCCGACGAAACGAAGAAGGCGATGAACGCCGCCGGCATGCAGGAGACGCTGTACCTCGCCTATGTCGCCGGCGAGCGCGACTATTCGGCGATCGTCAGCCGCCTGCAGCAGGCCGGGATCGATGTCGTCTATTTCGGCGGCTACCACACCGAGGCCGGGCTGATCGTGCGGCAGATGCGCGAGCGCGGCCTGCGCGCGGTCGCGATCGGCGGCGACGCGCTGGTGACCAACGAGTACTGGCAGATCACCGGTGCGGCGGGCGAGGGCACGCTGATGACCTTCTCCTCCGATCCGCGCCGGCGCCCGGCCGCGGCCGAGGTGGTGGCGAAGTTCCGTGCCCGCAACATCGACCCCGAGGGCTACGTGCTCTACACCTATGCCGCGATCCAGATCTGGGCCGACGCGGCGCGGAAGGCGAACTCGACCGATCCGCGCCGGATCGCCGAGGTGCTGAAGGCGCAGGGGCCGTGGAACAGCGTGCTCGGCCAGACCACCTTCGACGCCAAGGGTGACCCGACCGTGCCCGACTACGTGTTCTATGTCTGGCGCGGCGGCACCTACGCCGAGATGTGAGACGGCCGCGCCGGTCGTTGCCGATCGGTGCTCCGGCGTGTAGCGAGGCGGGGTCCGGCGCGGTGCCGGGCCCCGTTTCGTTGTAGATGCGGAGGGATCGTCGCTCCGATGGTGCTCTTGCGGCTCTGGCGCGGCGAGGAGCCGTTCGAGCGGACGTTCTGGACCTGGGGCGTGCTGATCGCGCTGGTGGTGAACGTCTCCACCACCGCCGGCACGTTCTATCTGGTCTCGGTGGACCAGCCGTTCTGGGCCTTCTTCGTCGGCTACGTGATGTCGATCCCGTACAACGTGTTCGTGCTGGTGGCGATCTGGCGGTCGGCGGCGCGCTCGCAGGAGACACCGCAGGCGGTGCTGGTGACGCGGATCATCGCGCTGATCTGGCTGACGCTGCTGAGCATCACGTGAGGCGGCGGGG
>CAZHMM010000134.1:9337-10609 GCA_964533585.1 uncultured Elioraea sp.
GCGGGTGGTGCCGACACGCGGATTTGAACCGCGGACCTACTGATTACGAATCAGTTGCTCTACCGCTGAGCTATGTCGGCGCGCCCACGAACGCGCGGCGTTCTACGACCCCGCGCCCGTCGGCGCAAGCGCCGCGCCCTGCCGCGCCGTGCCCCACACATCGCCCGGCGGCCCCTTGCGGATCGCGGCGAGCAGGCTGCGCACCTCCTGGCGTGCCGCGACGTGGCTCATCGACAGCCCGCCGGCGATCCCCGCCTCCTTCAGGTCCATCAGCGTCAGGCCCTGGAGGTAGAGCTCGCGGAAGATCACCCGCTCGCCGAAGCCGCGCACGGTGCGGAAGCCGATCCGCTTGGCGAGCGCCTCCAGTGTCGCGCCGACATCGCGCTTGTTGCGCGCCTCGGCCGCACCCAGCCGGTTGCGCATGACGATCCAGTCGAGCCGCCCGCGGTCGCGCGCGAAGCGGGCCTTGCGCGCCTCCCACACCATCTCGCTGTACACCGACGGGCTGATGACCCGATGGTCGTCGGGATCGACCGTCGCCAGCATCGAGAAATCGACGAAGCTGTCGTTGATCGGCGTGATCAGCGTGTCGGCGAGCGCGTGGCCGGCGCGGCTGAGCGGCGTGTCGGCGCCGGGACAGTCGATCACCAGCACCTCGGCCGCGTCGAGCGCGGCGATCGCGGCGGCGAGCGCCGCCTGATCCTCCTGCGCGGCCTCGGTGCGGTTCTCGGCCCGGCTCGCATGCACCGCGCGCGCCTCGGGCTGCGGCAGGGCGACGCCGCGCGCGGCGCTGAACGCCGCCCGCGCCTCCAGGTGGCGCAGCAGCGTGCCCTGGCGCGCATCGAGATCGATCGCGCCGACGCGATACCCCTCGCGCATCAGTCCGACGATCACATGCATCGCCGCGGTCGACTTGCCCGAGCCGCCCTTCTCGTTGCCGAGCACCACGATGTGGGGGCGCCGCTCGGCCGCAATCCGCTGCATCACCGTCATCGCCGTCGAGATACGCGCCGACTCGGCCGCCCTCAAAGCCCCGGGATGGGGGCCGGCAGCGCGAGGCGCGGCGCGATCGCCGCCGCCTCGCCCCAGCGCAACGACCCGACCGTGCCGCAATTGGTGCAGGCGGGCGTCCACTCGGGCTGGGAGGCGCCGCAGGCGGTGCAGGTCCAGGCCGGCTCGGCCGGCGCGGTGGCGGCGTCGCGCCAATGCGCCTCGGCCTCGCTGCGCGCGCGCTCGCTGCCGGCGAACTCGCGCTCGGCGAGCTCGGCGAGC
>CAZHMM010000135.1:0-10559 GCA_964533585.1 uncultured Elioraea sp.
AAGGCGGCGATGCCGAGCCCGCCCACGACCAGCAGCAGGATCGCGAGCCCGAGCACCGGTGTCGCCGGCATCGCGGCCAGGGCGACCAGGAACCCGAGCGAGCCGAACAGGAAGGCGCGCGCCCCGTCCACGCGGTCGCCGAAGCGGGCGAGCATCAGCCCGCCGATCAGCGCGCCCGCCGGCTCGGCCGCGGCGAGGATGCCGACCCCGAGCGGCGAGGCATCGAACAGCGCCCGTCCGATCGGCGCGATCAGGGCGAGATACGAGAACGCCAGCATGTTCATCGAGACGGTGATGCCGAGCACGCCGAGCACCGCCGGGTGCGCGATCGCGACGGCGATCCCCTCGGCAAGCCCCTGGGTCACGGTGCCGATCCGGAACGGCTGCGCCCGCTGCGGCGCGCGCACCCGGGCGGCGAGCAGGATCGCGACCACCGCACCGCCGGCCGACACCGTGAAGGCGCCGGTGAGCCCGAGCGTCTGATAGGCGAGCCCGCCGAACACCGGCCCCAGCATGCGCGTGGTCGCATTGGTCATCGCATCGAGCGCGATCGCGCGCGGCATCGCCGCCACGCCGGCGGACTCTGCGAGCATGCGCCGCCGCGTCGAGAGTTCGGTCGACCACAACAGGCCCGACACGAACGCGCCGATGCCGATATGCCAGGGATTGAGCACGCCGCCATGCGCGAGCAGCGCCATGGCCACGGCGTTGGCGAGGGTGGCGAGCAGGCCCAGTTGCAGCAGCCGGCGCCGGTCCACCGCCTCGGCCACCGCGCCGGCGATCGGCCCGAGCAGCAGCAGCGGCAGCGAGCGCGCCGCCGCCGTCAGCGCCACTGCGCCGGCCGAGCCGGTGAGGTCGAGCACGTAGAGCCCGCTCGCCAGCAGTTCGAGCCAGCGCATGATGTTGGCGATCGCGCCGAGCAGCCAGAGCCGGCGGTAGTCGGGCAGGCGCAGGAGCCCGATGACGCCGTCGCTGCGTTTCCCCCCGGAGGTCATTGCCGGCGAGTGTGGCCGGGCGCGCGCGATCCGGCCAGGGAGGCCCGTCCGCCGGCCGCGCGGGGCGGCTATGCGGCTTCGCGCGGTTCCGGCAGCGTGTGCGGCCGGCCGAGCCAGGCATCGGCCGCACGAAGGGCCCGCTCGCAATAGGCGCGCTTGCGCTCGCGCCCCTTCGGCGCGTCCACGAGGGGCGGGAACAGGCCGAAATTGATGTTCATGGGCTGGAACGTCTCGGCATCCGCCCCACCGGTGATGTGCGCGAGCAGCGCGCCGAGCGCCGTCTCGGGTGGCGGCGGCGCGGGCGCTGCGCCGCGCGCTTCGGCAGCCGCAAAACGACCCGCAAGCAGGCCGATCGCGGCGGACTCCACATAACCCTCGACGCCGGTGACCTGCCCTGCGAAGCGCACATGTGGCGCTGCGTTCAGCCGCAGCATCGTGTCGAGCAGGCGCGGGCTGTTGAGGAAGGTGTTGCGGTGCAGCCCGCCGAGCCGCGCGAACTCGGCATTCTCGAGGCCGGGGATGGTGCGGAACAGCCGCACCTGCTCGGCGTATTTCAGCTTGGTCTGGAACCCGACCATGTTCCAGAGCGTGCCGAGCGCGTTGTCCTGGCGCAGCTGCACCACCGCCCAGGGCCGCCGCCCGGTGCGCGGATCGCGCAGGCCGACGGGCTTCATCGGCCCCCAGCGCAGCGTGTCCGGCCCGCGCTCGGCCATCACCTCGATCGGCAGGCAGCCGTCGAAATAGGGCGTGCCGGTCTCCCACTCCTTGAACTCGGTCTTCTCGCCGGCGAGCAGCCCAGCGACGAACGCCTCGTACTGCGCGCGGTCGAGCGGGCAGTTGATGTAGTCGGCCCCACCACCCTTGTCGTAGCGCGACTGCATCCACGCGACCGACATGTCGATGCTGTCGCGATGCACGATCGGCGCGATCGCATCGAAGAAGGCGAGCGCGTCCTCGCCGGTCGTGCGGCGGATATCCTCGGCGAGCGCAGGCGCGGTGAGGGGGCCGGTGGCGACGATCGCCGATCCCCAGTCGGCGGGCGGCAGGCCGGCCACCTCCTCGCGCACGATCGTCACCAGCGGATGCGCCGCCAGCGTGCGCGTGACGTCGGCCGAGAACCCGTCGCGATCGACCGCGAGCGCGCCGCCGGCGGGCAGGCGGTGCGCGTCGCCCGCGCGCAGGATCAGCGAGCCCGCGCGCCGCATCTCCTCGTGCAACAGCCCGACCGCGTTGAACAGCGGATCGTCGGCGCGGAACGAGTTCGAGCACACCAGTTCGGCGAAGCCGTCCGTGTGGTGCGCCTCGGTCATGCGCACGGGCCGCATCTCGTGCAGCACCACGGGCACACCGGCGGAGGCGATCTGCCAGGCCGCCTCGCTGCCCGCGAGGCCGGCGCCGACGACATGGACGGCCGTGCTCATGGCCGGGAGATAGACCTGCCGGCACCGCGGTTCAACGCGGCTGGACGGCGGACCCGCGCGGTGTGAGTCTGACCGCATGCCCGACACCGCCGCCGGCGGCGCGACCGCCTTCCCGCCGAGCATCCTCGCCACCGCCGCGCCCGCCATCCCGGCCGCGCGCGCCTGGGCCGCCGCCTATCGCGGCGCGGCGGGCCCGGCGATCGACCTCACCCAGGCGGTGCCAGGCTATCCGCCGCACCCGGACCTGCTGGCGCGGCTCGGCGAGGAAGCCGCACGGACCGCGAATGCCGGCTACGGCCCGATCGAGGGCGAGGCAGCGCTGCGCGAGGCGCTGGCCGCCGACCTGACGCGCCGCTACCGCGCTCCGCTCGATGCCGCCGATATCGTCGTCACCGCCGGCTGCAACCTCGCCTTCGTGATGACCATGACGGCGATCGCCGGGCCGGGCTCGGCCGTGCTGCTGCCCGCACCCTGGTACTTCAACCACCACATGGCGCTGACCATGCTGGGGATCGCGACGATCCCCCTGCCCTGCCGGCCGGAGGACGGGTTCGTGCCCGATCCGGACCGCGCCGCCGCGCTGATCGATCCGCACGCGCGCGCGCTCGTGCTCGTCTCGCCGAACAACCCGACCGGAGCGGTCTATCCGCCCGAGACCATTGCCGCTTTCGCCGCGCTCTGCCGGCGGCGCGGGATCGTGCTGGTGCTGGACGAGACCTATCGCGACTTCCTGCCGGGCGACGATCCGCCGCACGCCCTGTTCCGTGACCCGGGCTGGCGCGACGGGCTGGTGCACCCCTACTCGTTCTCCAAGAGCTACTGCGTGCCCGGGCATCGCGTCGGCGCGATCGTCGGCGGGCCGTCGATCCGCACGCAGCTGCTGAAGGTGCTCGACACCCTGCAGATCTGCGCGCCGCGGGCGGCGCAGGCGGCGCTCGCCTGGGCGGTGCCGGCGCTCGCCGCCTGGCGCGAGGGCAACCGCGACGTGATGGCCGCGCGTGCGGCGGCGTTCCGGCGTGCCTTCGCCGCGGTGCCGGACTGGCGCATCGACGCGCTCGGCGGCTACTTCGCCTATCTCCGCCTGCCGGATGCCGCGCCCGACGCGCTGGCGACGGCGGAACGGCTGGGGGCGGAGCGCGGGCTGATGACCCTGCCGGGTCCCTTCTTCGGCCCTGGCCAGGAGCGGCATCTGCGCCTCGCCTTCGCCAACGCGGAGGAGGCGACGATCGCGCAGGTGCCCGCGCGGCTCGGCTGACCATGCGCCCCTGGCCGCGCCGCCGCGTCGCGCTCGCGTTCGGCGCGGCGGTCGCCGGCTGCGACACGCGCGTGCCGCTCGACCGCATGGCACCGGTGCCGCTCCAGACGATCGGCGTCGTCAGCCCCGCGGTTGCCGCCACCCCGGCCGCGCCGACCAACCTGCCGCTGGCCTTCGCCTTCGGTTCGATCGGCCGGTTCGTCGATGCCGCGCTGGAGACCGAGCGCGACCGCCGCCTCGCCGAGGCGCTGCGCGGCGCCGGATACAGCGCACTGGAACGCTGGACGGCGCATCTGACGCTGGCCCTCGCGGCTGCGGGCTACCGGCCGGTGGCGGTGCCGATCGCGCGGTTCGACCTCGACTTCATCGCCCAGTATCCACCCGCCGAGGTGGACGCCTATCTCGACACGGTGGTGCCGGAGTACGGCTTCGTCGCCGATACGCCGGACGGACCGTTCCTGCCCTTCGCGGCGGTATCGGTGCGGCTTGCCGACCCGCGCGGCCGCGTGCTGCTGCAAGAGCGGTTTGTCGCCAATGCGCTGCGGCCGTTCGAGGCGGTGCCGGTCGCGGGCCCGGCGGAGCCACGTCTGGCCGCCGAGGGCCTGTTCACGCATGACGTCGATCGCGTCGTCGAGGGGGTGGATGCGGCGCTCGGCATGATGGCGACGCACGTCGCCGCACAGCTCAGGTGAGGTGAGCGCGCATGCAGGGCGAGCGGGTCTCGATCGAGCACGGCGTGCCGGTGCTGACCGCGGCGCAGATGGCGCGGGCGCTCGGCGTCACCGAGGAGGAACTGCGGGCGGAGCTGCGGGCGGGACGGGTGCGCAGCCTGGTCGAGCGCGGCGAGGGCGAGGACGCGGGCCGGCTGCGCGGGCGGCTGCGCTGGCGCTCGCTCGAAGTCGTGTTCGTGGTCGGCGCTGACGGCACCGTGCTGGAGTGCACGCGCAGCGGCGACTGGCGCTGATCGACTCGGCGCGCTGGGCTAGGCTCGCGCATGTTCCACGCCGACCTGCACGTGCACTCGAAGCATTCCCGCGCGACCAGCCGTGACCTGGATCTCGAGCACCTCGCCTGGTGGGCCTGCCGCAAGGGCATCGCCGTTGTCGGCACGGGCGACTGCGTCCATCCCGCTTGGCTCGCCGAGCTGAAGGACAAGCTCCGGCCCGACGGCCGCGGGCTGTTCCGGCTTCACCCGGAGATCATGGCGGAGATTCACCGCACCCTGCCCGCCTCCTGCCGCGGCGAGGTGCGCTTCATGCTCTCGACCGAGATCTCGACCATCTACAAGAAGGGCGAGAAGACGCGGAAGGTGCATCATCTGATCTATCTGCCGGATTTCGACGCCACCGACCGGCTCGCCGCGCGGCTCGCGGCGATCGGCAACATCGCCTCCGACGGAAGGCCGATCCTTGGCCTCGACTCGCGCGACCTGCTGGAGATCACGCTCGCGGTGCACCCGGACGCCTATCTCGTGCCGGCGCATGTCTGGACGCCGTGGTTCGCCGCCCTCGGCTCGCAGTCCGGCTTCGATTCGATCGAGGAGTGCTACGGCGATCTCGCGCCGCACATCTTCGCGGTCGAGACCGGGCTCTCCTCCGATCCCGCGATGAACTGGCGCGTCTCGTCGCTCGACCGGTTCCGCCTCACCTCGAACTCGGATGCGCATTCGCCGGGCAAGCTCGGCCGCGAGGCGACGCGGTTCTCATGCGAGCCAGGCTTCCTCGCGATCCGCCATGCGCTCGAAACGGGTGATGGCTACGTCGGCACGGTCGAGTTCTTTCCCGAGGAGGGCAAGTACCACATGGACGGGCACCGCGCCTGCGCGGTGCGGCTTGAGCCGGCCGAGACGATCGCGCGCGGCGGGTACTGCCCGGTCTGCGGCGGGCGCGTCACCGTCGGTGTGGCGCATCGCGTCGCGATACTCGCCGACCGGGCCGAGCCGTCACCGCCGCCGACCGCCGGAGACGTCGCAAGCCTCGTGCCGCTGGCGGAGATGCTCGCCGAGATCACCGCGACAGGGGTGGCGGCGAATGCGGTGGCGCGCGCCTATGATCGCGCGACCGCCGCCCTCGGCCCTGAACTCGCCGTCTTGCAGCAGGTGCCGGTCGAGGATATCGCCCGCGCCGATCCGCGGCTCGGCGAAGCCGTGGCCCGACTGCGGCGCGGCGACGTGATCCGCGAACCGGGATATGACGGCGAGTACGGCGTGATCCGCCTGTTCGCCGAGGGCGAACTCGACCACGCGACGAAGGGCGCGCTGCTGTTCGATGCGCCACGGCGCGCGCGGACACGACCGCAGCGGCGGACGGCGCCGGTCGCGCCGCAGCCCGAGGCAAGGCCCGAGCGCGCCGTGGCGGCTCCGTCCGGCCGTGGCGGCGTGCTCGCCGGGCTTGATCCCGATCAGGCCCGCGCAGCGGAAACGATCGACGGGCCCCTGCTCGTGCTCGCCGGCCCGGGCTCGGGCAAGACGCGGATGCTGACGCATCGTCTCGCGCATCTGGTGCGCGAGCGCGGCGTGCCGGCCGCATCCTGCCTCGCCGTCACCTTCACGCGCCGCGCGACAGACGAACTCGCGATGCGGCTCGCGGCCCTCGGCGTGCAGGGCTGCACGGTGCACAGCTTCCACACGCTCGGGCTTGCGATCCTGCGCCGCGACGGCGCGAGCGTCGGGCTGGGCGAGGGGTTCCGCATCGCCGACGAGGCGGAGCGCGCGCACACGCTTGCCGGGGTGCTCGGCATCACGTCGGCGCAGGCGCACAGGCTGCTGCATGATGTCTCGGTGCTGAAGCGCACAGGCGCGCTCGGTGCGGGCGAGGCGGGCGAGGCGCTTGCCGTGCTTGACAGGCTCGGCCGCGCGCAGGGCTGGGTCGATTTCGACGACCTGATCGGCCTCGCGGTGCAGCTCTTGGAGACGGATGACGCGGCTGCCGCGGCCTGGCGCAGCCGGTTCCGCCACATCGTCGCTGACGAGTTCCAGGATGTCGATGCGATGCAGTACCGGCTGCTGCGCCGGCTCGCCGGCGCCGACGCCACGCTCGCTGTGATCGGCGACCCCAACCAGGCGATCTACGGGTTCCGCGGTGCGGATGCGACCTGCTTCGAGCGGTTCCTGCGCGACTTTCCCGCCGCGCGCACGGTGCGGTTGACGCGCAACTACCGCTCCGACGGCACGATCGTCCGTGCGAGCGCGCGGGTGATCGGCACGCCATCGGGTGTGCCGCGCGGCGGCGGGCCGATCCTGCTGCATGCGGCCGAGGACGAGCGGGCGGAGGCCGAGTTCGTCGCATCGACGATCGAAGACCTGCTCGGCGGGCACGACATGCTGGCGGCGAACAGCGTCAGAGCCCGTGCGCGCACGCTCGGCTTCGCCGATTTCGCCGTGCTCTACCGCACCGATGCGCAATCGGCCGCGCTGCGCGAGGCGTTCGATCGCGCGGGCATCCCCTACAAGAAGAGCACCCCGGCCCCGATTGCCGGCGCACCCGCCGTGCGCGCCGTGCTCGCGCGCCTCGACGCCGGGGACGGGCCCATGCCGCTTGCGGAGCGGCTCGCCACGGCGGTCGCGCGGCTGCGCCCGTCCGACGAGGCCATCGACGCGGCGTCGCTCGCCGAGGCGGCGCGCTGGCTCGCCGCGCTCGCCGAACGGGCGGAGGATGCGGCCCGGCTCGGCGAACTCGTCGCGCTTTCCACCGAGTCGGATTTCTTCGATCCCCGCGCCGCGCGCGTCTCGCTGCTCACCATGCATGCGGCGAAAGGTCTTGAGTTCCCTGTGGTGTTCGTGGTCGGCCTGGAGGACGGGATCGTGCCGTTCCACGGGGGCGACGAGCCAGGGAACGCGGACGAGGAGCGGCGGCTGTTCTATGTCGCGATGACGCGCGCGAAGGAGCGTCTGGTGCTGACACGCGCGGCGCAGCGGTTCTGGCGGGGCGCCCGCCGGGCCCTGCCGGCCTCGCCGTTCCTGCGCGCGATCCGGCAGGAGCTGATCGTGGAGACGAACGGTGCCGCGCGGCGGCGGCGCGCCGTCCAGCCCAGCCTGTTCTGATCGCTACCTTCTGTGCCGCGCGGCCAGCACGGTGCGGCGACGCTGCACCGAGCGGATCAGCAGATAGCCGACACCGACCGGCAGAAGAACCAGAATCCCCAGCATCTCGCCGCCGCGCGCGCGGATCGGTGGCGGTCCGAGCGCCACGAAGGACCAGACCGTACCGATGCCGATCGCCAGCGTCACCGCGAAGGCGACGCCGAGTGCCACGAGCCCCGCAGGCCGGTTCCAGAAGCTCAGCCCCTCCACCGCGCCGGGCAGGCTGCTGCCGCCGGCGCTGAGCGCAGCCTCGATCGTGGTCGCGAAGGCGGCCAGACTCTCGGGATCAGCGACCCGCACACCGCGCGCACCCGGCCGAAATGCCTGGGCGAGCCGGTAGCGCCGTCCGTCGCGCGCGACCAGTTCAAGCTGCGCATCGAAGCCGCTCTGCAGGCGATACAGTGCCGCGACCTGGCCGAACCTCACGCTCGCGCGTCGGCGCCGCCCGGTGAGGGGGACCTTCGGGCGCTCCTCGATGCGGATGCCGTCGGCGGCGATGGTCCAGCGATGCACCCGGAACGATGCGAACGCGATTCCCACGATGCCGAGCAGTGCCCCGCCGAGGGTACCGACGATGATCGCGATCCGTGTCTCGTCATCGAGATCGCCTGCCAGGGCGAAGGTGAACCCAAGTGCCCCTGCGAGCAGCACGCCGAGCAGGCCCGGCAACGCGACTTCGCTCCGGCGGAACAGGGATTCGTATGCGGCCGGCGGGCCCGTCATCGCCTGGTTCCGCGGTTGCTCCCAAGCGCAACCGTCGCAGATCGGCGGGGCGGGGACCAGCGTGGTCCGCTCGGTGCCGGCGCGCCCTCAGTTCCGCCCTTCGAAGAACGACGCCACCTTGGCGAAGAACCCCTCGCTCTCGGGGCTGGATTTCGCCTCGCCCTTGGCGGCCTCGTCCTCGAACTGGCGCAACAGCTCCTGCTGGCGCTTGGTCAGGTTCACCGGCGTCTCGACCACGACCTGGATGAACATGTCGCCGCGCGCGGCCGAGCGGAGCTGGCTCATCCCCTTGCCGCGCAGGCGGAACTGGTCGCCGGTCTGGGTGCCCGCCGGGATCGACACCTTGGCGCGGCCGCCATCGATCGTCGGCACCTCGATCTGCCCGCCGAGCGCGGCCGCCGTCATGCGCAGCGGCACGCGGCAGTAGATGGACGCTCCCTCGCGCTGGAAGATTTCGTGCGGTCGTACCGATACGTCGACGAACAGATCGCCTGCCGGGCCACCGCGCAGCCCGGCCTCGCCGGCGCCGGCGATCCTGAGCCGCATCCCGTCCTCGACGCCGGCGGGGATGTCGATGTTAAGCGTGCGGTCGCGCTGCACCCGGCCGGCGCCGCGGCAGACCTTGCACGGGTCCTTCACCGACTTGCCGGTGCCGCCGCAGGTGGGGCAGGTGCGCTCGATCAGGAAGAAGCCCTGCTGGGCGCGGATCTTGCCGTGCCCGCCGCAGGAGGGGCAGGTGGTCGGCGGGGCGCTGCCCTCCGAGCCGGTGCCGCTGCACGCCTCGCAGGCGACCGAACTCGGCACGCGCAGGGACGCCTTCTTGCCGGCGAAGGCCTCCTCGAGCGTGACCTCGACCGCGGCGCGCAGATCCGCGCCCCGCCCGGTCGCGGCGCCGCCGCGCCGGCCGCCGCCCATGAACTCGCTGAACATCTCGTCGAAGATGTCGGCGAAGGAGCCGCCGGCCTGGAACCCGCCGAAGCCGCCGGGCCCGCCACCCGCGCCCTGCTCGAAGGCGGCATGGCCGAACCGGTCATACGCCGCGCGCTTCTCGGCGTCGCGCAGCACGTCGTAGGCCTCGTTGACTTCCTTGAACTTCGCCTCGGCCGCCTTGTCGCCCGGATTACGGTCCGGGTGGTACTGCATCGCGAGCTTGCGGTAGGCCTTCTTCAGCTCCTCGGGCGAGGCGTCGCGCGCCACGCCGAGCGAGGCGTAGTAGTCGGGTTTGGCCATGGGTCAGCCCATCCTGCGCCGAGGCGGCTGGCGGGCCGCACCCGCTCCGTGCACGCAGGCGACGGAGCGGGAGCGGCCATGCCTCACGCTCAGGCCGACTTCTTCTTGTCGTCCACGTCCTCGAAATCGGCGTCGACGACCTTCTCGTCCTTCGGCGGCTCGCCGCCCGGGCCGCCGGACTCGCCGCCCGGACCGGCGCCGGGGTCGCCGCCCGGGGTCGATTGCGACTGGCGATAGAGCAGCTCGCCGAGCTTCATCGCCGCTTGGCTCAGCGCGTCGGTCTTCGCCTTGATCGCGGCCACGTCCTCGCCGTCCTTCACCGCGCGGAGATCGGCGATCGCGCTCTCGACCGCCGCCTTCTCAGGGGCCGTGCCGAGCTTCTCGGCATTCTCCACGAGCGTCTTCTCGGTCTGGTGGATCAGCGCATCGGCGTGGTTGCGCGCCTCGACCGCCTCGCGGCGCTTCTTGTCGGTGGCGGCGTTCGCCTCCGCCTCCTTCACCATGCGCTGGATCTCAGCCTCCGAGAGCCCGCCCGAGGCCTGGATGCGGATCTGCTGCTCCTTGCCGGTCGCCTTGTCCTTGGCCGAGACCGAGACGATGCCGTTCGCGTCGATGTCGAAGGTGACCTCGATCTGCGGCACGCCGCGTGGCGCGGGCGGGATGCCGACGAGATCGAACTGGCCGAGCGCCTTGTTGTCGGCCGCCATCTCGCGCTCGCCCTGGAACACCTTGATGGTCACGGCGGTCTGGTTGTCGTCGGCGGTCGAGAAGATCTGGCTCTTGCGGGTCGGGATGGTGGTGTTGCGGTCGATCAGCCGGGTGAACACGCCGCCCAGCGTCTCGATGCCGAGCGA
>CAZHMM010000136.1:0-10454 GCA_964533585.1 uncultured Elioraea sp.
CGACATCGCAACGATGCGCACCCTGATGCACGGCCTGCTGAAGGCGCGCGTGCGGCCCTACTACCTCTACCAGTGCGATCCGATCTCGGGCTCGGCGCATTTCCGCACGCCGGTCGAGAAGGGGATCGAGATCATCGAGGGGCTGCGTGGCCACACCACCGGCTACGCGGTGCCGCATTTCGTGGTGGATGCGCCGGGCGGCGGCGGCAAGATCCCGCTGATCCCGGATTATCTGCTCGGCCGCGCGGGCGAGGATCTGCTGCTGCGCAACTTCGAGCGCGGTGTCTATCGCTACGCCGACCCGGGCGGCACGCTGGGGTCGGATCGGTCCGTGACGCCGGACGTCGCCGCGCAGGCAAAGGGCGTGCCCCATGCCTGACGGCGGGATCGCGCGCAGCCTGCGCGTCGGCTTCACCTACGACCTGCGCGACGCTTGGCTCGCGGAGGGGCTGAGCGAGGAGCAGACGGCCGAGTACGACAGCGCCGGGACGATCGATGCGATCGGAGGACATCTCGCCGCGCGCGGCTTCGCGGTCGAGCGGATCGGCCATCACCGCGCGCTGGTCGCCCGGCTCGCCGCCGGCGAGCGCTGGGATCTCGTGTTCAACATCTGCGAGGGGCTGGCGGGGTTCGGCCGCGAGGCCCTAGTGCCGGCGCTGTGCGAGGCCTACGGCATTCCGTGCGTGTTCTCCGACAGCCTCGTGCTCGCGCTCGCGCTGCACAAGGGCCATGCCAAGCGCGTGGTGCGGGATGCCGGCGTGCCGACCGCACCCTTCGCGGTCGTTGACCATCCGCGCGAGGTGGCCGCGATCGACCTGCCGTTCCCGGTCTTCGCCAAGCCGATCGCCGAGGGCACCGGCAAGGGCGTGGAGCGCGCGAGCCGCTGCACGACCCGCGCCGCACTCGCCCGCACCTGCCGCGGCCTGCTTGCCCGGTTCCGTCAGCCCGTGCTGGTCGAGACCTATCTCCCCGGCCGCGAGTTCACCGTCGGCATCGTCGGCACCGGCGCAGAGGCGCGCGCGATCGCGGTGATGGAGGTGCGGCTGAACGCCACCGCGCATGGCGGCGTGTACGGGCTCGAGACCAAGGAGGACTGGCACGGCCGGGTCGACTACGCGATTGCGACAGACGCGACCGCGCGTGCGGCCGGTGAGGTCGCGCTTGCGGCCTGGCGCGCACTCGGCTGCCGTGACGGCGGTCGGATCGATCTGCGTTGCGACGGCTCCGGTGCGCCGCAGTTCCTCGAGGTGAACCCGCTCGCGGGGCTCAATCCGATGCACTCGGATCTTCCGATCCTCACGCGCCTCGCAGGATACGACTTCGCATGGCTGATGGACCGGATCCTCGATTCGGCGTTGTCCCGCAGCGGACTGTGGCAGCGGACGCGCGCAGCGGCGTGATCCTGCATCAGGCGGTGCCGCCTGATGCGCCGCCGGACGAGCAGGATGTGCTGGAGCAGGTCGGCGCTGTCGAGGCGGCGCTGATCGAGGCCGGCTGGCGCACACGCCGCGTCGCCGCGGGGCTGGATCTCTCCGCCGTCACGCGGGAGCTTGCGGAGGATCCACCCGATCTGGTGATCAACCTTGTGGAGAGCCTGACGGTCGATCGTGCTGCCGGGGTGATGGCGCCGGCCGCGGCTGCCCTGCTCGAGAGCCTCGGTCTCGCCTTCACCGGCAACTCCGCGGCCGCTCTCGCATTGACCGCCGACAAGCTTGCGACCAAACGCGTGCTGGACGCCGCTGGCATTGCAACGCCGCAGTGGATGGAACGGTCCGGCCCGGCTATCGGCGGCCCCCTGATTGTCAAGCACGCGACCGAGCACGCCTCCTTCGCGCTTGGACCCGACAGCGTGGTGACGGATGCCAATGCTGCGCGCGCGCTGATGCAGGCCCGCGCGGCCGCGCATGGCGGGCGGTGGTTCGCGGAAGCCTTCATTGACGGGCGCGAGTTCAATCTTTCGCTGATCGATGACGGCATGGCCGGCTGTCTCGTCCTGCCTCCCGCCGAGCAGGTGTTCGATCCGCGTTGGCCCGAGGGCCGGCCGCGCATCGTCGACTGGGCGAGCAAGTGGGATCCGGCTGATCCGATCTATCCGTACGCCACCCGTTCCTTCGACCTCCGCCACGACGATGCTCCACTGGTCGCGCGCATGGAGGCACTGGCACGCCGCGTCTGGCAGGTCTGCGGCCTCACCGGCTACGCACGGGTTGATCTGAGAGTTGATCGAGCAGGCGAGCCCTGGGTGCTGGAAGTGAACGCAAATCCCTGTCTGACACCGGGGATGGGCATCGCCGCGACCGCAGAGCGTGCCGGCATGTCGTTCAACGACCTGATCGCGCGCATCGTGGCTGCTGTTGCCGCGGTGCCGCAGACCGCAGGCCCGCCGACCGCCCCAGCACGCACGCTGCGCCCGTCGCAGGAGGCCGCCGCACATCCTCCATTGCGCGCCGTGCTGACCGCCGGCGATCCCGAGCGCATCGCCGCCCTCTGCGCCGCCACCGGGTTCTTCACTGCGGGAGAGGTCGCCGTGGCGCGCGAGCTTGCCGAGGACCGTCTCGCGCACGGCGCGGCATCTTCCTACCGCTTCCTGCTCGCGGAACAGCCGCACGGGCTCCTGCTTGGCTATGCCTGCTACGGCCCGACACCCTGCACCGAGAGCGCGTGGGATCTCTATTGGATCGTGGTTCATCCCGCCGCCCAGGGTGGCGGCATCGGTGGGGTGCTGCTCGACCGGGTGGCCGAGGTTGTGCGCGCTGAGGGCGGCACGGCGCTCTACGCCGAGACCGCAGGCAAATCGGCCTACGCGCCGACGCGTGCCTTCTACAGCCGTACAGGATTCCAGGTGGTCGCGACCGTGCCCAACTTCTATGCCCGCGGAGATGCGAAGCTGATCCTGCTGCGCCCGCTCGATTGATCCGATCTCTCGGCGCACGAGCGGCGACGCGTGCTGATCCGCCCCGATACCAGGAAATCATTACGTGGGTGATGATGAGCGGCGCCGCATCGATCCTGACTGGGCTCTTGGACCTCCGGAACCACGCCTTGACAGTCTGAAACAGTTCGCGGCGCCGAACGGCGCGCCGACGACCGAGAGCTTCGTATCCGTCCGTCGGCATGACGCGCCAGCACTGCTATTTTTGGGCTGGGTACGGGCGCGAGAGGCGAGGCAAGCACGGACATCGAAGCGTGGTGGAGCGAACGGCCGTCATCACTCCAGGCATTGCGTTGCGGCGGCTATCCCGCCCCGCATCTGACTGGTGTCAGCTGCATGGTGGCAGCCCGTTCAGCACTGAGAGTCCGACCCCACGACGGCACCACATCCGCCAACGCATCAGGTCGCAGTCTCCGGCGTTGCCATCCTGTCGATCACGCCGAGACCCCTCAGCGTCTCGATCTGTTCGTCGGAGAAGCCAAGATCACAACGAAGCACGTCGGCGGTGTGCTCGCCGAGCATCGGCGGCGGCCCGAGGGGCGCTTGCCGTTCACCAGGGAACTTTATCGGCCTGCCGAGCATGCGCAGCTTCCCTGCCGCCGGATGGTCGATCGAAACCACCATTTCGCGCGCGACCGCGTGCGGGTGCGCGAGTGCGGCGGTGACACCGAGCACCGGCGCGTGTGGGACGTCGTGCTGTTCGAGGAGGCCCTGCCACTCGGCGACCGTCCGTGTCTCGGTGATCGCTGCGATCCGAGGTTCGATCTCCGCGCGGTGCTCGCGTCGCCGAGCCATGGTCGAATAGCGCGGGTCCGCGCCCAGTTCCGGGCAGCCGAGCGCGTCGCACAGCTTCGGCCAGAATCCATCGGCGAGGCAGGCGATGATGATCGTTCCGTCGCTCGCCGGGAAGCCGCCATAGGGCACGACGCTCGGATGCGCCGAACCCATCGGCTGCGGATCGCTGCCCGTCAGGAAGGCCAGCTGCGAGAGATAGCCCAGCAGCGACATGGTGCCGTCGTATAGGCTGACATCGATCAGCCGCCCGCGTCCGCTCAGCCCGCGCTCGTGCAGGGCGGAAAGGATCGCGATGGCACCGAAGATGCCGCCCGACATGTCGCCGATCGGCAGGCCCAGCTTGTGCGGTGGTCGGCCTTCCTCGCCGTTCACGCTGAGTACGCCCGTGAGGGCCTGGGTGACAATATCGAAGGAGGGCTTGTCGCGCAGGGGCCCGGTGAGGCCGAAGCCGCTGATCGCGCAATAGATCAAGCGCGGGTTGATCGCCATCAGCGCCTCCGGCCCGACACCGAGCCGGTCCATCACGCCGGGCCTGAAGTTCTCGATCAGTACATCAGCCGTCGCCACCAGACGGCGCAGGATCTGCACACCGTCCGGTGTCCGCAGATCGAGCACGAGACTGCGTTTGCCCCGGTTCAGGCCGACGAAATAGTGGCTCTCGCCCCCGACGAAGGGCGCGAACCCGCGCGTCTCGTCGCCCTTGCCGGGCGGCTCGATCTTGAGGATCTCGGCACCGAGATCGCCGAGGAACTGCGCCGCGAGCGGGCCGGCCAGCACGCGCGTCAGGTCGATCACGCGCAGGCCCGCGAGCGGACCGCGCCAAGCGGTCTCGGTGCCGGCAGCCATCGCCATGGCTCAGCTTGCCCTGAGCCCGAGCCTCTCGATCACCGGCTGCCACTTCGCCCGGTCCGTGCGCATCAGCGCCGCGAGGTCCTCAGGGGTGCCGCCGAGTGGTTCGGCGCCGCCGCTCACGAGGCCTGCGCGCAAGGTCGGATCGGCAAGCGCCGCATTGGAGGCCTCGTTCAGTGTCCTGACGATCGCCGCCGGCGTTCCTTTTGGCGCGTAGAACGCGTTCCACGCAGTGACCTCCGCGTCGACGCCCGCCTCGCGGAACGTTGGCACATCAGGCAGCGAACCGGAGCGGCGGCCGAGCGAGACGCCGAGCGGGCGGATGCGACCGCCCTGTACGTGGCCGAGCGAACTCGCAATCGTGTCCACCACGCCCTGGACATCCCCGCGCAGGGCGCCGGTCACGGCCTGCGCGCTGCCGGTGTACGGCACCTGCAGGATTTCGATGCCGGCGGCACGGCTCAGGATCTCAGCCGCAACGCGCGCGGTCGTGCTCGGCACGCCGATCGAGACCTGGTTGGGGCGTGAACGGGCCGCCTCCAGCAGCTCGCCGACCGAGCGATATGGCGACTCCGCGCCCGCGTAGAGCACCATGCCGAGGCTCAGGATCGCGGCGATGGGCGCGAAGTCCGCCACCGGGTCAAAGCCGAGGGAGGGAAACAAGAACTCGTTCGCGGCATGCGTGGCGTTCGTCCCCCAGAGCAGCGTGTAGCCGTCCGGTTCGGCGCGCGCCACGAAGGCCGCGCCGATATTGCCGCCGGCGCCGGCGCGGTTCTCCACCACGAAGGGCTGGCCGAGATGGCGCTGGTAGAACTCCGCGAAGCGGCGGCCGAAAATATCCGTCCCCTGACCGGCCGGATACGGAACCACGATGCGCACTGGTCGGGCCGGCCAGGCCTGCCCGAACGCGGGGCGGGCAAGCGGGACGGCCGCAGCGGCCAGCGCCAGCGACAGGACGTTCCTACGGTTCATGGGACGTTATCCTCCTTCGGTTCTTGATCGTTGAGTCAACCGTTACGTGAGGGAAGCGCAACCGTGCCGCTGCCGACGACGGACAGCTCGCCGTCCTGGTTGCGCGCCTCCTGCTCGATGTCCACGAGATGGCGGCCGTTCTCGACGCGCTTGCCCGTCACCTTGCCGTCGATGAAGAGCAGATCGCCTTCCGGATTGTGCCGGCGCAGCTTGCACGTAGCGCGCATGAGGAAGCCCGCATCGCCCATCCAGTCTGTGAGGTGGTGCGTCAGCCAGGACGAGCGCTCGGGACCGTAGTCGTAGGCGCCCGGCGCGCCGACCATAAGCGCCATCTCGGGTTCCCAGTGCACGCGCTCGGGGCAGTCGGGAATGTTGAAGCGGTTGCGGATGCCGAGGCCAGGATGCGCCGCGATCTGCTTCCAGGCGAGGCGGTTGGCACGGATGTAGAGCCCGCCCCATCCTTGCGCGAACGCGATAAACCCGGTTACGGTCATCGGGCCCTTGGGCATGGTAGGGAGTGCCTCGCCGGGCTGCACGTCCTCCCAGTAGCGGGGCGTGGCGCCGCGCGGCCGTTCCTCGGCATAGAGACGCCAGACCTTCGCCAGCTCCTCGTCGGTATAACGGCGCGGTGGCTTCGCCTTCACTTCCGCGTACTTGGTGCCGGACTCGCGGGCGACGTCGCGGTCGGTCCGGAAGCACCAGCTCTCGGCATCGGCGACCAGGGTTCCATCCGAGCCGTAGAAATTGACATGATAGACCTGACGGATGGCACGGCCCGCAAAGGTGGTGTTGTGCTCCACGAGATCGGAGAGCCATGCCTCGGTCGTGATGGCCTCGTTGCGGCGAACCCAGCGATGCCAGCGCCAATCCGCCCCCGACCACATGGCGTGCACGCCGGGCAGACCGCCGACATAGCCGGAAATGATGCGGCTCGTCGCGAAGAGGAAGCTCGGCAGGGCAACGATTCCGCCGAGCAGGCTCCTCGCTGCGTAGTCCGGGTCACACCACAGCGGGTTGTCATCGCCGATGCCGTGCGCGTAGTGCCGAATGCTGTCGCGGGTTGCCTCGTAGCACCACGGCTCGACCGTATTCTCGATGCGCTTGCCGATCCGCTGCCGGAGCTCGTCCAGCGCCCGATCCGTGATGCTTGGAAAGAGCCGGCTGGGCGGCTCGAGCGTGGCCGTGTCAGGCATTTGGTTCCTCTCCCGATATCTCGCCTTCTAGGCGGTGGCCAGCGCGCGCGCGGCCTCGGCGTCGCGCAGCACTTTGCGATTGATCTTCCCGGCGGGTGTCTTCGGCAGTTCCCCGACGAATGCGATCTGACGCGGATACTCGTGCTGACTGAGGCGCTGGCGCGTGAAGTCCTGCAGCTCACGCGCGAAGGTCTCGTCGCCCGGCCTCGTGCTGACGATGAACGCCTTCACCACTTGGCCACGCAGGGGATCGGGCACGCCGATTGCCGCTGCCTCGCGCACGTCGGAATGCGTGAGCAGCACATGCTCGATCTCGACCGCGCTCATGGTCCAGCCGGCCGAGATGATGACATCGTCCGCGCGGCCCCCGTGATAGAAGTAGCCGTCCTCGTCGATGCGCCCGAGATCCTTCGTCGGAATCCACTGGCCCCGGCGCCAGACCTTGATCTCGCCGATCTCGCCAGGGGAGCAGGGTGTGCCGTCGGTGCGCTGGACCTGCACGTGCAATCCCGGAACCGGCTTGCCGAGCGAGCCAGGCTTCACCGGGAAATCGGTGGCACCGGGATAGTTCACGAGCACGACGCCAACTTCCGTGGTGCCATACATGCTGCAGGCCGGCACGCCGAAGGTGGCATCAATGAAGCGCAGGGTTTCGCCGTCGATGGGCTCGCCCGTATAGGACAGCTTGGTGATCGCGAAGCGGAACGCGCCGGCCCGGCCGCTTGTGCGCATCATCCGGTAATGCGTGGCGGCCGCGGACAGGTTCGTGATGCCGAAGTCTTGGAGCGCACGCATCAGCCGCACCGGGTCGAACTTCCCAGCATAGGTCCCGGTCGTCACGCCAAGCGCCAGCGGTGCCAGGGTGCCATGCGCAAGCCCGTGTCCCCATGCCGGCGATGACGGGCAGAAGAACTGATCGCCTGGGCGGATGCCGGTGCCGTAAAGTGCCGCGCTCATGAGCACCACGATGGCGCGGTGAGTGTGCTTGACCGCAGCGGGCAGCTCGCGCGTGGTGCCCGAAGTGTACTGGAAGATGGCCATGTCATCGGCCTTGGTGGCGACGTCGTAGGTTGTCGGCAGGCCGATCAATGATGCCATCAGCCGCTGGTCGGCAATGATCGTCTCCAGGCCAATGATGCCCTCGGCGGCACTGGCCTTGTCGGCGGTGGTGACGAGGATCTTGGGCGCGCAATCCGCCACGCGAAGGCGAACGCCCTCGGGCCCGAACAGGGTGAAGAGCGGGACGGCAACGGCACCGCGCTTCATCGCCCCGAACATTGTCGCGTAGAAGAGCAGCGAGGGGTCGAGCATGACCGCCACCCGGTCTCCTGGCTTCACGCCGCGCGTCTCCAGCCAGTGCGCGAAGCGCGACGACCAATCGGCGATCTGCTGGAAGGTGATCGGCTCGTCGCGACCGTCGGCGTGCGCAACGCGGACGGCCAGCCGCCGATCGTCGGTGGCGTGCCGGTCGATGCACTCGTGGGCGATGTTCAGCGCCGTGCGGTTGCCGTCAAAGAAGTCCCACAGCCGGTCGGATGAGAAATTCGCCTGTGCGAAGCCATAATCCGTGCTGTCGGTTAGCCGCGTCATCGACCGTCGCTCCCGGCGCGTGGCCGCGCTCAAGCGCATATCAAGGAGACCGGCCTCTATTGTCAATGCGCCTTTCTTCTTGTATATAGACAACATGTCGCTGATCCGATCAAGCGCGACCACCCCCGATCGCATCTCGCGGGAGAAGCCACGCAGCAGGGTGCGCCGGCCCGTGATCCGCGAGGTGCCCGCGGTCGCTCGCGCCGCGGCAATCCTCCGCCTGCTCGCACGTGCCGAAGCGCCCCTCCCCCTCAGCGCAATCGCCCGCCCGCTGGGTCTCGTGCCCAGCACCTGCCTGCACATCCTGCGAGCGCTGGCGGCGGAGGAACTCGTTGCGGTCGATCCAGATACGAAACGCTACGGCCTCGCCAGCGGCGTGCTCACGCTTGCCCGGGGCATGTTGCGCCACGACCTGTTCAGCCATCTGGTCCAGCCGGTTCTGGACGATCTCTCGGCACGACACCGGGTCACGGCGATCGGCGTCGAGGTGACCGGACCCGAACATATCGTCGTCGCCGCCATTTCGCGCCAGCACCACCCATTGCGCCTGCAGGTGGACGTCGGCAGCCGATATCCCTCCCTGATCAGTGCGACAGGGCGTTGCGTCGCCGCCTTCGGCGCGTATTCCTGGGCGGAACTGGAGCGCCGCTTCCGTGCACTGCGCTGGGACAATCCGCCGAGCTTCGCGCGGTGGCGCGCCGACATCACGGCAACCCAGGACGCTGGCTACGCCGTGGACGAGGGCTGCTACATTGCCGGCGTCACTGTTATCGCAGCGCCCGTGATGCGGCGTGGCCGTGTGACGCATGCGCTGGTCGTAGTCGGCGTCAGCGATCAGCTCCGCCCGGTGGGCACATCCGCGCTCGGCGAGGAGTTGCGCGCGCGCGCCGAAGAGCTCTCGAACCGGCTGGAGAGCTCCTGACACATGATCGCGCGGGAAGCGCTCCTCTATGCGGTCTCCGGGTTCGGGGCCTCGAGCATTCCACGCGCCTCCATGAGCTGATAGATGCCGCCAGCGCGCATGGTGCTCAGCAGCATTTCGGGGAAGCGGCGCCCGGCGAGCTCGACGCCGGTCCTGGCATTCCGGACCGTGAAGCGATCGAAGTCGACCTCGGCGGCATCGCCCTCCTCGAAGGCGGTCGAGACGCCGGGGCACTCCATCGCGAACAGCCCGTAATTCACGCAGTTGCGGAAGAACAGGCCATTGATCGATTCTGCGATCAGGCACGTGATGCCCACCATCTTCAGCGACCGCGCGCCGGGGCGGCCGGAGCCTGTGCCGAAATTGTGCCCGGCGACCAGGATATCCCCCGGCATCACCAGCTTGACCCAGCCTGGACGATTGGCGGCGAAGACATGTTTGGGTTGCTCGTCATAGGGCATCAGCATCACCGCGCCGGGCAGGATCAGGTCGGTGTTGATATGGTCGCCGAGCTTCCAGATCCGACCCTGGAGCCGCATCGTCTCAGCACCCGTCACGACAGCATCTCCCGCGGATCGGTGATCGTGCCGCGCACGGCCGTAGCGGCGACCGTCGCCGGCGATGCCAGATAGATCGCGGCCTCGGAGCTGCCCATGCGGCCCTTGTAGTTCCGAGTGCTGGCCGTGATGCAGGTCTCACCCGGAGCGAGCACACCGTTGCTGTAGCCGCAACAGGCGCCGCAAGTCGAGTTGGTGACGATGGCACCGGCCGCGAGCAGCGTCTCGACATAACCGCGCCGTGTCGCCTCTAGCAGCACGGCCTGCGATCCCGGCGTCACGATCAGGCGTGTGCCCCGCGCAACCTGGCGCCCCTTCAGGATCCGCGCCGCGACCTCCAGATCGTCGAGCGTGCCGTTGGCGCAGGAACCGATGAAGGCCTGGTCCACGCGGATCGTCGATGCCTCGCCGACCGGTCGCGCATTGCGCACGATGTTTGATCCCGGGGTTTGATGGTGCAGTCTTTTCCCAGGCATGGAAGGACGCGCTATGGGCCAGATTCTCCACGGGAGCGCCCGCACGACGGAGGCGATCCGTCGAGCGATACAGCATAGTCAAGCGAGCCTGAGGACGCTGGCCAAACGCTACGTGAACCGCCCCGAGTTCGTCGGAGGCTGTTTGGTTTGAGTCACGCGGCCCGCCTT
>CAZHMM010000137.1:0-4254 GCA_964533585.1 uncultured Elioraea sp.
GCCGCCGAGGAAGCGGGGCCTCGGGCCGGGGCCGGTCGGCGCCGGTCCGGTCAGGATCGCCGCCGGTGTGCCGAGGCCAGCGAGGGCGGCAAGCACGGCGTCGGGCGCGCCGGTCGCGACCACGGCGAGGTCCGGGGCCACGGGCAGGTCCTCGACCGTGGCAGCGGCGTGGATCGGTCCGGCGAAGCCGCCCGCGTGCAGATGCGCGAGCACGGACGCGGCGGCGGGATCATCGCCGATCACCGCGACCGAAGCCGGTCGGAACAGCCGCGCGAGCGGCAGGCCCTGGAAGGGCAGCATGGCTGTCATGGTTGCTGCGATGCAGCATGAAGGCCGCGACAGCCTAGCGCAAGCCTGGCCCGATGACGTCGGCAAAGCGCAACCGGGCGGCGTCGCCCGCCCGGCCGTCGCGATGGGAGGGCTACGCCTTCATGATCACCACTTCGAGGTAACTCGACGGCACGATCAGCGTGTCGGGCCCGCCGCGGTTGTGCTGCCCGGCGAGTGCCAGCAGATCGGCCTCCAGCGCGATCCGGCCCGCGGCGTCGAGCGCGGCGAAGGCGCGGTTCGTCGGCCCGTACCAGGTGCGGAACACATCGAGCCAGTGCGCCGCCGAGCGGTAGCGGAAGGTGAAGGTCCGTACCGTCGCCTGCACCCACTGGCCGGGGAACAGCTCCTTCAGCCGCGCCTCGGTGCCCCAGAGCGCGGGCGAGCGCAGGCCGGCCGGCGGCGGCAGGTGCTTGCCGAGGGTCCTGAACAGCTGACCGATGAACCCGTCCGGCGTCCAGTTGGCGAGCCCGATCGCGCCGCCCACGCGCACCACGCGCAGCATCTCGGAAGCGGCTTTCTGCTGGTCGGGCGTGAACATCACGCCGAAGGTGGAGAGCACCGCATCGAAGCTGTTGGCGGGGAAGGGCAGGTCCTCGGCATCGGCCTCCAGGAACGTCACCGGCAGGCGCTCGGCGGCCGCGCGCTCACGCGCGCGGTCGAGCAGCGCGGCCACATAGTCGGTCGAGGTCACCTGGGCATAGCGGCGCGCGGCGGCGAGGTCGGGCGGGGACGGGGTGGTCAGCGTATCGGTGGTCATCGCGGTCTCCGTTTCGTGTGCTGACCGCGCCCCGCGCAGCACCATGCTGCAACACGACCGAAACATGCGCGTGATCCGCTGCCGTGCCGCGACGTTTGGGCCTGGACGGAGGCGAGCTGATCGCCGCGCGGGGCATGTGTGCAGAGCGCGGTCATTGCGGGGCCGTGGATACCGCGCGCGGCCATGCAGCGGAATGACTACGCGGCCGGATCATCCGGCCGCGCGTCCAGAGCGGCTGACCGCCGCCGCGCGGGCGAGATCGTGCTGCTGACCCGCAACGACGAGCACGTGATGGCGAGCGGACCGGGGCTGGAGCCGGTGGGGCGGATGCGCTGATCGGCACGGCGGCGGCGCGGGCGTGCACATGGTCTGCGGCGTCCTCGGCAGCGAGGAGCCGAACGCTGCGCTGCTCGCCGCGCTGCCGCGCGTGCTGACGCTCGACATCCGCGCGGCCGCCGCGCGCGACTGGATCGAAGCCTCGGTGCGGTTCGCTGCCAACGAGCTGGCCGAGGGCAGGCTCGCGACCGCCGGCGTGATGCCGCGCCTCTCGGAAGTGCTGCTGGTCGAAGCGGTGCGCCATCATGCTTCGCACCATCCTGCTACCGCAACGGGCTGGCTGAGGGGACTCGCCGATCCGCAGATCGGGCGCGCGCTCGCGCTCATGCATGGCGAGATGCCCGCGCCGTGGTCGGCGGAGACGCTGGCGCGCGCGGTGGCGATGTCGCGCAGCGCCTTCATGGACCGGTTCACCGCACTCGTGGGCGTGCCGCCGATCCGCTACCTGACCGCGTGGCGGCTCGCGACCGCGCGGCGCGAGCTTCGCGAGTCCGGCAAGTCGGTCGGGCAGCTTGCCTACGCGGTCGGCTACGGCTCCGAGGAGGCGTTCAGCCGGGCGTTCAAGCGGGAATACGGGCTCGCGCCGGCGCATTGGCGCGAGCGCAGGCCGGGCGCGTGAGCGGGCAGCGGCGTTGCCATTTGGCGTCTTTTCAACTATATCATGTCAAATGGCAACTCGTCCGCAGCCCGCGCTGACCCGGATCGACACCGACGCGCGGCCATTCTCCGCCGGGCCGATCACCGACGAGGAGGCCGCGGCGATGTTCCGCGCCGCGCTCACGCTGTTCCGGCTCTGGGGCGTGACGGACGAGCAGGCCGCCACCCTGCTCGACATGCCACGGCGCAGCTTCGCGCGCTGGAAGGCGGAGGGGCCGGGCCGGATGGGCCGTGACGGCAAGGCGCGGCTCTCCAACCTGATGGGCATCCACAAGGCGCTGCGCATCATCTTCCGCGATCCCGCGCGCGGCTATGCCTGGATCACGGCGCCGAACGATGCCTTCGCCGGCCGCTCGGCGCTCCAGGTGATGCTGGGCGGGGAACTGACCGACCTGATGCGGGTGCGCCGCTATCTCGACGCCGAGCGCGGCCTCTGGTGATCGATCCCGCGCGCATTCCGAAGCGCCGCGTGCGCTGGCGCGGCGCGCGGCGGATCATCCGCTCCATCCATCCGCCGATCGATCTGTTCGAGGACATCGCCGATCCCGCCGACTGGGCGACGCTGATCGCGGCCGAGCAGAAGACCAATCCGCGGCTGATGGACACGCTCGGGGCCCTCGACCTGGTGCCGCCCGGCCGGCGCGTCGGCGGCCTCGGGGCGAGCTGGCTGATGGCGCCGTTCACCCATGTCAGCCCCGACCGGCCGAGCCGGTTCTCCGACGGCAGATACGGCGTGCTCTACCTGGCGCGGCGCTTCGAGACCGCGCTGCTCGAGACCATGCACCACCATGCGCGCTTCATGGCGCGCACGAAGGAGACACCGGGCTGGACCTCGCAGTTCCGCGAGCTCGTGCTGGAGCTGGACGGGGGCCTGCACGACCTGCGCGGCGGCGAGCCGGCGCTCGCTCCGGCGCTCGACCCCGACGATTACGGGCCAGGGCAGGCGCTCGGCCGCGCACTGCGCGCCGCCGGGTCTGACGGCGTCGTGTATCCGAGCGTGCGCGATCCCGGCGGCGAGTGCGCCGGGCTGTTCTATCCCGACCTGGCGCGCAACCCGATCCAGGGCCGGCACCTGGACTATCACTGGGACGGGGCGCGCGTGGATCTCTGCCGCGACGCGGGCTCGGGCGAGGTGTTTCGGGTGGGGGCACCCGGCGCGGCCTGATGCGAACGCCTCAGATCCCGTCGAGAACCACCACGAACGCCCTCGCGACCGCGACGCGATCGTCGTAGACGCTCATCGCCGCCAGCACGACGCAGACGACGGCGGCGATCACGGCGAAGCTGATCACCGCGCTCGCGCCGGCCGCGAGCAGCAGGGCGACGCCGCCCGGCCCGAGGATCGCACCCGCGACCACCGCCGCACCGGCACCGGCGAGGAATGGCAACGGGTTCTGCAGGACCATCTGAAGCTGCGGCCGCAGCATGGCGATGGTGAGCTTGCCCGCAACGAAGGCCCATTCGGGCGGATTGGGCAACCGCGCGAGCCATTTCTCGACGGTCTGCGCCGTCCGCTTGGCCGAAGGAACGACCTTGTTCTTGATTTGCTCGTACGACATTCCATCCCCCTGCTTATGAAGCCGAGGATCGTGGACGCGCTCGTGATCGTCGCGTGCCGATCCCGGCCGTCCCTCGGCTCCGGTGCCCGGCGCTCCCCTCTGCGCCGTGGGGGATAGCGTTTCTCGATCGTACCGCATCGGCAAGGCAGTGACGGGATCGGACCCCATGGGCGGCCGAGCCGCGATCATGGGATTCGAGCCATGATGGACGCCGAGATTCGCTGAGGATGATTGCGGGAGGTGGCTCCCCGAGCTGGACTCGAACCAGCGACACGCGGATTAACAGTCCGCTGCTCTACCAACTGAGCTATCGGGGATCAGCGACCCGGCCGCGTCTTAGAGCAGGCGCTCGAAGGGTGCAAGCGCGCAGCGAGGGCTGGAGGCCCGGGCCGGAATCGAACCGACGTACGGGGATTTGCAGTCCCCTGCATGGCCACTCTGCCACCGGGCCGGACGCAGCCGAGGCGCGGTCCATAGGGCGCGCGCCGAGGCGGGTCAAGCGCGTCGCGCCGCCGCCGCGCGGCTCAGGGTGGGTCCTGCTCGCGGCTCGTCATCCCTGGCGGCAGCACGGCCCAGCCATGCCGGCGGCAGTCATGGGCCGAGACCCGCGGCGGC
>CAZHMM010000137.1:4354-10368 GCA_964533585.1 uncultured Elioraea sp.
CGGCGGCAGTCATGGGCCGAGACCCGCGGCGGCGGAAACCCTGGATCGGCAAAGGCGACCACCGCCACCGCGACCGACCGCGCCTCATGCCCCTCCTCGGTCTGGAACAGGGTCGTCCCGCGGACCGGGCAGAAGCGGACGCGGAGCCGTGCGCCCTGATCGCCGGTGCGCACGGACTCGCCGGCGCGGCCGGTGACGCGATAGGGCGGGGCGAAGCGCGCCAGGGCGGCGAACACGCTGCCCGTCCGGCGCTGGCAGGCTGGGCAGTGGCAGGGCCCGACGCCGCGCGACGCGCGGCACACCTTGTTGCGGCGCACCTGCACACCCTATAACCCGCCCCGCACCAACGGGAGCCGCAGATGGACTTCGCCCGGGCCCGCCTCAACATGGTCGAGGGGCAGATCCGTCCCAACAAGGTGACGGACCCCCGCATCCTCGCCGCCATGCTCGACCTGCCGCGCGAGCGCTTCCTGCCGCCGGATCGGCAGGCGCTGGCCTATCTCGACGAGGACCTGCCGGTGGCACCCGGCCGAGCCCTGATCGAGCCGATGGTGCTCGCCCGGCTGGTGCAGGCCGCCGAGGTGCAGGAGACCAGCCGCGTGCTGGTGATCGCCGCCGGCGCGGGCTACGGCGCGGCCCTGCTCGACCGGCTCGCCGCCTCTGTCGTGGCGCTGGAGGCGCCGGGCGAGGCAGCGGAACGGCTACGCGCCACCCTCGCCGCGGTCGGGGCGACGGGCGTGCGGGTGGTCGGCGGGCCGGTCGCCGATGGCTGGGCCGCCGAGGCGCCGTATGACGTCATCCTGATCGAGGGCGCGGTCGAGACCATCCCGGAGCCGATCCTCGGCCAGCTGGTCGAGGGCGGACGGCTCGTCACGGTCGAGACCACGGGGCGGCCAGGGGTGCTCGGCGTCGCGGTGCGGCTGGTGCGCCTCGCCGGCACCATCACGCGCCTGCCGCTGTTCGATGCCGGCACTCCGGTCCTGCCCGAGTTCCGCCGCAAGCGCGGCTTCGTCTTCTGAACCGTGGCGGGCGAGGCGCTGGAAATCGACGTCGCCACGCTCGCGGCCTGGCGCGAGGCCGGCCGGCCGCACGCGGTGCTGGACGTGCGCGAGCCGTGGGAGGTGGCCCTCGCCCCGTTCACCGGCGCGCTCGCGGTGCCGATGGGCGAGCTGCCCGGCCGGCTCGCCGAGCTGCCGCGCGACGCGCCCCTGGTGGTGCTCTGCCATCATGGCGGGCGCAGTCTGCGCGTGACATACTGGTTGAAGGCGCAGGGGCTGAGCGCAGCCGTGAACCTGCGCGGCGGGATCGATGCTTGGTCGTCGGAGATCGACGCCACAGTGCCTGTCTATTGATGCCTGCCGGGACGGTCCTGCACGGATCGTTCACTTGTCCATGCCAAACGGGAGTGCGGTGCTGACGATGCGCGAGCGGAGAAGGACCGGAAACGTGCCGGGCGTGGGACGGGCAGGGGGCTGGCTTGCGGGCGCGATGGTGCTCGCCGGGCTTGCCTGTGCGCCGGCCTCCGCCCAGCCCTTGCAGGAAGCGCTGGCGGCCGCCTACGCCAACAACCCCACCCTTCAGGCCGCGCGGGCGCGGCTGCGCGCGACCGACGAGAACGTGCCGCAGGCGTTGTCCGGCTGGCGGCCGACCGTCACGCTGCAAGGCCGCGCCGGCTACGCCGACGGTACGACGACGAACACCCGCGCCGGCACGCGGCTCGACAGCGAGCGCAACCTCCTCTCCGGCAGCGCCACCGTGATCCAGCCGCTCTATCGCGGCGGCCGCACGGTCGCGCAGACCCGCCGCGCCGAGAGCCAGGTGATGGCCGAGCGCGCCAACCTGATCGCGACCGAGCAGCAGGTGCTGCTGGACGCGATCACCGCCTATGTGAACGTGATCCAGAACCAGGAAGTGCTTCGGCTCGCCGAGAACAACGTCCGCGTGCTGACGCGCCAGCTCCAGGCCGCGCGCGACCGCTTCCGTGTCGGCGAGATCACCCGCACCGACGTCGCCCAGGCCGAGGCGCGGCTCGAGCGCGCCCGCTCCGAGCGTGCCAATGCCGAGGGGCAGTTGCAGAACAGCCGCGCGGCCTATGAGCGCGTGGTGGGCGAGGCGCCGCGCGCGCTCGCCCCGCCGCCGCCGATCCGCCCCGTCGCCACCACCGCCGACGAGGCGGCCCGGCTGGCCGAGGCGAACAGCCCCGGCGTGCTGCGCGCGGTGTTCGACGAGCAGGCGGCGCTCGCCAATGTCGATGTGGTGTTCGGCGAGCTGCTGCCGAGCGTGAACGTGGAGGCGAGCACGTTCCGTAACGACAACAGCACCCAGCCCGGCACGCGCGCGACCGGCAGCCAGATCGTCGCCGCGCTGTCGGTGCCGCTCTACCAGGGCGGGCAGGAGCACGCGCGGGTGCGCCAGGCCAAGCAGCAGGCGCAGCAGGCGCGCGAGGTGCTCGCCGATGCGCAGCGCGCCGCGATCGAGAACGCCCGCCGGGCATGGGAGACGCTGACCGCCAGCCGGGCGCAGATCGCCGCGCTCCAGGCGCAGGTGCGCGCGAACGAGATCGCGCTCGACGGTGTGCAGCGCGAGGCGCTGGTCGGCAGCCGCACCACGCTCGACGTGCTGAACGCCGAGCAGGAACTGCTCGATGCGCGGGTCGCGCTGGTGCGCGCGACGCGCGACGTGGTGATCGCCTCCTACGCGCTCGCCTCGACGGCGGGGCGGCTCACCGCGCGCGACCTGAACCTGCCGGTGCCGATCTACGACCCGATCGATCACTACGGCTCGGTGCGCAATCGCCTGTTCGGCACCGACATCCCGGCGCCCCGCTGAGCCGAGGAGGACCCCCCATGGCCGAGCCCCCCCAGACGCCGCCGGGCGCCCCCGACCCGTCGATGGAGGACATCCTCGCCTCGATCCGGCGCATCCTCGACGACGAGACGCCGGCCGGCGCCGGCGCGCAGACCGCGGGCGAGGACGTGCTCGACCTGACCGAGACCATGCTGGCCCCCGAGGATACCCCGGCCGAGCCACCGCCGCTGGCGCCCGAGCCGACACCGCCGCCGCCCCCCCCACCCATGGTGGCCGAGCCGCCGCTCGCCGCGCCGGCCGCCGTGCCGGCGATGGAATCGGCCCTGATCGGTGCGGCTGCCGCCGGCGCCGCCGGTGCCTCGCTCGCCGCGCTGCGCGCCGCCACCGGTGCGGCCGCCGCCATCCCGCCGCGACCCGAGACGCTGGTCGGCTACGCCAACCTCACGCTCGAGCAGATGGTGCGCGAGGAGATCCGCCCCTTGCTGCGATCGTGGCTGGACGAGAACCTGCCGCCGCTGGTCGAGCGGCTGGTGAAGGCGGAACTGGACCGCATCGCGCGCGGCTGAACCCCACGGATCGGCGGCGCGGGGCAGGGTTTCGCCCTGCCGGCTTGACGCGCGGGCGCGCCGCGCGGCCCAATCCCGGCCCCTCGCAGGAGACGCCGTGGACACCGCCCCGCCCGCCATGCTCGACAAGACCTTTCCGCACACCGAGGTGGAGCACCGCCATTACGGGCGGTGGGAGCGCTCGGGCCTGTTCTCGGCCCGGCCCGACAGCAATGCGCGGCCCTATTGCATCGTCATCCCGCCGCCGAATGTCACCGGCTCGCTGCACATGGGCCATGCGCTCAACAACACGCTGCAGGACGTGCTGATCCGCTGGCGGCGGATGTCGGGCGACGATGCGCTGTGGATGCCGGGCACCGACCATGCCGGCATCGCCACGCAGATGGTGGTGGAGCGTCAGCTCGCCGAGCAGGGAGTGAAGCGCCAGGAGCTTGGGCGCGACGCGTTCATCCGCCGCGTCTGGGCGTGGAAGGAGCAGTCGGGCGGCACCATCACCGGCCAGCTCCGCCGCCTCGGCGCCTCGCTCGACTGGCCGCGCGAGCGCTTCACCATGGACGAGGGGCTCAGCCGCGCGGTGACCGAGGTGTTCGTCGCGCTGTATCGCCAGGGCCTGATCTACCGCGCCAAGCGGCTGGTGAACTGGGACCCGAAGTTCCACTCGGCGATCTCCGACCTCGAGGTCGAGAACCGCGAGGTGAAGGGGCATCTCTGGCACATCCGCTATCCGATCGAGGGCGAGGAGGGGCGCTTCATCGTCGTCGCCACCACCCGGCCCGAGACGATGCTCGGCGACACGGGGGTCGCGGTGCATCCCGAGGATGAGCGGTTCCGCGATCTCGTCGGCAGGCACGCGATCCTGCCGCTGGTCGGGCGGCGCCTGCGCATCGTCGCCGACGAATACTCCGACCCGACCAAGGGCTCGGGCGCGGTGAAGATCACCCCGGCGCACGACTTCAACGATTTCGAGGTCGGCCGGCGGCACGAGCTCGCGGTCGTCAACATCTTCGACCGCGACGCGAAGCTGCTCGACGATCCCGCGATCCCCGAGGCGTATCGCGGCCTCGACCGGTTCGAGGCGCGCAAGCGGATCGTCGCCGAGCTCGACGCGCAGGGGCTGATCGAGAAGATCGAGCCGCACACCCACACCGTGCCGCATGGCGACCGCTCCGGCGTGGTGATCGAGCCCTATCTGACCGATCAGTGGTTCGCCGATGCCAAGACGCTCGCCGCACCGGCGATCGCGGCGGTGGAGTCCGGGCGCACGCAGTTCGTGCCGCGCCAGTGGGAGAACACCTTCTTCGCCTGGATGCGCGACATCCAGCCCTGGTGCATCTCGCGCCAGCTCTGGTGGGGGCATCAGATTCCGGCGTGGTACGCGCCCGACGGCGAGATCTTCGTCGCGCATGACGAGGCCGCGGCGAAGCGGCTCGCGGCCGAGAAGTACCGCCACGAGGTCGAGCTCGTGCGCGACCCGGACGTGCTCGACACCTGGTTCTCCTCGGCGCTCTGGCCGTTCTCGACGCTCGGCTGGCCCGAGCGGACGCCGGAGCTCGCCAAGTACTATCCGGGCGAGGTGCTGGTCACCGGCTTCGACATCATCTTCTTCTGGGTCGCGCGGATGATGATGATGGGGCTGCACTTCATGAACGATGTGCCGTTCCGCACCGTCTATGTGCACGCGCTGGTGCGCGACGAGCGCGGCCAGAAGATGTCGAAGTCGAAAGGGAACGTGATCGATCCGCTCGACCTGATCGAGACCTACGGCGCGGACGCGCTGCGCTTCACGCTCACGGCGATGGCGGCGCAGGGGCGCGACGTGAAGCTCTCGCCGCAGCGGGTCGAGGGCTACCGCAACTTCGGCACCAAGCTCTGGAACGCCGCGCGGTTCTGCCGGATGAACGCCTGCGCCCCGGTGGCGGGCTGGGATCCGGCTTCGGCGCGCAGCACGCTGAACCGCTGGATCATCGGCCGTCTCGCCGAGGCCGCGCGTGCGGCCTCCGAGGCGCTGGAGCAATTCCGCTTCGACGCCTATGCGAACGGGCTCTACCACTTCGTTTGGGGAACGTTCTGCGACTGGTATCTGGAGCTCGCCAAGCCGGCGCTGAGCGGGGCGGACGCTGCGGTGCAGGCGGAGACGCGCGCCACGGCGGGGTTCGTGCTCGACGCGACGCTGGCGCTGCTGCATCCGGTGATGCCGTTCGTCACCGAGGAGATCTGGCACGCCATGGCCGAGCGCGGCCCCGGCCCCTGCGAGGGCGGGCGCAGCCTGATGGTGGAGCCCTGGCCCGATCCGGCGGCGCTGCCGCGCGATCCTGCGGCCGAGGCGGAGGTGGAGTGGGTGGTGCGGCTCGTGTCCGAGGTGCGCACCATCCGCAGCGAGAGCAACGTACCGCCCGGCCGCGCGATCCCGCTCGCGCTGAAGGACGCCGCGCCCGCCACGCTGGAGCGGCTCGGGCGCTGGACCGACGCGGTGCTGCGGCTCGCGCGGCTCTCCGAGGTCGCGCCGCTCGCCGGCGAGGTGCCGAAGGGGGCCGCGCAGGCGGTGCTGGACGAGGCCACGCTCGTGTTGCCGCTCGCCGACGTGATCGACCTCGCCGCCGAGCGCGCGCGGCTGGCCAAGGAGATCGCGCGCCAGGCGGA
>CAZHMM010000138.1:0-10336 GCA_964533585.1 uncultured Elioraea sp.
TGGTCGCCGTCGAAGTCGGCGTTGAAGGCCGTGCAGACCAGCGGGTGCAGCTGGATCGCCTTGCCCTCGATCAGCACGGGCTCGAAGGCCTGGATGCCGAGGCGGTGCAGGGTCGGCGCGCGGTTGAGCAGAACGGGATGCTCACGGATCACCTCCTCGAGGATGTCCCACACCTCGGGACGCTCCTTCTCGACCATCCGCTTGGCGGCCTTGATGGTGGTGGCGAGGTTGTACTTCTCGAGCTTGGAGTAGATGAACGGCTTGAACAGCTCGAGCGCCATCTTCTTCGGCAGCCCGCACTGATGCAGCTTCAGCTCCGGCCCGACCACGATCACCGAGCGGCCCGAGTAGTCCACGCGCTTGCCGAGCAGGTTCTGGCGGAACCGTCCCTGCTTGCCCTTCAGCATGTCGGAGAGCGACTTCAGCGGCCGCTTGTTCGCCCCGGTGATCGCGCGGCCGCGCCGGCCGTTGTCGAACAGCGCGTCCACCGCCTCCTGCAGCATGCGCTTCTCGTTGCGCACGATGATGTCGGGGGCGCGAAGCTCGATCAGGCGCTTCAGGCGGTTGTTGCGGTTGATCACGCGCCGGTAGAGGTCGTTCAGGTCCGAGGTCGCGAAGCGGCCGCCGTCGAGCGGCACGAGCGGACGAAGCTCGGGCGGAATGACCGGCACGACGTCGAGGATCATCCACTCCGGCCGCGCGCCGCTCTCGAGGAAGGCCTCGATCAGCTTCAGCCGCTTCACCAGCTTCTTCCGCTTGGCCTCGGAGGTCGTCTCGCGCAGCTCGACGCGCAGCCTGGTCTTCTCGGCCGCGAGATCGATCCCCGCGAGCACGCCCTTGATCGCCTCGGCGCCGATGCCGACCGAGAACGCGTCCTCGCCGAACTCGTCGATCTTCGCCTGGTACTGCTCCTCGGAGACGAGCTGGTGCAGCTTCAGGTCGGTGAGCCCAGGCTCAAGCACCATGTAGCTCTCGAAGTAGAGAACCTTCTCGATCTCCTTAAGCGTCATGTCGACGATCAGGCCGATCCGCGAGGGCAGCGACTTCAGGAACCAGATATGCGCGACCGGGCTCGCAAGCTCGATATGGCCCATCCGCTCGCGCCGCACCTTGGCGAGCGTCACCTCGACGCCGCACTTCTCGCAGATGATGCCGCGGAACTTCATCCGCTTGTACTTGCCGCACAGGCACTCGTAGTCCTTGATCGGCCCGAAGATGCGCGCGCAGAACAGCCCGTCCCGCTCCGGCTTGAAGGTGCGGTAGTTGATCGTCTCCGGCTTCTTGATCTCGCCGTAGGACCAGGAGCGGATCTGCTCCGGGCTCGCGATCGAGATCTTGATCTGGTCGAAGGTCAGGGCGCCCGACTGCTGGCCCAGGATCTTCATCAGCTCGTTCATCGTCTCATCCTCGCTTCTGCCGGATGCGCCCCGGCACTGCGAACGGAACTCTCAAAGCGGACGGCGATCCTGACGGACCGCCACCGCATCAGGCGCCGCGGTTCTCGAGCTCGACATTCAGCCCGAGCGACTTCAGCTCCTTCACCAGCACGTTGAAGCTTTCGGGGATGCCGGCCTCGAAGTTGTCCTGGTCGCGCACGATCGCCTCGTAGACCTTCGTGCGGCCCGAGACGTCGTCCGACTTCACCGTCAGCATCTCCTGGAGCGTGTAGGCCGCGCCGTAGGCTTCGAGCGCCCAGACCTCCATCTCGCCGAAGCGCTGCCCGCCGAACTGCGCCTTGCCGCCGAGCGGCTGCTGCGTGACGAGGCTGTACGGCCCGATCGAGCGCGCGTGGATCTTGTCGTCCACCAGGTGGTGCAGCTTCAGCATGTAGATGTAGCCGACCGTCACCTTGCGCTCGAACGGCTCGCCCGTGCGCCCGTCCACCAGCGTCACCTGGCCCGACCGCTCCAGCCCCGCCTTCTCCAGCATCGCCTCGATGTCGTCCATCCGCGCGCCGTCGAACACCGGCGTCGCGATCGGCACGCCCGGACGCAGATTGCCCGCGAGCTCGGCAAGCTCGCCGACATCCATCTCCGCGATCTGCTCGCGGTAGATCTCGGTGCCATAGACGTCCTCGAGCTTCTGCTTCAAGGGCGCGAAGTTGCCGGACCGGCGCGCGGCGTCCAGCGCCTCGCCGATCTGATGCCCGAGCCCCGCGCAGGCCCAGCCGAGATGCGTCTCCAGGATCTGGCCGACATTCATGCGGCTCGGCACGCCGAGTGGGTTGAGCACGATGTCCACGGGGGTCCCGTCCTCGAGGAACGGCATGTCCTCGATCGGCACGACCTTGGAGACCACACCCTTGTTGCCGTGCCGGCCGGCCATCTTGTCGCCCGGCTGAAGCTTGCGCTTCACCGCGACGAACACCTTGACCATCTTCATCACGCCGGGCGGCAGCTCGTCGCCGCGCTGCAGCTTCTCGACCTTCGAGAGGAAGCGCGCCTCCAGCTTGCGCACAGCCTCGTCGAACTCGCGCTTCAGCTGCTCGATCTCGGCCATGGTGGCATCGTCGGAGACCACCACGTTGCGCCAGGCGCCGCGCGGAATCTCGGCGAGCACCGCCTCGTCGATCTCGGTGCCGGCCTTAAGCCCCTTGTAGCCGGAGCCCGCGACCTTGCCGAGCAGCTTCTCCCTGACGCGGTTCAGGAACGAACGTTCCTGGATCGCCTTCTCGTCGTCGCGGTCCTTGGCGAGACTCTCGATCTCGGCCCGCTCGATCGCGAGCGCGCGCTCGTCCTTGTCCACGCCGCGGCGGGCGAACACGCGCACATCGACGATCGTGCCGGCGACACCGGGCGGCAGGCGCAGCGAGGTGTCGCGCACATCCGAGGCCTTCTCGCCGAAGATCGCGCGGAGCAGCTTCTCCTCCGGCGTCATCGGGCTCTCGCCCTTCGGCGTCACCTTCCCGACCAGGATGTCGCCCGGGCGGACCTCGGCGCCGATATAGACGATGCCGGCCTCGTCGAGGTTCTTCAGCGCCTCCTCGCCCACATTGGGGATGTCGCGCGTGATCTCCTCCTGGCCGAGCTTGGTGTCGCGCGCCATGACCTCGAACTCCTCGATATGGATCGAGGTGAACACGTCATCGCGCACGATCCGCTCGGAGATCAGGATCGAGTCCTCAAAGTTGTAGCCGTTCCACGGCATGAACGCGACCAGAACGTTCCGTCCCAGTGCAAGCTCGCCGAGCTGCGTGGACGGCCCATCGGCGATGATGTCGCCCGCCTGCACCGCATCGCCCACCCGGACCAGCGGACGCTGGTTGATCGAGGTGGACTGGTTGGAGCGCTGGAACTTGCGCAGCCGATAGATGTCCACGCCCTCGGTGGTGCCGTCCTCGCGGGTCGCGCGCACGACAATGCGCGCGCCGTCGATCTGATCGACCACGCCATCGCGGCGCGCCATGATCGCGGCCCCGGAATCGCGCGCCACCGGCCCTTCCATGCCGGTGCCGACCAGCGGCGCCTCGGCCTCAATCAGCGGCACCGCCTGGCGCTGCATGTTCGAGCCCATCAGCGCGCGGTTCGCGTCGTCGTTCTCGAGGAACGGGATGAGCGCCGCCGCCACCGAAACGAGCTGCTTGGGGCTGACATCGATCGCCGTCACCTGGTCGGGCGGCACCATCGCGTAGTCGCCGCCCTTCCGCACGGAGACGAGATCGCCGAGGATCTGCCCGTCGGGGCCGATCGGCACGTCGGCCTGGGCGACGACGAGCTTCTCCTCCTCCATCGCCGAGAGGTAGCGCGGCGCGCCGGGCAGCACCTTGCCGTCGCGCACCATGCGGTACGGCGTCTCGATGAAGCCGTACTTGTTCACCTGGGCGTAGGTCGCGAGCGAGTTGATCAGGCCGATATTCGGACCCTCGGGGGTCTCGATCGGGCAGATCCGGCCGTAATGGGTCGGGTGGACGTCGCGCACCTCGAAGCCCGCGCGCTCGCGGGTCAGGCCGCCCGGGCCGAGCGCCGAGAGCCGGCGCTTGTGCGTCACCTCCGAGAGCGGGTTCGTCTGGTCCATGAACTGGCTGAGCTGGGAGGAGCCGAAGAACTCGCGCACCGCCGCCGCCGCCGGCTTGGCGTTGATCAGGTCGTGCGGCATCACCGTGTCGATATCGACCGAGCTCATCCGCTCGCGGATCGCCCGCTCCATGCGCAGGAGGCCGACGCGGTACTGGTTCTCCATCAGCTCGCCCACGGAACGGACGCGCCGGTTGCCGAGGTTGTCGATGTCGTCGATCTGGCCGCGGCCGTCCTTCAGCTCGTGCAGCGTCTTGACCACTGCGAGGATGTCGGCCTTGCGCAGCGTGCGCACCGTGTCCGGCACCTCCTCGGCCGAGAAGCCGAGCCGCATGTTCATCTTGACCCGCCCGACCGCCGAGAGGTCATAGCGCTCGGGATCGAAGAACAGGCCCTTGAACAGCGTCTCGGCCGTCTCCGGCGTCGGCGGCTCGCCCGGGCGCATCACCCGATAGATGTCGAGGATCGCCTCGTCCCGGTTGGAGTTCTTGTCCAGCGTCAGGGTGTTGCGCAGCCACGGGCCGGTGTGCTGGTCGATCGCGAGCGTCGCCAGCGTGTCGAAGCCCGCCTCCTCGATCGCCGCAAGCTTGGGCTCGGTGATCTCCTCACCCGCCTCCAGATAGATCTCGCCGGTCTCGGGGTTGACCATGTCCTCGGCGGCGAAGCGGCCGAGCAGGTCCGCACGCCCGACCAGCACCTCGGTGGTGCCGGCCTCGGCGATCTTGCGCGCGGCACGCGGCGTGAGCTTCGCCCCCGCCTCTGCCACGACCTGGCCGGTCTTCGCATCGACCAGTGCGTCGAACAGCTTGATGCCGCGGAACGCGTCGGGCTCGAAGGCACGGCTCCAGCCCTTCTGGCCCCGCGTGAACACCACGCGGCCGTAGAACACGGCCAGGATCTCCTCGGCATCCATGCCTCGGACCTCGCCCTGCTCGACCTGCTCGCCCGCCGCCTCGCGCGCCGCACGCAGTGCCTCGGTGGCCGCACTCTCGAGCGCATAGAGCAGCGTGGTGACCGGCAGCTTGCGGCGCCGGTCGATGCGCACGTAGAGGATGTCCTTGGCGTCGAACTCGAAGTCGAGCCAGGAGCCGCGATAGGGGATCACGCGCGCGGCGAACAGGTACTTGCCCGAGGAGTGCGTCTTGCCCTTGTCGTGGTCGAAGAACACGCCAGGCGAACGGTGCATCTGCGAGACGATGACGCGCTCGGTGCCGTTCACGATGAAGGTGCCGTTGTCCGTCATGAGCGGCATGTCGCCCATGTAGACGTCCTGCTCCTTGATGTCGCGGATCGAGCGGGCGCCGGTGTCCTCGTCGACGTCCCAGACGATCAGGCGCAGCCGCACCTTCAAGGGCGCGGCATAGGTCATGCCGCGCGCCATGCACTCCTCGACGTCGTACTTGGGGTCCTCGAACTCGTACTGGACGAACTCAAGCCGGCCGCGACCGGCGAAGTCGTCGATCGGGAAGACGCCCTTGAACACCTCCTGCAGCCCGGCATGGACGCGCCCGTCCGGCTTCACGTGCATCTGCAGGAAGCCTTCGTAGGAGGCGCGCTGGACCTCGATCAGGTTCGGCATCGGCGCCACCTCGGGGATCCGCCCGAAGCTCTTGCGAATGCGCTTCCTGCCCGTGAACGAACCGATCATCGACCTGCCCCCATGCTGGCTGGAGCCGGAACACCCGGAATGGCGGACCCTGCCCGGCCGGGACGGCGGCCGGTTGCCGAAACAGCGGATGCCGGGCGGAGGAGGGTCACCCCCGCCCGGCACCGCATGGCGGCCGAGGCCGCCCTATGCATCAAGTCGCGCCCGCTCACTTGATCTCGACGGTCGCGCCCTGCTCCTCGAGCACCTTCTTGATCTTGTCCGCCTCGTCCTTGTTCACGCCGGCCTTCACTTCCTTCGGCGCACCCTCGACGAGATCCTTGGCCTCCTTCAGGCCGAGACCCGTGATCGTGCGGATCTCCTTGATCACGTTGATCTTCTTCTCGCCGGCCTTGGCCAGGATCACGGTGAACTCGGTCTGCGCCTCGGCCGCCGGAGCCGCCGCGGCACCCGCCGCCGGGGCCGCCGCCACCGCCACCGGCGCGGCCGCCGACACGCCCCACTTCTCCTCGAGCATCTTCGAGAGCTCGGCCGCCTCGAGCACCGTCAGCGTCGAGAGCTCATCCACCAGCTTCGCCAGATCAGCCATCGTCTCAGTCCTTGTATCTTGCGGTTCGATCTTCTGCTCGCAACCCGGACCATCCGGGCCGCGCATCACGTCTTCGGAAGGCCCTCAGGCCGCCTCGTCCTTCTTCGCGTAGGCACCGATCACGCGGGCCACCTGGCCGGCCGGGGCCGCGAGCACGCTCGCGATCCTGGTGGCCGGGGTCTTGATCATGCCGATCAGCCTCGCGCGGAGCTCATCGAGCGAGGGCAGCTCGGCGAGCGCCTTCACCCCTTCCGCGTTCAGCGTCTGGGTGCCGAGCGCACCCCCGACAATCACAAGCTTCTCGTTGGCCTTGGCGAACGTCACGACGGTCTTGGCCGCCGCCACCGGGTCCGATGACCACGCAAGCGCGGTCGGACCCGTCAGCATCGGCGCTATCCCGTCGAACCGGGTGCCCTGAAGGGCGAGACTGGCCAGACGGTTCTTCGCGACCCGGAAGGTCGCCCCGGCATCCCGCATCCGTGCGCGCAGGTCCGACACCTCCGCCACCGTCAGCCCCGCATTGCGGGTGACGACGACGATCGACGTCTCCTGGAACACGGCGGCGAGCGAGGCAACGACCTCCCGCTTCTCCGTACGGTCCACGTCCCGTCTCCATCGCTTCGGCCCGGGACCACCCCGGGGCCGAACTGCCCATGGACCATCCGCCTTCCGGACAGGCCGGCGGCCAGATGGCCCGGTTCGCCTGTCCAGACGCAGAAGACCGAACCGCGAATGAGGCCCCCGCCGCACCGCCCTGGTGCGCCGGACGCCCTCCTCGCAATCCGTTCCTCCTGTCTACCGCCTGCGGGCCTCCCGGCCCTTCACGGGGAGCGCCGTGGCGCCGCCCCACACACGGTCTCGGACAGGGTGCGGTGCGGCGATACCCTGCCGCCCCGCGTTTCCCGCCGCCGGTCGCCCGGCGGCGGAACTCGTGCGCCGCGCCGTCAGGTCGACAGCGAGGCGGGATCCACCTTCACGCCCGGCCCCATGGTCGAGGAGAGCGCGACCTTCTTGATGTAGGTGCCCTTCGCCCCCGACGGCTTGGCCTTGGCGATCGCGTCGATGAAGGCGCGCGCGTTCTCGGCGAGCTTCTCCTCCGGGAACGACGCCTTGCCGATCCCGGCATGCACGATGCCGGCCTTCTCGGCGCGGAACTCGACCTGGCCGGCCTTGGCGGCCTGCACGGCCCCCTTCACGTCCATCGTCACCGTGCCGAGCTTCGGGTTCGGCATCAGCCCCCGGGGGCCGAGCACCTTCCCGAGCCGGCCCACCAGGGCCATCATGTCCGGCGTGGCGATGCAGCGGTCGAAGTCCATCTTGCCGCCCTGCACGACTTCCGCGAGGTCCTCGGCGCCGACCACATCCGCGCCGGCGGCCTTCGCCTCCTCGGCCTTCGCCCCCTTGGCGAACACGGCGACCCGCAGCGTCTTGCCGGTGCCGTTCGGCAGCGAGGTCATGCCGCGCACGTTCTGGTCGGCGTGGCGCGGATCGATGCCCAGGTTCATCGAGATCTCGACGGTCTCGTCGAACTTGGCCTTGGCGTTCTGCTTGACGATTCGCACCGCCTCATCGAGCGGGTAGGCCTTCTGCGCATCGAACCCCTTGTAGAGCGCGACGAGTCGCTTGCCACCATCGGCCATCGCTCAGCCCTCCACCACTTCGAGGCCCATGGAGCGGGCGGAGCCGGCGAGCATGCGCATCGCCGCCTCCTCGTCATAGGCGTTCATGTCCTTCATCTTGACCTTGGCGATCTCGCGCAGCTGCGCGGTCGTCACCTTGCCGATCTTCGCGCCCTTGCCCGGGGCGGTTGACCCCTTCTCGAGCTTGGCCGCACGCAGCAGGAAATGCGTGTTCGGCGGGGTCTTGGTGACGAAGGAGAAGGTGCGGTCGGCGTAGGCCGTGATCACCACCGGCGTCGGCGTGCCCGGCTCGATCGACTGGGTTGCCGCATTGAACTCCTTGCAGAACTGCATGATGTTGAGGCCGCGCTGACCGAGCGCGGGACCCACCGGCGGGGACGGGTTCGCCTTCCCAGCCGGGATCTGCAGCTTGATGTACCCGACGATCTTCTTCGCCATCTCTCACCCCTGGTTCCAGGGGGCCGCGGTGCCTGCGGGATGCGCGCAAACGCACCCCTCCCGCGTCCCGTTGTCTGCGAGCGGGCGGGTATAGGCGTGCCGCCGGAGACTGTCCAGCCCCAAATGCGCGGCTGTCAATGCCCCTGACGAGGGTCAGCCCCGACGACCCCGCCCCCTCCCGCCCGCCGCGGCTGACCGCGCTGGTGGTGGCCGCGGCCCTGTTCATGCAGAACATGGACAGCACGGTGATCGCCACCGCGCTGCCCGCCATGGCGGCCGGCTTCGGCTCGGATGTGGTGACGCTGTCGCTGGCGCTGACCGCCTACATGCTGAGCCTGGCGGTGTTCATCCCGGCCTCGGGCTGGCTGGCGGACCGGTTCGGCGCGCGGCGGGTGTTCCAGGCCGCGATCGTGGTGTTCACGCTCGGCTCGGCGCTCTGCGGGCTGGCGCCCTCCCTCCCCTTCCTGGTGGCGGCGCGGATCGTGCAGGGCATGGGCGGGGCGCTGATGGTGCCGGTGGGGCGGCTGGTGATGCTGCGCTCGGTGCCGAAGAGCCAGTTGGTGAATGCCATGGCCTGGCTGTCGATCCCGGCGCTGATCGGGCCGCTGCTCGGCCCTCCCGTGGGCGGGCTGATCGTCACCCATGTCTCGTGGCGCTGGATCTTCGCGCTCAACATCCCGGTCGGGCTGATCGGGCTGGTGCTGGCGACCCGCGTGATCCCGGAGACCCGCGGCACCGCGAGCCGGCAGCTGGACGGGCCGGGGCTCGCGCTGTCGGGGGTGGCGCTGGCGGGCATCATCCTGGGCGGGGAGCTGTTGACGAAGCCGGTGCTGGGGGTGCCGGCGGGGCTTGGGGTGCTGGCGCTCGGGCTGACCGCGGGTGCGGTCTATCTGCGCCATGCGCGGCGGAGCGCGCGGCCGGTGCTGGACCTGCGGCTGCTGTCGGTGCCGAGTTTCGGGCTGTCGGTGGCGGCGGGGACGTTGTTCCGCATCGGCGTGGGCGCGATCCCGTTCCTGCTGCCGAGCATGATCCAGGTCGGGTTCGGGTGGAGTGCGGCCGAGGCGGGGTTGATCACCTTCTCGGCGAGTGTGGGGGCGATCGCGATGAAAGTGGCGGCGGCCCCCCTGCTGCGCCGCTTCGGCTTCCGCCGGCTGCTGGTGGCGAACGGGGTGGCCTCGGCGGCCTCGATCGGGGCGATGGGGCTGCTGGGGGCGGCGTGGCCGGTGTGGGCCATGCATCTGATGCTGGCGGTGGGCGGGTTCTTCCGCAGCCTGCAGTTCACCGCCTTCAACACCGTGGCCTTCGCCGACATCCGCCGCCACCGCACGGCGGACGCGACCGGGTTCTATTCGACCGCGCAGCAGGTCTCGTTGACGCTGGGGGTGGTGGCGGCCGCCGGCGCCCTGGAGACGGCGATGCGCGTCTCGGGGCACGCTGTGCCGGGCGCAGGCGACTTCTCGGCGGCGTTCTTCGCGGTGACGCTGGTGGCGGTGCTGGCGGTGCCGGTCTGCCTGCGTCTGCCGCCGGACGCGGGCGACGTGATGGCGGGACGGGGTGGGTAGACGGGATGGGTGGTTTGGAGGGAAGGGCCAATGGCCCTTCCCTCCAAGTGTCTGTCGCGTCGAGGAAAGCGCCCCCGCCGCCCCTTTACCACTTTAGGACTTTATTCCTTTATCCGGCCACGGAGCGGCTCGGCGCGAACCACGTTGGCGAGATGCGGGTGCAGCATAGCTGCGTGCTGCGTCAGAACCGGTCGTGTATCGAATGCCGAGCGCCGCCTGCCTCGGCCGGCGAGCCCATGGCGGCCGATCGGCGCCGCATCAATCGGAGCCGCTTCGGCAAGGCCGGAAGGCCCAGGCGCCGTCGTTCAACCGTCCCGCGCCCGCCGGAAGGCGCTGCCCCCTCGCGTCGCAATAGGCGCGCGCAGCCTCCCGCCCCGCCGATTCGTCCTGCGGCCGCATCGGTCTGCCATCGTGCCGGCCGACGACAAGGGCCGTCACCAGCGGGAAGACATCGACCTCCAGGCGTCCGCCGTCCGGGTCGTCGGTCG
>CAZHMM010000139.1:0-10262 GCA_964533585.1 uncultured Elioraea sp.
ATCCGCAGCAGCCGCCCCGACCCCTGCGCCGGGACCGCGCCGGCCGCCAGCACCGCAGCGCCCGCGGCCAGCGCCAGCGTCGCCACCTGGTACTGCACGCGGATCGTCTCGGCATCCGCCGCGCCGCCGAGCACGGCGAGGCCGGCCGCGACCGCGAGCGGCACGGCCAGCGCGACCGCGAGGCCGATCGCCGCGCAGCCGCCGGCGAACGCCGCGAAGGCCGCCGGGTGCGCCGCCACCGCCAGCCCCGCCAGCGTCATCGCCGGCGCCAGCAGCACGATCTCGGCGAGCTTGCGCGGCAGCGTCTCCGGCCCGCCGCTCCAGGCGCCGGCGGTGACGAGCCAGAGCGCCAGCAGCGCCTGGAGGCCGACCACCAGCGCGGGCTCGGGCCCGATCCGGTGCGGGTGCAGCAGGAACCGCGTCGCGGCCAATCCCAGCACCAGCACGAGCAGCGGCGGCGTCAGGTCGAACGGCAACTGCGCCAGCCCGGGCAGGCCCTTCAGCGCCGCGGCGAACTGGAGCCCGGCGGCGGCGAGGCCGAGCAGCGCGGCTGGCGCGACGTCAGTCCGCACCCGCACGGCCTCCGGCGAGCGCGCGCAGCGGCGGGGCCGGCTCGTGCGCGGCCTGCTCGCGCCGCCACGCGATCAGGGCGAGCGCCCAGAGCCCGAGCGAGCTCACCAGGGCGGCCGGCGCGGCGAGGGCGGCGAGCAGCGTCCGGTTCGGCACGCTCGGCCGGTCCTCGACCGAAGGCGCGCTGACGATGCGCGCCGCCACCGCCGGGTCGGCGGCCAGCACCGCCGCGTGCCGGTGGGCCTCGGCGATCAGGCCGTAGAGCGCCTGGCGGACGCCGAGATCAGGCTCGCGCGCCGCCCGCTCGGTCAGCAAGGCAAGGCGGCGCGCCACCATCGCCTGCATCTCCTCGCGCACCCGCGCCTCGGCGGCGCCGTGCAGCGCCGTCAGCACCGCGAGCGCGATGGTCGGGTCGGGGTGGCGCGCCTCGACGGTCCAGAGCGGGCTGGCCGGGCTCTGGGTCGCGCCCGTGTTGCGGCGGAGCCAGGCCATCAGGTCGTCGTCAAGCACCTCCGCATTGCCGAACCCGACCAGCGCGAGGGCGGAAGTGAGCGGGCTCTCCGCCCGGTCGGCGGCGAGACGTTGGGCGAGCGCGGTGTCGCGGCGCAGCACGAGGGCGGCCTCGCGGCCGCGCAGGGCACCGAGATAGACCGCGAAATTGCCGCTCGGGCGCTGCTCGATCAGCCCGGCGCCGAACTGCGGCAGCGGCGAGAGCAGGCTGGAGGCGGCGATGCCGGTGGTCTCGGTCGGCGCGACCACGGCCTGGGCGACGTAGGCGCGTGGGACCAGCAGCAGCACCCCCAACGCGGCGAGCCAAAGGGCAAGCGCGCCGAGCAGGACGCCGACACGATGGCGCCACAGCCCGGCCAACAGAGCGTCACTGGTCATGGACGCGGCTCACAGCACGCGACGGGGTTGCAAGGATCGTCGCCGATCCCAAAGCTTTACAATCCGTGAACGAAATGCGCGCGTCAGGCGACCGTCAAAAGTGCATCAAGCCAATCGAATGCGCGTCGTAACGGTCTGTGCTGCCGGGCCAAGCCGGATCGTCAGCACGGGGATGCGCTCGCGCGCGCCGTAGCGCGGGCTGTCCCAGCCCTGCACCAGGCGCAGATCGATCGGCCCGTCCGCGGTGACGGCGAGGGCGGCGGCCGCGCCCTCGACCCCGTCGGGCCGGCGCAGCCAGGTTCCGGCGGGCAGGCGCCAGCGCAGCGTCGCGCCGGGCGCCAGGCGGTCGGTCACGGTCCAGGCATGGCCGGCGACCGTGACGGTGCGGTCGTGGCGGTCGCAGGCGGCGCGCAGGCTGCCGGGGCCGGTCTCCAGCAGGCGGAGCCGCGGCGGTGCGGCGAACAGGAAGCGGCCGAGTCGCGGCGGGCGGTCCTGCTCGCCCCACTGCGCGGTGCCGTGGTGTGTGGTGCCGGCCAGATCGGCCTCGCCGTGCGGCGGGTTGTACAGCCAGGTGCCGGCGTCGCGGAGGATCTCCTCGCCCCGATGCATGAGCGTGAGGTGCAGGATGTCGGCTTGTCCGGCGGGAAAGCGCCCGCCCGGCAGGCGCAGCAGCGCGATCGCCGGACCGGTGGTGATGCCGGCCGTGCCGCCCTCGGCGTCGGTCCAGACGGCGGGCGCGGCCGGGTCGGGCAGGGGGCCGAGCCCGGCGAGCGCGCGCGCCGGATCGGCGGTCCCGGCGAACGCGGCCGCCGCGCGGGCGAGGGTGGGGCGGGCATCGTCCAGCCCGGCGCAGCCGGCATCGAGCAGCACCGTGCCGTCGTCATGGCCGAGCCGGGGCGCCCGTCCGGTCGCCGGGTCGGTGACGCGGGCGAGCCAGTCGGCCATGGCGGCGGCGCGGTCGCGCACGCCGGCCGGCAGGGCCGCGCCGGCGAGGGCGGCGAAGGCGAGCGCATCGAGCGCCATGCGGTGGTAGCGGGTCGAGACCTGGGCGAAGCCGCCCGCGGTCGTGGTCAGGCGCGGCAGGTCGGCGGCGAGCAGCCGCGTGCCGAGGTGGTGGTCCGCGGTGCCGAGAACGGCGCCGGCGCCGGCCAGCGCCGCGGCGCAGACGATTCCGTGGTTGTTGGCGAGCGACCGCTCGTAGGTCAGGGTCGCGCGCACGCGATCGGCCAGCAGCGCCGCCAGCGCGCGGGCGGCATCGGTCGTGCCGCCGAGGATGACCCCGGCGGCGGTGAGGTGGATCAGCCGGATCGCCGCCTCCTGCGCGCTTGCCCAGTGCGGGCCGCGAAAGGGCGGGCAGGCGGCGAGGAAGCCAACGAGATGCGCCTCGGCCGCGTCGAGGAAGCGGGCCGAGCCGGAGGCGCGGGCGGCAAGCGCCAGCACCGGCAGCGCGGCGAAGCGCGAGCCCTCCCACAGCAGCCGGATGTCGCCGTGCCCATAGGGGTCGATCGCGTGCCAGGGCGTGTCCGCATCCGGCCGGCCGGCGGTCCAGTCGGGCAGGCGCGTCGCCGCATCCGCGCCGGCGAGCAGGCGCGCGAGCACGGGCGCGTCAAGCACCAGCGGGGTGGTGGGTGCGGCGAGGAACGGCCCGGACGGCGCGGGCCGGTCGGGCAGGGCGCGCGCCGGACCGCCGAGTCGCAGCCAGGCCTCGTGGCGCAGGCGCCAGAGCGTCGGCGCCAGGCCGCGCTGCGCGAGCGCGCGCAGCATGCCGAGCCGACCCACCCGCATCTCCGCCGCCATCGCCCGCCCCCTGCGACTCCTGGCCCGTGTTGGCACACGCGCGCGTGACGTGTTACCGCATGTCGCGCAGGGGTTGAGGTCCGGAATCGCGCCGGCGCCGATCCGGCCGCCCTGCGGGAGCGTCCCGGTGGCGGTTCGACTGGCCTTGGCAGCCCTGGCGATCCTGGTCGCGGTGCCGTGTGCGGCGCAGGCGCCGCTGGCGCCGCCGCCGCTGCCCGGCCTGCCGCCCGGCGTCACCCCCGAGGCGATCCAGCGCATGCTCGATGCGGCAGGCGGCCCACCGCCCGCGCGGGCCGAGCCCGCGCTGCCCGCGCCGATGCGCGCCGCCGAACCGGCCCCGAACGCAACCGCGATCCCGCCCGAGCCCGACTCGCCGGCCGAGGCGTTCTATGCCCCGCGCCTGCCGGTCGGCGCGGCGCCGCTGCGCCAGTTCGGCTACGACACCTTCGGCTCCCTGCCCGTGGGCGGGCCCGGCGCGGTCGCCGCCCTGCCACCGGGCTACCTGCTCGGCCCCGACGACGAGATCGTCGTGACCCTGCGCGGACGGGTCGCGCGCAGCGTCGCCGCCCGGATCGACCGCGACGGCCGGCTGACCCTGCCCGATCTCGCGCCGATCCCGGCCGCCGGACGCAGCCTCGCCCAGCTCCGCGCCGAACTCGACGCGCGGCTCGCGCGCGAACTGCCCGGCACCGAGGCCTTCGTCGCGGTCGGCGCGGTGCGGCAGGTGCAGGTCTTCGTCGGCGGCGAGGTGGTGCGGCCGGGGTTCCAGGCACTGACCAGCCTCGCCTCGGTGCTGGACGCGCTCGCCGCCGCCGGCGGGGTGAAGCGCACCGGAACCCTCCGCGCGATCCGCATCGACGGGCCGGGCGGGTCGCGCCGGGTCGATCTCTACGGCGTGCTGTCGGGGCGCGGCGAGACGCCGGACCTCTCGCTCGCCGCCGGCGACCGCATCGTCGTGCCGCCGCTCGGCGGGACGGTGGCGATCGCGGGCGAGGTCGGCCGGCCCGCCATCTACGAGCTGCCGCCCGAGCTGCCGGTGCTGCCGCTGCGCGAGGCGCTGGCGCTGGCCGGCGACACGCTCCGCCCGCAGGGCGTGCGCTTCCTGCTCCAGCAGTTCGACGCCGCCGGCCGCTCCGCCTTCGCCGAGGTGGCACCCGAGCGCGCGCTGCGCCGGGGCGACCTGGTGATGGTGCTGCCGAGTCTCTCCGCCCTGGTCGGGCAGGTGCGGCTCTCGGGACATGTGCTGCTGCCGCAGGTTCGCTCGCGCGGCGCCGCGCCGAGCCTGCGCCGGCTGGTCGGCGATCCGCGCCAGATCCGCCCCGACCCCTATCTGCGCTTCGCCGCGCTGATCCGGGTCGATCCGGCGACCCGGCTGAAGCGCGTGCAGCCCTTCGATCTCGGCCGGCTGCTCGCGGGCCAGGGCGATCTGCCGCTCGCCGACGAGGACGAGGTGGTGCTGCTCGGACGGGCCGAGATCGCCTGGCTCTCCGGCCCCGCGGTGCAGCGCGTGCTGCGCGGCGAGGCTCCGCCCGAAGACTGTCCGGCGCTGGCCCAGCTCGCTGTGCTGGCCGCCGGCAGCCCCGAGCGCTTCGCCAATGTCACCGGGCTCGGCGTGATCGAGGCTGGACCCGCCGGCTGCCCGGAGGCGTTCGTCGAGCATCCCGATCTCGCGGCCGCCGCCCTGGAGACGGCCGTGCTGCTCACCGGCGAGGTGCGCCGGCCGGGCATCTATCCGCTCGCGGCGGAAGGGACGCTCGCCGATCTGCTCGCGGTGGCCGCCGGGCCGACCGACACCGCCGATCTGCGCAATGTCGAACTGACGCGGGTGGCGCGGGTGGAGGGCGCCTCGGCCGCGCCGGTCGAGCGGTTCCTGCTCGACATCGGCTCGCGCAACTTCGCCGCCGTGCGCGTCGCCCCGCGCGACTCCGTGCGCTTCGCGCGAATCTTCATCGACCGTGACACCGGCCCGGTGCGGCTCGCCGGCGAGTTCGTCCGCCCCGGGGTCTATGACATCCGCCGCGGCGAGCGGCTCTCCGACCTGATCCAGCGCGCCGGCGGGCTGACGCGCGAGGCCTATCCGTTCGGCGCCGTGTTCACCCGCGAGAGCGTGCGCGTGCGCCAGCAGGAGGGGTTCGAGCGGGCGGCGCGCGAGCTGGAGACCAGCCTGTTGCAGGTGGCCGCGGGACGGGCCGTCTCGGCGCCCGCCGGGCGGCCCTCGGTCGATCTCGGCGAGGCGATCCGGGCCGGGCGCGAGCTCGCCGCCTCGTTGCGCGAGGCGCGCGCGGCCGGGCGGATGGTGGTCGAGTCCAACCCCGCCGTGCTGGCGGCGCGGCCCGAGCTCGACCTGCTGCTCGAACCGGGCGACCTGCTGGTGGTGCCGAAGCGGCCCAACGACGTCAGCGTGGTCGGCGCGGTGCTGAACCCGGGCGCGCTTCAGTTCCGCTCCGGCCAGCGCGCCGGCGACTACCTGCGCGCGGCGGGCGGGGCGCAGCGCTTCGCCGACACCAGCCGCGCCTTCGTCGTGCTGCCGAACGGCCAGACCCAGCCGGCCGGGCTGTCGTCGTGGAACTTCTCGCCCGAGCCGATCCCGCCCGGCTCGATGGTGGTGGTGCCGCAGGACCCCTCGCCGTTCGAGACCTGGGGCTTCATCCGCGACCTGACGCAGCTCTTGTCGCAGATCTCGATCAGCGCGGCGGCGCTGGCGGTGATCGCGCGCGAGACACGCTGAGCCGCGCCGCGCGCCTCGTCGCAATGGCGTGAGTCGCGGTCGCCTTTGCGCACGCGCGCCCCTATAGCCGGCCGGACCATGCGGTGGTTTGTCCGGTCCTTCGCTGTCCTGGCCGTGTTCGCCGGCCTCGCGGCCCGGGCGGCCGATCCCCAGCCCTATGTCGTGCGGTTCGCGCCGACCGAGGTCGCGGGGCTCGAGACGCTGCTGCGCGACGCCTCGGCCCTCGTCCGGCTCCAGGGCGAGGAGCCGGTCGCGCCGGCGGCGCTGATCGCGCGCGCCCGCGCCGACCGCGACCGCTTCGCGGCGGTGCTGCGCAGCCAGGGCCATTTCGCCGGTGCGGTGGCGATCCGCGCCGCCGGCCGCGAGCTGACCGACCTCGCCGCCATCGCCGCGGTCGAGGCCGCACCGGCCGATCCGCCGTTGGAGATCGAGGTCGCGGTCACGCCCGGCCCGCTCTACACCATCGCCGCCGTCACGCTGGAGGGTGCGGAGGGCCTGCCGGTCGCCCTCGCGATCGGCGACCCGGCGCGCGGCGCCGACATCCTCGCCGCCGAGGCCACGCTGCTGGAGGCGCTGCGGCGCGACGGCCGCGCCTATGCCCGGCTCGGCGAGCGCACGCTGACCGTCGATCACGCCGACCGCACCATGACGGTGGCACTCAGTGTCGAGCCGGGGCCGCGCGTGACCATCGGGCGCGTCGCGGTGGAGGGCCTCGCGCGGGTCGATCGCGACTTCGCCACTTGGCTGGTCGCGGCGCGCGGGGGCCGGCCCTACAGCCCAGCCGAGCTGGAGCGGATGCGCCGCGACCTGCTCGATCTCGGCGCCTTCGCCACGGTGCGCGCGCGCCTCGCGCCCGAACCCAACCTCGACGGCACCGCTGACGTGACGCTGGAGGCGGTCGAGCGGCCGCCGCGGCGGATCGAGTTCGGCGGCGCCTACGCCACCTCCGAAGGCGCCTCGCTGCGCGCCGGCTGGCAGCACCGCAACCTGTTCGGGCGCGCCGAGCGCCTTCGGTTCGACGCGGAGGTCTCGGGGCTGCTGGAGCGGGGCTTCGGCGATCTCGGCTACCGCCTGGACGGGCGCTTCGCCAGGCCGCATTTCGGCGCGCGGGGCCAGACGCTCCGGCTCGATGCCGGGGCGCTGCGCGAGCGCACCGATGCCTATGACCGCATCGCGGTCACGGGCGGGGCGGCGATCGAGCGCCGGCTGAGCGACCGGCTGAGCGGCAGTCTCGGCCTCGCCTTCGAGCGCAGCCGGGTCGAGCAGGCGGGCGAGGCGACGATCGACACCTTCGTCGGTCTGCCGGCGACGCTGACGTGGGAGGATGCCGGCAACCCGCTCGATTCCGTGCGCGGCACGCGCGCGCGGCTGGACCTCACGCCCTATCCGGCGCTGCTCGGCTCGACGCTCGCCTATACCAGCCTGCGCGCCTCCGGCTCGGGCTATCTCGATCTCGCCGGCAACGGCCGCTCGGTGCTGGCCGCGCGGCTGATCGCGGCGGCCGCCTTCGGCCAGAGCCGCGACGGCCTGCCGGCGGACCGGCGCGTGTATGCCGGCGGCAGCGGCACGGTGCGCGGCTTCGCCTACCAGTCGATCGGTCCGCGCGCGGATGGCCGCCCGCTCGGCGGCACCACCATGCTCGCGGGCGGGATCGAGTTCCGTCAGCGCATCGGCGAGTCCTGGGGCGCGGTCGGCTTCGTCGATGCCGGCGGGGTCGGCGAGGAGCGCGCGCCCGATCTGCCGTCGCGCCTCGCCGTCGGCGCGGGGGTGGGCGTGCGCTACTACACGGCGGTCGGGCCGGTGCGTGTGGATGTCGCGGTGCCGCTCTCGGGCAAGCGGTCCGGCGATGCCGGCTGGCAGCTCTATCTCGGCCTGGGGCAGGCGTTCTGATGCGCTGGGCGCTGCGCCTGCTTGCCGGACTGCTTGGGCTCGCCCTGCTGCTGCCGCTGCTCGCGGTGCTCGCGCTGGAGACCGGGCCGGGCCAGGAGCTGGCGCGCCGCGCGGCCGGGGCGGCGGGGATGCGGATCGGGGCGATCGAGGGCTCGCCGCTGCGCGCGACCACGCTGCGCGAGGTCTCGCTCGCCGACGCCGAGGGCACGTGGCTGGCGATCGAGCGGGTCGAGCTCGCCTGGTCGCCGCTCTCGCTGTTCGCGCGCCGCGTCGAGATCGACACGCTGCGCCTCGTCGGTCTGGCGCTGACGCGCCTGCCGGCGGGCGAGGCCGACGAGGAACCCGCCGCCGCGCCGTCGCTGCCGGTCGATCTCGCCGTGCGCGACTTCGCCCTGGAGAATGCGCGGATCGGCGCGGCCCTCGCGGGCCTCGACCTCACGCTGGACGGCACGGCGCAAGCGGCGCTGCGGCGCGACCTCACCGGCACCGCCGCGCTCGATCTGCGCGACAGCACCGGCGGGCATTATCGCGCAACGCTGCGGCGCGACGCCGCGGTGGCGCTCCGTCTCGACATCGCCGAGCCGGCGAACGGGTTGATCGCGCGGCTCGCCGGGCTGCCCACGCTTGGGCGCCTCGCCGCGCGGGCGACGGTGGAGGGCACCGCCGCGCGCGCCGAGACCCGCCTGTCGCTCGCCTTCGATGGCGGTGTGTCGGCCGAGGCCGAGGGCGTGGTCGCGCTCCGCGGCGATGCGACCGATCTCCGCCTGCACGCGGACGCCGCGGGCGCCGCCCTCGGCGCCGTGCTGCCGGAGGGCTACCGGTTCGCGCGATTGACGGTGGACGGGCGGCTCGCCGGCGATCTCGGCGGCGCGCTGCGGCTCACGGCCGAGGCCCAGGCCGAGGGTGTCGCGTTGCCGGACGAGCTGCCCCTGCCGCGCCTCAATGCCGCGCCGGTGACGCTGCGCCTCGCCGCCGCGCGCGACGCCGCCGGCGCGATCGCGATCGAGCGGGCGGCGCTCGCGCACCCGCTGCTGGCGCTCAGCGCCACCGGGCGGATCGGTGGCGACACTGCGCTCGCGGTGGAGGGCACGATCCCGCGTCTCGCCCCCTTCGCCGCCGCCGCTGGCCTCGACGCCGACGGCACGCTCACGCTCGCGGCGCGGATCGAGCACGGCGACGCAGCGACCGCGATCGACGCCGATCTCCGCCTCGCCGAAGCCGTGCTGCCGGCGCCGCTCGACCTGCTGCTCGGCGCCGAGCCGACCGCCTCGGCGCGGGCGCGGCTCGCCGCCGGCGCGGTCGCGATCGAGCGGCTCACGGTGGCGGGCCTCGCCGCCACGCTCGACCTCGCCGGCAGCGCGGGCGAGACGCTCGATCTCGCCGGCACGCTCGCCCTGCCGGCGCTGACCGCGCTCGCCGCCCCGCTGGCCGGCGAGGCGCGGCTCGACATCGCGCTGCGTGGCGCCGCTGCGGACCCCGACGCGACGCTCCGGCTCGACGCGTCCCACCTCGCGGTCGAGGGCGTGGGCGACGGGCGGCTTGCGCTCAGCGCCGAGGCCTCGCGGCTGGTCAGCGCGCCGCGCGTTTCGGTGCAGGGAACCGGTAGCCTCGGCGGCCGCGCGATCGCGATCGCCGGCGAGGCCGCGCCGCAGCCGGACGGGGCGATCGCCGTGCCGCGGCTCGCGCTGCGCTACGGCGAAGCCGGGCTGGAGGGGCAGGGACGGGTCGGCGCCGATGGCCGGCCGGACTTTGCCGCAACGGCCTCTGTGCCGCGCCTGGGCGAGCTTGTCCCCGGCCTCGCCGGGGCGATCGAGGCGCGGCTGACGCTTGCGCCGGACGCCATGGACGGTGTCGGCGCGACGGTGGAGGCGCGCGCGCAGGGCCTCGCCGCCGAGGGCGTGGCGATCGCCGAGGCAACGCTGAACGGCACCGCGCGCGATGTCCTGCGCACGCCCGCGCTCGACGCCCGCCTCACGGCGCGCGGCCTGGCGGCCGGTGGCCTCGCCGGCGCGCTCGACCTCGAAGCGGCCGGCCCGCTCGAGACGCTCGGCCTGCGCGCCCGCTTCGCCGGTCCTGACCTCTCGGCGACGATCGCCGCGGAAGCGCGGCTGCCCGACACCGTCGCCCTCTCGGCGTTCGAGGCGAGCGCGCGCGGCGAGACGGTCCGCCTCGCCGCGCCGACCACGCTGCGGCTCGGCGAGACCATCGACCTCGCCCCGTTCGCGCTCGTGCTGCGCGGCGGGCGGATCGAGGCGCAGGGCCGGCTCAGCCCGACGCTCGACCTGACGCTCGGCGCCCGTCGCCTGCCGCTGGCGCTCGCCGCGCTGGCCGCACCCGGCATCGCGCCAGCCGGCACGCTCGACCTCGACGCCACCCTGCGCGGTGCTCC
>CAZHMM010000140.1:0-10248 GCA_964533585.1 uncultured Elioraea sp.
AGGCCGTGCACCTCGCGCTCAGCGAGATCGGCGATGGCGCCTCTTATGTCTGGCACCAGCGCAATGGCCGGCTCTCCGGCATCATCAGCCCGACCTCCTCCTTCAAGGACCCCGACGGTCGCGTGTGTCGCCATATCATCATGTCGCTCACGGCCGGCAGGAACACAGCGCGCACTGAGGGCATTGCCTGCCGCATGGCCGACCGCTCCTGGCGCCTCGAGGGCTAGCTGTTCTCTTTGGCGGCTACGGCTGCTGCGTCTCGATCCCCATCGCGCGGCGATAAACCGTCTGGTTCACGCTGAAACCGAGGCGTGACTGCAGTGCGCTGACGTAGGCACTGATCGCGTCTCCCTGAAGCTGGCGCGAAAGCTCCTGGCGCAGCTTCGTCATCTGCTCGGGCGTCGGCTGCGGCGCCGGCTCGCTCGGCGCGGTCGGGGTGGCGGCCGGCGCGGTCGGGCCCATCGCGATCATCAGCTCGACCGGAATGCCCTGCTCGACCGGCTCCGCAAATCGTTTTTTTGGCGCAACGCCGAGCAGCAGCGCCATCAGCACCAGCAGGTGCAGGCCGCCGGAGAGGACGAGCGAGCGCCGCACGGGCCCTGCGCGGTCAGCGCGCTCCCGGGCGCGCGGCGGGCTGGCCGGTCGGCTGCTCGGCCAGCAGGGCGACGCGGGTGAAGCCGGAGGCGGCGATGCTGCCCATCACCTCCATCACCCGGCCGTAGCTGATCGCGCGGTCGCCGCGCACGAAGATGCGCGTCTCGCGGCCCTGGCGTGCCTCGGCGATCGCGGCGAGCCGCGGCACCAGCTCCTCCAGCGTCACCGCCGTCTCCTGGATATAGACCTGCCCCTCGGCATTGATCGTCACCGACAGCGGCTCATCGGGGTTGGAGACCGGATCGGCCGAGGTGCGCGGCAGATCGACATTCACGCCGACCGTCAGCAGCGGCGCGGCGATCATGAAGATGATCAGCAGCACCAGCATCACGTCGATCAGCGGGATCATGTTGATCTCGGCCATCGGCCGGTAGCGGCTCCTGCTGCCGCCCCGCTGCGGTGCCATCAGCCCGCCCGCCATCCGCTCAGCTCCTGGGCTCGTAGACCTGGCGCGAGAGGATCGCGCCGAACTCGCCGGCGAAGGCCTCGAGCCGCCCGGCATAGCGGCCGAGATCGGTCGAGATCTTGTTGTAGGCGAGCACCGCCGGGATCGCGGCGGCGAGCCCGATCGCGGTCGCGAACAGCGCCTCGGCGATGCCGGGCGCCACCACCGTCAGGTTGGTGTTCCGCATGGTCGCGATCGCCGCGAAGCTGTTCATGATGCCCCAGACCGTGCCGAACAGGCCGATGAAGGGCGCGGCCGCGCCGACAGAGGCAAGGAAGATCATCCAGCGCTCCAGCCGCTCCATCTCGCGCTGGATGGTGATCGCCATCGCGCGCTCGATCCGCTCGCGCGTGCTCTCACGCACCCCCTCGGGCGCATGTTCGAGCTTTGGCGCCGAACGCTGCCACTCACGCATCGCCGCGGCGAACACTGCCTCCATCGGGTGGCGCGGCGTGTCGCGCACGCCCTCGTAGAGATCCTCGAGGTTCTTGCCCGACCAGAAATTGTCCTCGAAGGCATCGGCGCGGCCGTTCACGCGCCGGAGTGTGGCCACCTTCTCGAAGATGATCGCCCACACCCAGACGCTCGCCAGCAGGAGCCCGATCATCACCGCCTTGACGACAATGTCGGCCTGCAGGAACAGCGCCCACAGCGACAGGTCGACAGCGCCGTTCGCCGCCAGTCCCGCCGCGTCCACCGCTCGGTCCATTCGCCAGAATCCTCGGTCAAGCCCTCACGACACCGGATGGATCAACGCGCGAAGTGTGGCCGGAATGCGCTCAGGCCGGCCCGTTGCGAGCCTGACGCACGCCAGCGCCACATCGAGCGTCGCGATCCCCTCCCCGCCCCGGCCGATCTGCTGCCGGAGGTCCACGGACGCGCCGCCGATCCCCGCCACCCGGGTCTCGACAACCAGCGACTCGTCCAATCGCGCGGGGCGGTGATACTCGATCGCCAGCCGCTTGACGACGAAGATCAGCCCCGACTCGTCGATCAACTGCCGGTGCGCCAGGCCGAGGTCCCGCAGCCATTCGGTGCGCGCGCGCTCGGCGAAGCGCAGGTATGACGCGTGGTAGACCACGCCGCCCGCGTCCGTGTCCTCGAAATACACGCGAAGCGCGAACTGGTGGGGCGGGTGTTCACGCATCCGGGTCGTCCGCGGCCGACAGCAGATCGGCCTGGAACCCCTTCGGCGGCATCAGGCCGAGATGGCGCCAGCCCGCCTCGCCCAGCACGCGGCCGCGCGGGGTGCGCAGCACGAACCCCTCCTGGATCAGATAGGGCTCGATCACGTCCTCGATCGCGTCGCGCGCCTCGGCGAGCGCGGCCGCGAGCGTCTCGACGCCGACCGGCCCGCCGCCGTGCCGCTCGGCGATCAGGCGCAGGTAGCGCCGGTCCATCGCATCGAGCCCGCGCGCGTCCACCTCCAGCCGGGTGAGCGAGGCATCGGCGGCGCGGGCATCGACCGTCGCGGTGCCGTCCACCGCGGCGAAGTCGCGCACCCGGCGCAAGAGCCGCCCGGCGATGCGCGGGGTGCCGCGCGAGCGGCGCGCGATCTCGGCCGCGCCATCCTCGGTCAGGTCGAGATCGAGCAGCGCCGCACCGCGCCGGACGATGCCGAGCAACTCCTCCGGCGTGTAGAAGGTGAGGCGCAGCGGGATGCCGAAGCGGTCGCGGAGCGGCGTGGCGACCAGGCCCGAGCGCGTGGTCGCGCCGATCAGCGTGAAGGGCTGGAGGTCGATCCGCACCGTGCGCGCCGCCGGCCCCTCGCCGATGATCAGGTCGAGCCGGAAATCCTCCATCGCCGGATAGAGCACCTCCTCGATCGCCGGCTGGAGGCGGTGGATCTCGTCGATGAACAGCACGTCGCGCGGGTTCAGGTTGGTCAGGATCGCGGCGAGGTCGCCCGAGCGCTGGATCACCGGGCCGGAGGTGGCGCGGAAGCCCACACCGAGTTCGCGCGCGACGATCTGGGCGAGCGTGGTCTTGCCGAGGCCCGGCGGCCCGTGCAGCAGCACGTGATCGAGCGCCTCGCCGCGCGCGCGGGCCGCCTGCACGAACACCGCCAGGTTCGCCTTAGCCTGGGCCTGGCCGATGAAGTCGGCGAGCCGGGTCGGACGGAGCGAGGCCTCGCCGAGATCGTCGCCGCGCGCTTCCGGGTCGGTCAGCCGGTCGGTCATCGCGCGAGCGCCTTCAGGCCTTCGCGGATCAGCGCCTCGACGGTCGAGGCATCACCCAGGCGCTTGCGGGCGGCGGCGAGCGCGGGCTCGGCCTCGGCGCGGCGGTAGCCGAGATTGGCCAGCGCCGAGACCGCATCCGCGAGCAGCGGATCGGCGGGCGGGGACGGCACGCTGGCCGCGACCGGGATCGCCTCGGCGCCGGTGAAGCCGGGCTTGCCCTTCAGTTCCGTCACCAGCCGGGCAGCGAGCCTGGCGCCGACGCCGGCTGCGCGGGTCAGTGTCTTGGCGTCACCCGTGGCGATCGCGGCGGCGATCTGGCCGGGCGAGAAGGCGCCGAGCAGCGCGAGCGCCACCTTCGCCCCCACCCCTTGCACGGTCAGCAGGGTGCGGAAGGCGGCGCGCTCGGTCGCATCGAGGAAGCCGTAGAGGGTGATCGCGTCCTCGCGGACCATGGTCTCGACCGCCAGCGTGGCGGCCGCGCCGGGCGGCGGCAGGCCAGCGAGCGTGCGCGTCGAGACGCCGACCACATAGCCCACGCCGTTCACGTCGATCACCACGCCCTCGGCATCGGCCGAGACGATCGTTCCGGAGAGGCGGCCGATCATCGGTGCCCGGTCCGGCGATCCGGGCCGCCGGCGGCGAGGCGACTCGGGAGGCTCTGGCACATGGCCGGGGTTGTAGGGAAATCCCGCCCGCTGTCCAAGCGAGCCGGGGTCAGAACCGCCCGAAGATCAGGTCCGGCACGAATGTCACGACGCCGGGCAGCAGGATCAGCAGCAGCGTCGCGACCGACACCGCCGCCAGCAGCGGCAGCGACTCAAGCGTGTACTCGCCGACCGGCACGCGCAGGATCGCGCAGACCGCGTACATCGCCGCCCCCACCGGCGGGGTGAAGTTGCCGATCGTCGCGGCGATGATGAAGACGATCCCGAAATGCACCGGATCGCCGCCGAGGCCGCGCACCAGCGGCAGGAACACCGGGGTCAGCATGATGATCAGCACGGTGGCATCGACGAAGAAGCCGATCGCCAGCACGAACAGCACGATCAGCGCCATCACCAGCTTCAGATCGTCCGACACCGACAGCAGCGCGCCGGACACCACATCGGGGATCTGCTCCAGCACGATGCCGTAGGTGAAGATCGCCGAGAGCGCGATCAGGAACATCACCGCGCCGATGTCGGTCAGGCTCTGCTCGAGCGCCTCGACGAACGACCGGCCGCGCATCTCGCGATGGATCACGACCCCGACGACCAGCGCGTAGACCACCGCGAAGGCGCCGATCTCGGACGGCGTGAACACGCCCATGCGCAGGCCGAACAGCAGGAACACCGGAAACAGCAGCGCCCAGATGCCGCCGCGGAAGGCGCGGAAGACCTCGCCGGCGCTCGGCGCGGTGTCGCGCTCGGGCGGATAGCCGCGCCGGCGCGCGGTCAGCGCGATCGAGGTCGCGAGTGCGACCCAGAGCAGGGCGGCGGGGACGAAGCCGGCCGCGAACAGCCGGGCGATCGAGACCTGGCCGATCGAGCCGTACAGGATCATGCCGATCCCGGGCGGGATCACCGGGGTCAGCAGCGCGCCGAACGACAGCACCCCGGCGGCAAAGCCGCGGCGCATGCCGCGGCGGACCATCTCATGGCCGAGCATCCGCGACTGCATCGAGGCATCCGCGATCGCCGAGCCCGACACACCCCCCATCAGCGCCGACAGCACCACCGAGACCTGCGCCAGCCCGCCGCGCATCCGCCCCGCGATCACGGTCGCGAGCGTCAGCAGCCGCGCCGTGATGCCGGCCTTGTTGAGGAAATTGCCGGCGAGGATGAACAGCGGGATCGCCAGCAGCGCGAAGTTCTGCGTCTGCGAGACCGTCACCTGCACCGGGATGAACACCGGCAGGTCCAGGTTCTGAAGGAAGAACAGCGTACCCGAGATCGCGATCGCGAAGGCGACCGGCATGCCCATCAGCATCAGCACCACGAAGGCGATCACGACGATCAGCATCGTCTCAGGCGCGCGCCGGCTCGCGGCCGAGCGCGCGGTACTTCAGCAGCGTGGTGATCAGCAGCAGCACCGCGCCCACCGGCAGGCTCGCGGTCACCCAGGAGTAGCTGACACCCGGAATGCCCTGGAACGCACGCGCGCGGCTGACCCAGGCGAGATGCGAGCCCACGATCGCGATGTAGACGAGGAAGGCCGCGATCAGCAGATAGTTCAGCCGCATCACCGCGATGCGCCAGCGCGGCGCGAGCCGCCCGGTCACCAGTTCGATCGAGATCAGCGCGTTGTTGCGCCAGGCGATGTCGGCGCAGAGGAAGCAGGCCCAGGCGAACAGGCAGGTGGCGAGGTCGATGGTCCAGTTCAGCGGGTGGTGCAGCATGCGCGCCACACCACCCGTGAACACCAACACTACCATCAGCACCAGGAACGTTCCGGCGACGACCGCCTCCGCCCGGCAGAGCCGCCGGTAGAACTCAGCCATGCGGCCGTCCCGCCGTTACCGGCAGCGCGTCAGCGGCGCATCTCGCGCTGCACGGCCTGGAAGGCGTCGGTGATGCCGAGCACCTGGTAGGCGCGCGCGCCGGCGCGCTTGAACGCCTCGATGTCGATGTCGCTCACCACCGTCATGCCGCGGCTCTGCAACTGAGCGCGCACCTGGCCCTCGAGCTCGACGATGCGCCGCGAGGTCTCCTGCCCGGCCTTGCGGCACTCCTCGACCAGCGCGGTCTGGTATTCGCCCGGCAGGCGCTGGAACCAGCGCGAGCTCACCACCTGGAAGTTGATCAGCAGGATGTGACGGGTCTCGTTGGCGTAGCGCAGCACCTCGTTGAAGCGGCCGGCGGGGATGTTGTTCCAGACCAGCTCCACGCCGTCGATCGCGCGCTGCTGGAGGCCGGGGTACATCTCGCCGAAGGCCATCGCCACCGGCGCGGCGCCAAGTGCCCGGACGGATTCCTGCCAGATCGGCGCGGGCGGGGTGCGGATGCGCAGCCCCGCCAGATCCTCCGGCCTGCGGATCGGCTTGTTGGTGAAGAAGTGCCGCTGGCCCTGCACCCAGTCGAAGCACACCACCTGCAGCCCGTGCTGGCTGGCGAGCTCCGCGACCCAGCCCTTCACCGTCGGCGAGTCGGCGACCTTCGCCACCTCCTCGATGGTCTCGGCGAAGTAGGGGCCGTTCATCACGGCGATGCCCTTCACGTAGTTGCCGAGGCGTGCCGAATCCGTGTTCTGGCCGATATTCGCGCCCTGGCGGATCTGCTCGATGATGTCCTCCTCCACGCCGAGCTGGGCGGAGTGGAACACCTGCATGGTCAGCCCGCCATTGGTGCGCTCGCGCACGCGCTGCGCCCAGGTCTGGAAGCCCTGGTGATAGGGCTCGCTGGGGCCGAGCACGTGGTTGAAGCGGAGCGTGAAGCGCTCCTGCGCCGCCGCCCCCGGCGCCGTCGCCGCCACCAACGCCGCGACCGCGGCCGCCATTCCCAGTCTGGACGTCCTCATCTTCCCTCCTGACGCCGGTGGTCCGGCTGGTTCCCGTGCCCGCGCCCGCGGGTGCACCATGGGCTGCACGAATTGTGTCTTGTGTGTACACTAGCCACAGAGGGATCGAGCGGCAAGCATGGCCGACCGGACGACAGCGCCGACCGCCGAACCGGGCACCCTGACGGGTGCCGCGCCCCGGCTGCACGAGCGCACCTTCGAGATCCTGGCGGCGCGCATCGCCGAGGGCGCCCTGCCCGCGGGCACGCTGCTGCTCGAATCGCATCTCGCCCGCCAGTTCGGCATCAGCCGCGCGCCGGCCCGGCAGGCGCTCGCGCGGCTCGAACTGCTCGGCTTGGTGCGCCGCGCGGAGGGGCACGGCTACCGCGTGCGCGGCCGCCCGACCCGCGACGCCGAGCCGGCAGCGCTCGCACCCGTGCGGCTCGAAGCCGCGGCCACCTGGCAGCGCTTCTACCCGGAGGTCGAGCGCGCGATCATCGCCCGCACCGCGGTCGCCGGCTGGCGGGTGATCGAGACCGAGCTCGCGCGCCACTACGGCGTCAGCCGCACGGTCGCGCGCGAGATGATCGCGCGGCTCAATCAGCGCGGCGTGATCCGCCGCGATGCGCGCGGGCGCTGGGTCGCGCCGGCGCTGACGCCCGAGCATGTCGGCGAGCTCTATGAACTGCGCTGGCTGCTGGAGCCGGTTGCGCTGCGCAAGGCGATGCCGGCCGTGCCGTCAGGCTTCGTCGCCGCGATGCGACGGCGGCTGGAGGAGGCAGCGGCGCGCGCCGAGACGCTGGACGGCCGCGCGCTCGACGAGCTGGAGGCCGATCTGCATCTGCGCCTGCTCGGCCACTGCCGGAGCCGCGCGCTGATGGACTCGCTCCGCCTCTACCAGTCACTGCTGGTGGCGCACTCCTTCCTGTACGACTGGGTGCCGCGGCTCTTCCCGACCGAGCCGTTCCTGCCCGAGCACCTCGCCGTCGTCACGGCGCTGGAGGAGGGACGGATCGAGGCGGCGGCGGCGGCGCTGGAGCAGCATCTGCGCGCCTCGCTCGGCCGCGCGCTGGCCCGGATCGAGCAGGTCGCGCAGGCGCCGCGTCCCGAACCCCTGGCCTATCTGGAGACGCTGCCCGAAGACGGCGAGGACGGCAGGCGCGTCAGCGGCGATACGGGCTAGGCAGCAGCGCACGCAACGCCACCCGGCCCTGCCCGGGCACCAGCACCTCGGCCTCGGGCGCGTAGTCGAGCAGCAGCTCGCGGCAGAGGCCGCAGGGCGAGACGAGCGCCGGCCCACCCGCTTCGTCAGGCCGCGGGTGACGCACGGCGGCGACCAGCGTGACGGTCTCGCCCGCCATCACCGCCTCGCCGAGTGCGATCGCCTCGGCGCAGATCGCCGCGCGGCCGACCGTCGCATCCAGGTTCACCGCGGCGAACACCCGCCCCGAGGTCCCGCGCAGCGCCGCGCCCACCGAGTGCCGCCCGTAGCGGTAGCGCTGCCGCACTGCGTCCTCCGCCGCCGTGACGAGCGCACGATCGGCCGGCGCGAGCAGGTCGGTCAGTCCAGTGTCAGGCGCCACAGGGCCTCCTTCGGTTGGCGCGCCAAGCTCTAGAACGGTTTCCACATCGGTGGAAACCGCTCTGGCCTCTCTTGCGAGCATCTTCACGCATCCGGCTGAGTCCAGCCGTATGCGATCTGCTCTAGCACGGTCTCGCCCGCCCGGCCCTTACGCTTGGTTACCCTTCGTGACTTTCGCTGGCGCCGGGCAGGACTACCATCGCTCAATGACCCGACGCGCCGTCACTCGCACGGGCTATGCCGTCCTCGCCCTCGCCGCCCTCGCGGCGATGGTGGTGGCGCTGCACGGACCCGTGACCTCGCAGGACCGCGGCGAGCGCGCGCTCGCGACCGCCACGGTCGCGCGCGGCGAGGTGCTCGATCAGATCGCCGCCCTCGGCTCGCTCCAGCCGCGCCGTTACGTCGACGTCGGCGCGCAGGTCTCGGGCCAGCTCCAGCGGCTGCACGTGCAGATCGGCGACGCCGTCGCGACCGGGGATCTGCTCGCCGAGATCGACGCCCGCACCACCCAGGCAAATGTGCGCACGGGCGAGGCCGAGCTGCAGCGGCTGCGTGCCCTGCTGACCCAGCACGAGGCGAACCGCGACCTGCTCACGCTTCAGGTGCAGCGCCAGCAGCGCATGTTCGCCGCCAACGCCACGAGCCGCGACGCGCTCGAAACCGTGCAGGCCCAGCTCCGCGAGCGCGAGGCGATGATCGCGCAGACCCACGCGCAGATCGCCGCGCAGGAGAGCAGGCTCACCGCCGATCGCGCGATCCTGTCCTTCACCCGCATCGTCGCGCCGATGGACGGCACGGTGGTCAGCCTGACCGCGACCGAAGGCCAGATGCTGAACGCGAACATGAACGCGCCGGTGCTGATGCGGATCGCCGATCTCAGCAGCATGACCGTGACCGCGCAGGTGTCCGAGGCGGATCAGCCGCGCCTCGCGCCCGGCATGCCGATCCGCTTCAGCACGCTCGGCTCGCCCGAGCGCGTCTATCAGGCGAGCCTGCGCCAGATCTATCCGACGCCGGAGATCGTCAACAACGTCGTGCTCTACCAGGCGCTGTTCGACATCCCCAACCGCGACGGCGCGCTGTTGCCGCAGATGACCGCGCAGGTGTTCTTCATCCGCGCGCACGCGCGCGGCGTGCTGACCGTGCCGGCGAGCGCGCTCGACACGCCTCGCCGCGGCGCCGACCCGTCGCAACGCCAGGTGCGGGTGATCGCCGCCGACGGCACGATCGAGCCGCGCCAGGTAACGATCGGTGTCACCGACCGCGTGAGCGCGGAGATCCGCGCGGGGCTCGCGGAGGGCGAGCGCGTCGTGCTGAACGAGCGCAGCGCGCCGGCGCAGCAGAGCCAGACCCAACGGCCGCCGCGGATGCCGCCGCGATGACCACGCTGCTCGCCGATCTCTCGCGCCACCAGGGCGCGGAGGCGCGCACGCCGCTCGTCGCGCTGCGCGGCGTCTCGCGCGTGTTCGGCGAGGGCGCCACGGCCGTCACCGCGCTCGACGCCGTCGATCTCGACATCCACCCGGGCGAGTTCGTCGCCCTGCTCGGCCCCTCGGGCTCGGGCAAGACCACGCTGATGAACCTGATAGGCCTGCTCGACCGGCCGAGCGAGGGCAGCTACCGGCTCGCGGGCGAGGAGGTCGGCACGCTCGACAGCGATGCGCTCGCGGCCGTCCGGCGCGAGCGCATCGGCTTCATCTTCCAGCAGTACAGCCTGATCCCGACCCTGAACGCGGTCGAGAACGTCGCGCTCCCCGCCCTCTATGCCGGCCTGTCGGGCGCGGCGCGGCACGCGCGCGCGGCCGAACAGCTCGGCCGGCTCGGGCTCGCCGAACGGCTCGGTCACCGCCCGACCCAGCTCTCCGGCGGGCAGCAGCAGCGCGTCTCGATCGCGCGCGCGCTGATGAACGGCG